>JAZSMW010000003.1:0-15745 GCA_045536095.1 Clostridia bacterium
TTTCCTTGTTTTAATACAATTAAATAATAATAACAAGTAAAATATTAAAGACCTTTAAATAATAATACTATATAATCATATCATATCATATCATATCGGTATATTTCGTTCCTTTCGTAACGATTTGTACCATTCGTACCATTCGTACTATTTGTTGTTTTTATTCCATCTATTTGTTGCAATTTCTTTGTTAATTTTGCATCGTTCTTCGTACCGTTGCAAGTCCTTGTCAATATCCACCTTTATTATATTAAAGGCAATCATTAAACTAGCATTTAATTCGGGAACGACACCAGATTGTACATATTCGGCAATTGCTTTAATTATTTCGCCTAAATCAGTTGTAGAGAATTGGGAGAGTTTTTCTATGTAGTCACATCTAAAAACAAAACTATCTTTTGCCATTATTTTCACTCTTATCCTTTAGCCTAAATTGGATTTCTCCGTTCCCAAGATTTTTTTCGCTACCAATTTCGCAAACCCATTTCCATTTGTCAGTACATACAATTAAGGCATCTTCAGTTATAGCCTTGCTAATGATGTATTTCTCTTTAATGATTACAATGTTTTTTTCCATTACTACTTTTCTCCTATTTTATTTTTGCAAAAACAAATGCTACTGATTTGACCTATTGTGGAAGACGGTCTTACCAGTAGCATTCAAGCCTCGTATTAAGTTGTAAAGCTTTGTTTAGGCTTCCACTCCCAATACAAGGCTTCGCTTTCGCTGTTATTATAATAACACATTAAAATTTGTTTGGCAAATAAATTTGCAATGTTTTTTTTGCTTTTTAAATTTTACCTTTAAAAAGAGGGCTGTTTGGGATTTTAGTATAATAGGCTGTTTGTAGTTTTTGTAACACAAATTTTTGTTCCGCTGTTAAACCATTTTCTCCCACTTGATAAAAATTATTCCACACAGAACAATAGCCAGTGTATGTGCATAAGAATTTATGATAATCACACCAAAGGTCTAGGCTGTCAATAAGTTCCTTAAATTTTATTTGCCCAATTTCTTTTTTTATTATATTTTCAAGAAACATTGTGTGGCTAGGAACGGCATAATAAACATTCCCTTTTGGATCTATACATACTTCTAAATAATTTATAAATGTTTCTGCGTGCTTCTTTATGTCAAACTTTGAATAGACATCGTACATTTCTATTCTTCCTCGTAGTTGTGTTTGTTTATTTTTTGTATAAGTTCAAACATATTGTTATATACATCAATAGGCTTACATTCTAATTTTTTTGCAATCATTTCTATTTGTGGCTTTATATAGTCTTTTAAATTTATACACAAAAATCCTTTTTCGTCAACATATCTTGGCAATTTACCGTTTTGACAGGCTATCTTGTTTTTTGCATTCATATCGGCAAATCTTTTATATAGACAATTTAATCGAGATGGAGTACTTAAATCTATTTGGAATCCCCCTCTTTCTAGTTTTGAACCAATCGTTGTCATTGCTACTTGCTTTGCTAATTCTGTTTTGTCAACTGCAAATCCTTGAGGTGTTTTTTCTTTTGCGAGTGAACCCTTTTTTATAAATTTATATGCACGAACTCGCTCGCTTTCGTTTAGTTTTTTTAATAAAATATAGTTTGAAAAATCTTTAATATTGTTATCTTCCATGTCTTTTTTTTCTCCTTGCATTTTGTATCATTTTATCTATTTTTAATTTATTTTCGGTTTTGAAAGACTTGCGCTGAAGAGCCAAGTATATTTTTCGTGATATTGAAATTCCATTTTTTGACTCGCCTTTTATTGTTATGGCAACAAACTTATCAAGGTCTTTTTTAAATATAATATAAAAGGTGTCGTCAAGCACAATATTTATTGTGTTATCAACATTGTTCCAACCATTGGCAGCTTTTCTTACCTTTTCAATAAGTTCTTGCTCTGTAAATTTGCCCATTCTTTCTTCTATTCTTGCTAGACAATGATTTGTGAATACCATATTGTCGGCAATTTTTAATATGTCTTTTTTGTCCAGTAGTGTTCGCATCTGTTATAACTCCAGGTTTATTTTTTGCTCGGCAGAAAAACTAGTTTCTCCCTCAGCCTTTCGTAGTTCTATTATGTCTGTTATGCAAATTTCTTCAATGTTTTTGTTTTGATTTTTTAAAATATTTTCTATATCTGTAACAAATTTATCTAGGCTATAGTTTTTAAAATCGTTGGATAGTTGCGAGTATATATCGTATAAGTCAACTATTAAACTATCTAAATATTTATGGTTTTGAGATTTGTATAATTTTTGATATATAAATAAAAGTTCTATTCCATCTTCTCCAAAAATTGTTGTTAATTCTTCATTGATGATACTTAAATTGTTTTTTTCCATAAATTTCTCCTATTCAACCTCTGCATATTTGATATGCTTATTAATATATTTCCCCCGAATTATTGAAAATGCTTTATTTGGGTGTATACATCTCAAAATGTCTTTACACTCTTTTTCGTCCTTTGCATCAATAAAAATCATTTCAGCATTTGTTTTTGCACCCTTTTGGTTGTTGTGAAAGTCGTTTAGGTTTATACAGATAAATGTATTGGTTTTATTCATCTTCGTCTTCTCCCCAAAACTTTTCCTTTTCTGCAAATTCTATATGTTCTAGTATATAATCTTTTTCAACATCTCCCCCATAGTATATCCCACAAATAAAAAACAAGTTGGCATAACCCCTTTTTTCTACATAATATTCAACTAAATCTTCTCTTTTAATTTTTATTAAATTGTATTTTGAGTTGATTTCGGTTAAAGTAGTGCTTAAATTCTCATAAAAATCTTTTCGTTCTTCTAGTTCTGTTTCGCAAACTTGGTATATGTTTGGAGATTTACAAAAGACATATTTATATGTGTCGACATAATACTTGACAATAAAATCTCTTTTGGCATAGATGTTTGAGTTTAATAGAGTTAAATAATCGCACTCATCAATACAGATATGTAACAAAATGTCATTGCATTCATCTTCATTTGTTAAATCAATTACAAATCCATCTAGGTTTTTAAAATCCAACATTTTTATTTCTCCTTTTGTTTTTTAAATTTTTCAATCTTAAATTGCTCTAATGCCCATTTTAGGCAGAGCTGCCAGTCGTCGCTATCCCATAAGCATTCTTCATATAAGTCTGTTATATGTTCTATATCTTCATCGGTTGCTATTATTTGTTTTTCAAGTTTATTATTGTTCCCGTCGTTGTTCAAGTATAAAATTTCTTGCCTAACATCTTCTGTGTGATGTTCCCTTTCCCTAGTGGCGAATACAAAATCTCTTAGATTTGCATTTTCTTCTAATTCTGTAACTAAACACCTTTCAATAGTGTCCATGTCGTTTTCTTTAATTGCTTTTCTCAATAATTTATTTTCTAAAATTTCTTTTACTAGATTTGTTGCTCTTCCCATTATTCTTTTATCTCCTTTAGTGTATAAAGTTCTATTCCGCATTGTTTGTTGTTTAAAAATTCATTGTAAAAGAACACAATTCCCATTGGTGCGTTTTCGTCTTCAACAACCTCAATTAAAACAATCATGTTTTTATAGATTTTAAAGACTAGTTTTGCAATAGTTTTGCTTTGGATTAGTTTCGATAGGTCGTATGTTTCGTCATATTCTTTGTCGGATCGATTGCTAATGCGTTCATATTTTTTATTTAAAATTTTTCTTATTTCGGTAAAAGTCAACCCCTTTGATGCTTTTAATAAAGATTTTAATTCTTTTAATGTGTTGTTTAGTATTTTTTTGTTAATCATATTTTGCTCCTTTTATTTGTTGTTTTTTAATTCGTTTATTTTTCTTCTAAAATATTCAATGTCAATATATTTCGTGCCATCAATAATAACTTGCTCAACGGTTTCCCCGTCTTCGTCTTCGTCGTAGTCGTATGTAACCTCGACAAGACTTGTTAATGATTGTTCGTCAATGTTTTGTGTTTTTGTCATTTGTTTTTCTCCTTTATTTTAATTTGTAGGATGTTTAATATCTCTTTTTTTATTTTGGTTTCATAAGTAAAGTGTCGGGTAATTGCAGCAAGTGATTTTATTAGTTTTTCAAACTCTTTATTTGTTTTAATTTTGCTCTTGCCTTCGGTCAATGCTGTTATAAGTTTTTCTTCGATTATTTTTATTTGCTCAAAATCCGTGCTTGTAAATTCGCTTGCTGTTATAATATTTCTATTTTCTTTTTTAAATATTCTTGCTGAATATTCGCATTGTGCTATGTAGTAACATAGACTTATTAAATTTGTATATTTCATTTGTTTTTCTCCTAAAATAATATGCCCCCAATTTGGGTCAATTTGCACCAAGCAATACAAATCTTGATAAAATACTCGTAGTTGGGTTGTTTTGGTTTAAATTGCCCCGTTTTTGCCCCTTATTTTAGGTTGTTTTGTTAAAAATCTTCTTTCAATTCTTGGTTTATGGTGCAAAAATAATTTTGCTCATTTTATTATCCTTTGTTTATGATGCCATATATTTGTTAAATTCTTCCAAAATTTCTTCTTCTGTAATGTCATTGTAATAAAATTGTAATGTTTCGTAAACATCTTCAATTTCATAAGAGTAGAAACTTTCGTGGTTCAAAAGTTCGTATAAGATGTGGTCTTTTCTATTTGTGTTTTGTATAAATTCGCTCTTTAGAATTGGTACAATTTCTTTGGTAAATTTATCTAGCTTGTCCTTGTTGCTTTTGTGAATATAACCACCCATCCCGATACTTAAAAATTCATTGTCGTTACCATTTTGTGGTATTTTGCTTTCTTGAAATTGATTGGTGGAAAATGCCCAAAACACTCCAGTTTTGTTTAGTTCTTCGTTATACTTTTTTTCATACAATAGTTTTGCTGCGTGTGTTTTTAATTGCGTATGGTTTTTTATTTTCATTTTTTCTACTCCTTTCTAAATTTCTTCCACTCTTAAAATTTTTGTTCCCATAAAATCTAATGCGCTTTTAATTCTCTCAAACAATTCTGCATCTGTCATATTTGCAAGGTCTTTTTCTGCTTGTTCTTGTGCATCTTGTGAGTTTTCAGCCTCTACACTAAAAACACAAGGATGTTCAAGAGTAAAATATACATCAAATGTTTTTAGTTTTTTTTTAGTTCCAGCTTCGCTTGACTTTTCTAGTTCTCTTATAATCTTTTTTATGTCGTTGATATATTTAGTAAAGTCTATTAGGCTTTCTTGTATTGTAAAATTGTCACAATATCCCTCAAATTCTCTGTGATACATAATTTCTTCATCTATATCAAAACTGTTTGCGAATAGTTGTAATTGTGTTAAATAATCCGTCTTAAAGCGGTCTTTTTTATTTATATAAATTATCATGTTCACTCCACCGTTGGTATATGATTCTAGTTCAATAATTGTATCATCTTCGTGTACATCAAAATAGCCGTTTAAAATCTCCATTTGCTTTTTATTAAATTTTTTCATTGTTTTCTCCTTTAATGCTATAATATTTGTGGTTTATGTATAACTGATTGTCGCCTGTTATAAACCAGTTGATGCTGTTAAAATTTTTATAGTCTTTGTAGGTAATCCCATATTTTTGAATGTGCTTTTTATTTTTTAACCAATAATGATATGTGTCATCGTTTGAATCGCAAAATCCACAGAACAATCCTTTGTTTGGTAGTGGTTGAATTTTTTTTGGTGTAGATGTGTCATATACCCACTTGTCTTCGATAAAATACAAATGTTGATATTTATATATTTCGTTTTGGTGTTTTAATAAAAACTCTTTTATGGCTCTAAAAACATTTATTTTTATTGTGGTTGCTCCGTTTGGTGTTTTAGATACTTTTTGTTTTATTTCGTTAATTAGACCTAGAACTTCTGTCTTTTTTAATTTTTTCATTGGGTTTTCTCTCCTTTAAAAATTTCTTAATTTCTTTTTCTACAAGTTGGTTATCTGTTAATGCTCGTGGTTTAATAATCATTTTCTTATCTCCTATAATTTAAAACAATAATATTCCTTGCCATAGCGGTCGGCAATTTTATTTACATATCCAGTAGCAAGCAAGTCTTCCTCGGTCTTCATTTCTTCGTTTTAAGTTCTCCTTAATATATGAGTTCGCCATTTTCATTGTAATAACTTTCTATTGTGTTTATTGTAATATCTATATAAATTTGTGTCGCTCCAAGTTTTAAAATAAAGTTTGTTATATAATTTTTAATTTGTTGTAAGTTTAATTTTATGTTTTTCTTTTCTAAAAATTCTTTTTTTACTTTTTCAATATAGGCAAGTAAATTAGCCGTAGTTGTAAGTTTGTTTAATGTTTCCACATCTTTCATATTTATATCTCCCTTATAATAAACTTAAATTCACATTTGCAAGGTATTGTATTATCCTTTTTAAATGCTCCTTGTTTTTTCTTGATAATAATTTTTTGTTATTTCCTTTACTAATTCAATATCCCCATAGTGGTCTTCCGTGTAAAACTCTGCACTCATTATAAAAATTCTCAATTCCTCAAAATCTATGTGGTCAAAATTTGTCAGTAGCCATTTTTCGGCATCTTTTTCTGTTGTAAACCATTTTGATTGCATAATAAAATTACAATTTTCGTTTTTGTCTACAAATTCAATATAATATTTAGTTTCCATCGTTTTCTCCTTGTTTAATTGATATTAATATGTAATTATTCCCAAGTGCATAAAAATAATTGACATCTTTATCAAAAAATTTTTCAATTTTTGAATAATCCCCATTAGTGGTATGAATTTTCCCATTAAACAATTCGTTATAACAATCATCTTCAATACTTATTCTTGTTTGCTTGTAAAGAATATTGATGAGATCTTTAACTCTTATCTTCATAGTGCGTGTTACTCCTTTTATATATTTTTATTTTTTAGTTCTGCAATAAATCTTTCGGTAAATTGTTGTATGCTTCTTCTTTCTTCTTCGTGGTTCATTCTTATAGGTAGCAATACCGCTGTTACATCTTTTGTCTTTATTTGTGTTGGGTATAACTCTTTTTTTATGTCGCTAATTTCAAATTCATCTTTGGTTCTACCTAATATATCAAAACATTCTGCGACATATTTTGCATTTAAAAATCTGTTGTTAAAATAAACTATAATTCTGTTGTCTTTATTGTAAAATTCTTGTTGCTTGTATTTTGTTATATATTTTCTTATATTTCTAAATAACAATTGGGTTTCCGCATCTGCTTTTGAGTATTCCACATTATGTATGCAAGCAAAAATATTTACACACTCGTTCTCGTCTAATTCGTTGTCTAGTGTTTCAAGTCCAGGAATGTTGGTATTAAAGATATATGCGGTAAATCCGTTTGTAACAAATTGCTTGCCATTTTTGTGCTGTACTTTGCGTAATACCTCTCGTTCTCCATAAAAATCTTGCCATTGTATTTTTTTTAAATATTTTTCTACTGCATTAATAACTTTTTGTTCGTTCATTTTTTCGCTCCTTTATGTTCCTATTTTTAATCACCCCAAGGTGCATTGTTCCATTCGTTTGTATGCTCGATAAGGTATAGTGCCAAATAATGTACTAATTCCTCTAAAGACTTTAAAAAGTTCTCATTCTTTTCGTCAATACCACTTTCAGCACATTGATATATAAAGAATTGTATAGCTTTTAATGTTTCAACACTATACGCATCTTCAATTTTGATAAACTCTAAATGGTGATGTATAGTTGGTTCGTTTTCGTTATAACACTTATTTATCGCCGTTCTGTTTATGTCTTCTAAAACTTTTAAAATCTCAACATCTGCATTGTCTATGTTTAATTTTTTATTAGTTAGATCTTCTAGTTGTTGTTGTAAGGTTTTGATAATGTCACCATATAATGCACGGCATCCATATTGGTCGCCATTACACCATAATTCACGATAAATTAATTTTGCAATTCTACTTTTGTTTTTGTTGCTTGTTATAAAACTACTCATCCTTTTCGCTCCTTTTTTATATATTAAATTTTATTTACTGGAATTTTTTTACCATTTGCTAGACAAATAACATTGTTTTCAAGGTCAATGTATGTAATGCTAGACTTTTCTTCTTTTAAAACAACTCTTTTTATGTCTTCTAAAAATTCGCTGTAATTAATGTGGTTGTTTCTTGCTATTAATTCTAATTGAATACCCATTTCCTATGTAACTCTCCTTTTTATTTTCTTTTAATTCCTATTCCAAAATTTGCTAAAATTTCCCATTCTTCGTCGCTGTTTTTATCCAAGAACATTTTTAGTTCTTCTAAAAATTCGCTGTAATCTTTAAAATCAAAAAATTGTGTGCAATCAACACTCTTGTCTGTTATAGTATTTTTTATTTCCTCAATAAATTTTTCAAAATCTTCTCTTGTTGCTTTCATTTTTTTATCTCCTTATTTCCATTCAAATTTTGTTTCAATGTCTGTTATGTCGCAATTATTTTCTTGTGCGATAAGTTCTAATGTCGCCATTTTTTCGCCACCAAATGTGTCCGCAAATGTATAAGAGCATTGATGCTTGCCTTTATAATAAAAACACAAATATAATTTTTTGTTTTCATCTTCAGCCTCGTTCAAAAATTCCGCTGTTTCGCATTGTGACACATAAGTTGTATCTAATTTCCAGTTGTTAATAAATCTTAGTGGACAACTTGTGTTGTATGTTTCTTCAAGTTCTTCTATCAGTAAAATTGTGTAACCACTATCTATCGCTTGTTGTCGGTCTTGCTCACTTTCTAGTATGTAGATTTTGTGGCAACCATCATAAGCAAATAAACCGCTAGTTTTTACTTTTTTATTATTAATCTTCATTGAGTGTTCTCCTTTTTGTTTTCTTGTTAATGTTAAAAAGTTGTTCTAGTTCTAGTTTTAATTTCTTTGCGTAGTCATTTTTACAAGTTAGTCGTGCTGTTTTTGTTGGTTCGGTTAATAATCCCATAATTATCAAGATAATGTCATTGTCGTTAGTATTTAAAAGATTTTTAGCCTCTTTTTTCGCCGAACTCATCACATCGGCATATTCTAGTGCATAAGACAATATTACACTTGTTGTGCTTTCTTTTACTCTTGTCGTTGTTTTCATATCATCCACCTATTTAAGTGTTAAAAGTTTTTCTAAACTTTCAAAATCGTAAATTTCGTTTTTTAATTCATTTTCAATAAGTGTCAAAATTTTTTCTGTTAATTCTTTGTTGTAAATCGTGTGTGCAATAAAGTTGTAGCCATTAAATAATAGGTCTATTGTGTTGTTGTTTTTATCTAAAACAATACTGACTTTGTTATCCATCTTTTCCGCTCCTTTTAATTGGTTTTGTTTTTTAGTGCTGTTATAAGTTCCATGTTGCTTGTTATACAATTATCTTCTTTAAACTTTTGTAGTTGTGCAAAAGTTGTCATCCCCAAGCTTTTTGCAAGTCTTGTGGTTTCAAACAATTCTTTAAAACTCATTTTACTCACCCCCTTTTAAATCTTCTACAATAAAATCTTTGTCGTTTATAAAGTCTAAAAGTTGTTCGTTGTAGTATTCAATAAATGTTGTCAAATTCAAATATTGTGATATATGTGGTAGTTGTTTATCGTATAATTCAAACTTTTGTGCTATCGCAACCGCCTTGTTGTATGCAACATCCATCCCAAAACTTGCTCCCAAATCTCTTAGTTCCTTGCATATATTAAAGTCGTCAGCCCCTAAAATATATACTATATAATTGTCATAGTTTTTTTGTTCGTCCATTGTTATACCTCTCTTTTTGTTATGCTGTTTCTTTTTAGTTGTTCTATTCTATTAAACAAGTCGCAATTTTCCCTTGTTAATGCAATTTCTCTTTCGTATTCTGTCATATAATTATAAGTAGTTTCTACTAGTCTTCGTTCTTCTTCTGTTAATACAATAAAAGTCCCTCTTATAGTTTCTTCTGTTGGTAGGTCAAAATAGTCGTTTACCAGTCGTTCTAAAGTGTCTTTATTTTCTATCCAAATTTTCAACTCTCTAATATCCATTTGTTCCATAAATTTTCTCCTTTAATCATTTTCGCAAAATAATGCCGTGTTATGGTCTAGTGCTAAATAATAATGACCGTTACCGCAATTTTTATATTCCTCACTATACCAAGCTTTTTTCGCATCTGCTCTATATTGAAAACTAACATCGTAATTTGTACGGGCTGTTGTGTTATAGTCTTTTTTGTTTTCTATATATCTTTTAATATTCTCTTTTTCTATATCGTTTTTGTATGCTCCAAAATACATAGATTTTAGATTGCACTCGCTTAGTTCCCAAATATAATCGGTGTCTAAAAAGTCTTCGCCATTTTCGTTTTGTTTAATCATAAATGGATATTTTGCTTTTATTGTTCTCAAAAAGTCCGCATACTCGCTTTTATGAGATTTTTCCCAAAGTTTTTCCCAATATTCCTTGCGAACCAAATTTTTTTCTGCAAGTGTTATTGTTAAAAGATTTTTATATTTTTCTTTTATTGTTTCCCATAAGCCGCTTGTTTCCATACATTTTATAGCCCGTTTTAGTCGCTTGTGCCATGTCGCTGTTTCTTGTTCTTCTGTTTTTATTTTTATAGAATAATTGTTGTAAAAATCTTCTAGTAAAAATCTTCTACCATATCGGCTTTTGCCTTTAGCAAATACAAATATCGTGGTTTCCGTTTCCTTGTAGCATCTATAGTTCTCTTTTGTTATTCTGTTTATAGCAATAAATTTTTCGCCAATTTTAATTTCCTTTAATTGTTCCATTATAAACTCCTTTTCTGTTATAGTTTCCCCAGTTGGGGTGGATATGGGCTATCTGTTAGCCCAATATCCGTGTGTGCTAATATGTTTGCCATATCTTGTAAAATACTTTTGTAGTCGTTCTAAGTATTGTTCTTTTTGCTTTTTGTAGATTTCTAATATGTCGTCAAATTCGTCTTGTGTTACCTCTCTAATGCTCGATAGTGGTTCAAACATATTGTAGTTGGCAAACTTGTCTATGTATACACAATTTGCATTTTGTTTGCAAAAGTAAAATTGTGTGTTTCGTTCGCTGTTGTAATAGTCGTATCTGTTGCAGTTGTGTTTGTTATACTCCAAAAAGTTATCAAAATTCACTTGTGGTGCATCATACTCGTCGTCATAGTAAAGTTCTTTTGTTATACTTAATTTACTAGCTTTTTCTATCTCTATAATCATTTTGTCTTCTGTTAAGTAAAAATCATAGTTTTTAATTAAATAATCTTGCATATCTTGTGTGTTCCACTCAAGTTTAGCAATCTCAAGTGCTTGCTCGGGTGTTGCTTTTTTTAGTGTTTTTAATTCAATTTGGTGTTGTGCTTTTGGTTCGGTTGGTGTAGTTTGTTGTGCTGTTATAGGGTGTCCGCTTATAATTTGCTCCACGGCTTGCATCGTTTGTTCCGTTCTTTTGTTATACCAACATTTTTTTACCTTGTGCCACCTAAAGTGGTTAGTCTTTAAAAATTCAATAACCGTTTCGGTTGGTTTGCCGTCAAAAAATAGTTCTACCCCATTTTTTTCGTCATTCTGTTCTACTTTTACTAAAAATACCTTGTTTTCCATTGTAAACTCCTTTAAAAATTATTTTATTATTTTTTTCTTATTGTTATAGTGGTATATTCAAGCCCAAAATTTGTAAAACATTTTGCATTATAAGTTTTTTCTGTTTGCTTAAATTTTAAGTCGTTGCCTAATAGTTCGGTGTTCCATTCTCTCTTGTCTTGTTCAACCCATTTTTCAAAAACTCTTTTTGCCGTTTCAAAATCATTCGCTGTTATGCTGTCGGTGACTTTTCCGCTAAAATCATCATAGTGTTTCATTGATACAATAAATCTTTCCATTGTAGTTTCTCCTTTTAATTTTCTACAATTTCAGTTTTGACTTTTTGCCATTCTGTTATAGTTGTTTTTTCAATTTCGCCGTGTTCGTCGTCCGTTGTGAAAAGTTTGCCGCATTCTCCATAGTCCACCCCGTTTCGCTTATAAAATCTAGTTGTCACTTGTCTTGCCTCATTTAGTTTTTCTAGTGCTTGCTCTCTTGTTTCGCCTTGTCTTCTTAGTCTTGTGCCGTCCTTGTAGTAGCACATAGCCACAAAATACTTTTCCATTGTGTTCGCTCCTTGTTCTTTTATTTTTTAATAAATTATATTAAAATCTTTTTTTGTTAGTTTTAAAGTGCATAAACCTAGTTTAACATAGGTGTAGCGGCTGTTATAGTCTTCTACTTTAAAAGTTGTGCCTTTTTTAATTGTGCCATATCCCATAATTTTCAAGTCGTTTTTTAGTTCAATTTTTTTCATAAAAATTTATCTCCCTTTTCGTTTTTTGTTACAATAAGTATATCACACTTTTTGTAACTTGTCAATACCTTTTTAAAAAATAATTACAAAATAAAGCCCCCAATTTTAAGTCCGTGCTGTTTTGTCAACCGCAAAAAGTCCGCTGTTATTTAAAAAATAGTTTTGCCGCCTCTTGTTCGTCGTCAATATCCAGTAAATCAATCACTTTTTGATACTTTTTAGGTATTTTGTTATATAGTTTTATAGAATAGGCACTTGACCATTCATTTAAGCCCTTTTCCCTAATTATCGCTGTTTTAGTGCCGTCGGCTGTTAAGATGTGATTATCCAAAAGGCTACCATAAATTGTGTAACATTTAAAATTTTGTCTTTTACTAAATTTTTCAATTAAAGCATCAACCTCTTGTTGTGTGTATAAGTTCATTGTTTTTTCTCCTTGTATTTTATTTTTTAATTTTATTATTAAATTATGCCATTTTCTTTAAACTCTTTTATAAGTCCGTATCTTTTCGCAAGTTCTTTTAATTCGTCTATTGTGTTTGCGTAGGTTAGCCAGTCAAGGTCAATTTTGCTTGCGTCACATTGCCATTTTTGAGCTTTTTCAATCGCTTTTTCTTTTCCCTTTTGGTATTTATTCATTTTTTTATATCTCCCTATTTAAAAATTTTGTTGCAAGTTTTTTGTGAGAACTTGCAAAAACTCCAAAAGTCGTGCTGTTATACATTTTTATAAATACTTGTTGATTTTAAGCCATACCGCATCGGTTGGGCTTATATCCTCATATTTTGCCAAATTCTGTAGGGCTTGCTTGTAGTTGTCTTTTGATAGTAAATATTCCGCCCCATCTTGTGTGTTTAAAATTTCAAAATTGATGCTTATTTGCTCCAAAATTATATCAAGCATTTTTTCGGTTAGTTCAATATTTTTAATTTTTGCCAAACTATCCGCCACCTCTACCGCCGTTGCTGTTGTTATATAAAAATCAAATCTTTTATCATTTACTAGTTTTTTTAGTTCTTCTATTATTTCATTAATAATTTTGTTATCCACTTTTAAATCTCCTTTAATTTTTTTGTGAAAAGTCCCCCAAATATTAAGCCGTTCTATAATCAATCATACCCCAATCGGTGTACCTATCAATCGCCACTAAAACCGTTTTACCTCTCTTGCAATCAAAATAAAGTTGTTTCAAGTCTTCTTTTGTTGCTGTTATGCCGTTTATATAAATTGTTGGGAATAATAGGTGCAAGTTTTTTCTTTTTTCCATTGTAAAACCTCCATTTTTTATTTTTATGTTTTTTTATTTTATATTGCTAAATCTTGTAAAATTGAGTTGTTTATGTTGTATGCAGTAAAAAATCTTGTTGCCGTGTTTACATTGCTTTTATTGTAGTTGTAGCAGTTTTGAAAATATTTTAAAGTCAAAATATTGTCTATTATGTTTTTGGTTAGTTTTACCAATAAAAGTTTATCAAGTTCATTTTTTGCCGCTTTTTTCATTGCATAATTTTTGATTGTGTTGTGTAGTTCGTTTGTTATTTTATAGTCGTTATTTAAAATCAATTCGAGGTCGTCCGCTTGCATTTCGTCTATTTGGTTATAATGTTTTGTTATATAATTTTGTAAAGCCTTTTTTGTTTCGTTGTTTGTTTTTTCGTTTAAAAGTTCTTTTAATGTTCTCATTTTTTTATATCTCCCTAATTTTTAAAATTTTGTTGCAAGTTTTTTTTGTGAGAACTTGCAAAAACTCTTTTGCTTTTTATTCTTCTATTTTTGTTATAGATATAATATTGTCGCCAAAATACTCTTGCAAAACTTGTTTTACAACTTTTTCTTCGTCAAAATTTTTCATATAACGACAATCAATATATCTAAAATCGTCGCCGCCATTTTTTCTAATATCTAAGTAAATTCCGTTGCCGTAGTCGTCCTCATTTTTCCAAATTGTGCTATTAAAATAAGCATTGTGTTTTTGATTTTTTAGTTGTAAGTAAAATTGCATTGTTTTTTTCTCCTTTTTTGTTTATTTGTTTTTTTAATGCTGTTATACAATTTTTAGTTATTATGTTATGCAATTATTTTTTGCGGTGGCTTTTTTCAAGCCTTGCCACCGCTTGCGGTTGTGCTTTTTTGTTTTTCTTTTTTCTTATAAAAAAATACAATTTTTAGTAGCCCAATTAAAAATTGAGATTTGTGCAAGTTCTAGCCCCTTTTGTTTTGCCTTATTAAAGTTGTTTATTTTTTGCGAGATATCGATATAAACCTTGCCGCCATCTACCCATAGCCCCAAAAATTCGCCGCCTTTAAGTTCTTCTAAAAGTTCAGCCGCCGCCGTTCTTATTGTTTCAAGTTCTTTTAGTTTTAAGATGTAGCAATCTTTTTTTGAAACTTGAAACCCCCTAGAAAAATTGACCGCTTGCCCGTTCTTGTTGATTGTTGCCCCGCCGTTTTGTAAAATTGTTTTTAGTGTTTCAATGTTCATTTGTTTTTCTCCTTTTCTTAATTATTACAAAATATAAAAATTGGTTTATATTTTAAAGTTCTGATCACTTTTCTAATTGAAGTGATAGATATATTTCTTTCGATGTAACGATCTTCAACATCAACCTTCTTCACATTTTCAACAATGCTATTATCTTCTTTCAAATACTTTAATTGAGTATAGA
Organism: Clostridia bacterium; assembly: GCA_045536095.1. GTDB lineage: Bacteria > Bacillota > Clostridia > Christensenellales > UBA1242 > HGM11367. The sequence goes on from JAZSMW010000003.1 coordinate 14,939, forward strand.
CATCTTCCATATTATTACATTCCATTTGATCAGCACCATATCGATCTCTGTAGTCTATTATATATACATATTTCTTCATTTGTTTTTCTCCTTTTCTCAATTTCTACATATATTATACCACAAGCCTTGTAATTTGTCAATACCTTTTTTAAAAATAATTACAAAATGACACAACTTTTTTTGCGTCTTTTTCTTGTCTTTTTATTACTAATCAATTTTATTTTATTATATAATTATATATATTTTTTTAGTGCTTGCTTTTATCCTGGACTTTTTCGCCGCCTTTTTTCTCTCCCCTTTTTTCTTCTTTTTTGTGGTTCTATTTTTATAATTATTTTTTTATTTTATATTTTTATATCTTTATATTTTTTTTAATTTTATTATATACTTTTATTATTTTTTTTATCTTTTATTGATAAATTTTTTTCTAGGAAAAAAAGCACATCAAGAAAAATTTGCAAGTTATACAAAAATGAAAAAGCCAAGCCCCAAGCCGCCGCCGTTGTTGGTGTTTTGCGGTTGTGCTTTTTGGTTGGTGTTTGTGTTGGTTGTTTTAAAAGTGTAACTATATTTTTTTTGGTGTTTGTTTTGTTGTTTGTGTTTGTTTGAATGTATAACCATAATAGCGGTTATATTTTTACATTTTGCGGTGGGGGTAATTTTAAAACATTTGACTATAAAATTTTTATAAATCGCTAATAGCACTCCCACTCGTGCGATTTTTTTCTTGGAAAATAGTTTGTTGTGGGGGTGGTGGGAGTGGGGGTGAGTTTTTGTTTTCTTTTTTTTATTTATTTTCTTTTTGGT
>JAZSMW010000103.1:0-2524 GCA_045536095.1 Clostridia bacterium
ATTCTTTAACAACTTGTAATTTAAATTCATCTGAATACCTTTTGTTTTCCATAAACCATCCTCCATTAATATATTTATTATATATTAATTAGGGACAGTTTGGAAGTAGGTGTGGTAAAATCGTTCCGCTGTCCACCTTCCAAAAACAAGCTCAAGTTGTTTTTAGAAGGTGTCCCCTTTTGCATTTTTGCTTAATTATTTATGATTTTTCCTAGCCGTTAACTAGTAATTTTTTATTTATCTAGCTTTTTCAAACTTCTATTATTTTCTTTTTCTAATTGTTTTAAACTCTTTTGTGGCGTAGGCAAGTCTTCTGGCATAGTTCCACCAGCTTCTTTAATTGCTTTTCTAACTATTTTACCAATTTTATTATGAGTATCGCATGCTTTCTTCTCTGTATCAACCTTATCTCTTTTTAATCTCGATTCAGTCTGTGTGATTCGAAATAGATTAGCTGCAAGTTCTTCACTGCCCATATTATCTAAAATATCTTCTCTGTATCTTAGACCTTTTCTTTTTGCTATATCATCAGCAGTTTCTCCATTATATAAGCCTTTATATCCACTGTTATGGAATTTGTCAAAATTTTTAACTCCTGCTCTTTTAGCTGTTTGATTAAGTGAATAATTACCTTTTCTTGTTAAACTTCTTTGATAAAATCTTTTTTCATCTTCAGTAAGTAAGCTATATTCTTTTTCACTAATTTCTTGTTTTCTAGTTTGAACTGCAAAATATGTTTGAGCAAGAGCGATTACCTTTTTTCTGCTATCTCCATTTTGAGCTATTAGATAACAAGCATAACGGGTTAATTTATAGTCTATAATCGTTTTCTCTGCTCCTTTAGGCATTTTTATCGTTTTATTGACGTCAGTAAAATGTTCAAACACACTGATACCACTATTTTCACAAGATATTTTAGCTTTATCAATTATTTTTTCGAAATTTTGCCAATTAGAATATTGTAAAATAGACATAAGTTCTCGAGCATACCAAAATTCAACACCATTTTCATCAATATGTTTAATATCTTCAAAAGACAAATTATTTTTATCTATATCTTTCACTAATATCATCTCCGTTTCTTAATATTTTATTTTAATTATCTAGGCAATATTATAAAACAATTGTTTGTATAAGTCAATTGTTTTTCGCTATTTTGTTTAAGTTTTTATGTTAAAAGGGACACCTTCCAAAAACAAGCTCAAGTTGTTTTTAGAAGGTGTCCCCTTTTGCATTTTATGGAATTTTTTTAAAAAAGTAAAAAAATAAGCCAATGTAAATTGACTTTTTAAAATGATATGATATTCTTTTTTTAGATTACTCAAACTCACTTATAACAATGCTTTTTACGAGTTTGAGTAAATCCACCTTTGGTGCCGTTGGTGGGACTCGAACCCACATGGTTTCCCGCAGCATTTTGAGTCATTTAAGGGCTTTTATACTTATTTATTTTTAGTATTAAATACTACCTTTTAAAAACCTCAAAATTATGGATTTTCTAGCACTTACTCTTATTTTTCTTACTTGCTACTTAATAACATATTTTTTAGAATTTTGCAAAAATTTTGTAAAATTGTTAGATATCGGTTAGATATTTTTAGATATAACAGAAAACTTACTATTGATAATTTTAAAATTTATTTTGAGTATATAAAATTACTCCACCCTCTATCAGAAAATCGCTTAAAATTGATTGTGAGGGCAAACAAAATTAAATATTTAAATAAGAAAACATTTGTAAGAAATTACAAGTGTTTTTTATTATGCAAAAGAGTTAAGCAGTACCTCTATAAAAGTACTAGGTGTGATGAGCCGACGCAGAAAATTTATCCGTATTAGTATAAACGGTCTATTTATACAAAGTGCGACAGTGAGATTTTAGAACAAAGACTCACAATAAAAAAAGAGTATTCGGTGGCATATTTGATATGGATTTATAATTGTAAAAAGTTTGGGCAAATATGAACAAAGATACTTATTAGTATCAGCAATTATAGTAGTATTACTACTTACTAGACTGCCTATAAACGAGGCGACCGACCGACGGTTTCTGGCTTATATAGGTGTAATAATTCTTATTTTTAAATAAGGGATTATTACGCCTAATTCTACTTCTGCTTTCTCCCTCTGGTTTCTACTTTGAATTGCTAAAGCAAATACCACAAAGCATTTATGATTTTTGGTGTGAGCATAAAAATTTATTTTTTGCTCACATTCATAAAAAATTGCGAAAAGCAAATTTTTATGAAAAACCTAAAAAATGCTTTAGTCTTTTTTTAGGTTTGGGGTGCAGGTACTCCTGCCACACTAACACTTTTGAAGCCACAGCTAAAAAAGTGTTGTAGTGTGTTACAACACTTCACTTGTGTTATCAATAAAGCTTAGTCAAGGAGGTTTAATTTATGAGCTATGCTATAATAAGAAATGAAAAATATAAAAGAGAAAATTTAAAAGGAATTTATCGCCATAATGAAAGAAGAAATAAAAATTATTCTAATAAAAATATTAATCAAGAATTATCTTA
>JAZSMW010000015.1:0-10654 GCA_045536095.1 Clostridia bacterium
AGCCTTGTTGTTCTTGAAAAAAAGTTTAAAAAACGCTTAAAACAAATTAAAATTAAATAATTAAAGGTGGAAATATGTTTGTTGAAAAACTAACATCAAGCGATGTAGAGAAAATTGCAAAAAAATTAACTTTAGCAAAAACCTATAAAGTTGTTGATGTGAAAAACCTAAGCATTGCGTGGTATAGTGGTTGGCAAGTAACTGTTGTAAATTCAGTAACGGGAGGTCGCAGAACCTTTACGCTAACTGATTATGAAATAGTCAACCATATTGCCAAAGAGGACAATGAAAGGTTTAAGCAACTTATGTATGCAAAATTTGGAGACGAATATAAAACAGCCTTTAATGAAAATTTAAGAAAAAAATATGAAGCAGAAATGATTAAATAATTATTTTTGTTAATATAATTGCAACTTTAAGCAATAAAAAAATAAAGAAGGTTGGTCTGTTCCTTTCAAAAATGGTCAAAAATAAAAAATAAAAGGATAAAAATATGGCAAGTGACCTTAGATTAACAAGAAACATTGGTATCATGGGTCACAACGACGCAGGTAAAACAACAACTACAGAACGTATTTTGTATTACACTGGTATAACTCACAAAATTGGTGAGGTTCACGACGGTGCTGCAACTATGGACTGGATGGTTCAAGAACAAGAAAGAGGTATTACAATTACTTCTGCTTGTACAACTTGTGAATGGAAAGGCAAAAAAATTAACATTATTGACACTCCAGGACACGTAGACTTTACAATCGAAGTTCTTCGTTCTTTAAAAGTGTTAGATGGTGCAGTTTTAGTGCTTAGTGCTAGGGATAAAGTTCAACCTCAAACAGAAACAGTTTGGAGACAAGCAACTCAATGTAAAGTTCCAGTTATTATTTATGTTAATAAAATGGACCGTGACGACGCTTATTTCGACAAATGTATCGATTCTGTTAGAGACAGACTTAAAACCAACCCACTTCCATTACAAATGCCAATTGGTATGGCTGATACTTTTGAAGGCGTTATTGACCTTTTAACAATGAAAGCTTTTATTCCAGAAGACGAAATGGGCAAAATTATTGAAGAGTCAGAAATACCAGAAAACCTAAGAGCAGAGGCACAAAAACGTCATGACGCATTAATTGAATCTATTGTAGAATTAGACGATGCTCTTTTAGAAAAATATTTTGCTGGAGAAGAAATTTCTTTAGACGAATTAAAGAAAGCAATTAGAACAGCAACAATCGACAAACGCATTACTCCAATGCTTTGCGGTTCTTCATATAAAAACAAAGGTGTTCAAAACCTACTAGATGCAATGGTAGACTATCTTCCATCTCCACTAGACATCGATGCAATTAAAGGCATCAACCCAGACAATGGTGAAGAAGAAGAAAGAGTTGCAGACGAAAATGCTCCATTTAGTGGTTTGGCATTTAAAATTGCAACAGACCCATTTGTTGGTGGTTTAACATACTTCCGTGTGTATAGTGGTGTTTTAAAGGCTGGTTCTTATGTTTACAACTCAATAACTGGTAAACAAGAACGTGTTGGCCGTTTAATTAGAATGCACTCTAACAACAGAACTGAAATTCAAGAAGTTGGCGCAGGCGATATTGCTGCAATTGTTGGTTTAAAAGATACAATCACAGGACACACTCTTTGTGATGAAAAACATCCAATTCAACTAGAAAGCATGGTTTTCCCAGAACCAGTTATTCAACTTGCAATTGAACCAAAAACTAAAGACCAACAAGAAAAAATGGCTTTAGCCCTTGCAAAACTATCTCGTGAAGACCCTTCATTTAGAGTTTCTACTAACCAAGAAACAGGTCAAACAATTATTGCTGGTATGGGCGAACTACACCTAGAAATTATTGTTGACAGACTTCTTCGTGAATTTAAAGTAGAAGCAAATGTTGGTGCTCCACAAGTTTCTTACAGAGAAAGATTTAAAAAGGCTGTTGAGGTTGAGGGTAAATATGTTAGACAATCTGGTGGTAAAGGTCAATACGGACACTGCTGGGTTAAATATGAACCACTTGAAGATGACGGCTACGAATTTGTTGATAAAACAGTTGGTGGCTCAATTCCTAAAGAATTTATTCAACCAATTAACAACGGTATTAACGAAGCAAGAAAAAGCGGTTTCTTAGCAGGCTACGAAACAGTTGGCTTTAGGGCAACAGTATTTGATGGCTCTTTCCACGATGTAGACTCATCAGAAATGGCATTTAAAATTGCTGGTTCGCTATCATTTAAAGAAGCGGCTGCTAAGGCAGATACAGTTTTAATGGAACCTATTATGAAAGTTGCTGTAGAAGTCCCAGACGACTACTTAGGAACTGTTATGGGTAACATTACTTCTCGTAGGGGCCTACTTCTTGGAACAGAAAGCCTTTCTGGAATTCAAAGAATTAACGCAGAAGTTCCACTTTCTGAAATGTTTGGTTATGCAACAGACCTTCGTTCTCAAACACAAGGTAGAGGTGTGTTCGTTATGGAACCACTAAAATATGCCGAAGTTCCAAAATCTATTTCAGAAAAAATTATATCAAATCGTAAAAAAGACTAATCAATATAGCTAAAGTACGATGGGGAATTCCCCAAATTAAAAACGGATACATTGCCTAGTAAAAATTTCCCAGAGTTTTTACCGGCCTGTATATATAGTAAGTGTTGGTGCTTTTTGTGCTTAAATATCTCGAGAATTTAGCATAAATTGCGCCAAAACTTGCAAAAAAATAAAGCGTTAAAAAAACGATAAAACGCTTTGCAAAATTAAATGAATATGTTAATATATATTCGTAACTTAAAAATTTAAAGGAGATTAAAAATTATGTCTAAGGAAAAATTTGACAGAAGTTTAACCCACGTAAACGTTGGTACAATCGGCCACGTTGACCACGGTAAAACAACTTTAACCTCAGCACTTTGTAAATATAGTGCAGCTTTAGGTCTTGCAGAAGCTATGAAATATGAAGATATTGACAAAGCTCCAGAAGAAAAAGCTAGAGGTATCACAATCAACACTGCACACGTTGAATACAAAACAAAAACACGTCACTACGCTCACGTAGACTGCCCAGGACACGCTGACTATGTTAAAAACATGATCACAGGTGCTGCTCAAATGGACGGCGCTATTCTAGTTGTTTCTGCAGCAGACGGCCCAATGCCACAAACTCGTGAACACATCTTACTTGCTCGTCAAGTTGGTGTTCCATACATTGTTGTTTTCATGAACAAAATGGACCAAGCAGATCCAGAACTTGCAGAGTTAGTTGAAATGGAAATTAGAGATTTATTATCTTCATATGGTTTCCCTGGCGACACAACTCCAATTGTTAAAGGTTCAGCTTTCAAAGCTGGTGAAGATTGCGACGCTGGTAACACAGATTCAGACTGGTGCAAATCTATTCAAGAATTACTTGATGTTTTAGATTCATATATTCCAGACCCTGCACGTGCTACAGATCAACCATTCTTAATGCCAGTTGAAGACGTATTCACAATTACTGGCCGTGGCACTGTAGCTACAGGTAGAGTAGAACGTGGTACAGTTCACATGAACGACACAGTAGAAATTGTTGGTCTTGGCGAAAAGAAACAAACAGTTGTTACTGGTATCGAAATGTTCCACAAACTTCTTGACGAAGCTCAAGCAGGCGATAACGCTGGTATCTTACTTCGTGGTATCCAAAGAACAGATATCGAAAGAGGTCAAGTTCTTTGCAAACCTGGTTCAATCAACCCACACACAAAATTCACTGCACAAGTGTACGTATTAAAACAAGCAGAAGGTGGCCGTCATAAACCTTTCTTCAACGGTTACAGACCACAATTCTACTTCAGAACAACAGACGTTACAGGAACTATTGAACTTCCAGCAGGAACAGAAATGGTTATGCCTGGTGACAACATCACAATGACTATCGAATTAATTAAGCCAATCGCTATTGAGCAAGGTTTAAGATTCGCTATTCGTGAAGGTGGCCACACTGTTGGTTCAGGCGTTGTTTCTACAATTATTGAGTAATTAATAATTAGAAATTAACCCAAAGAGTTTAATTTATAAATTCTAAATAATAACTTTAATATAACCCAAATTAAAGTTAAATTAAAATACACGGAGTTTACCCGCCGTGTATTTTTTTTGTTTTTTTGTGGAAACATAAAACGATTAAAATAGTAAAAAACATATAAAACAAGTCAAAAATTTAATTGTTTTGGTAATAATGTATTTTTTTCGACAAAATCATTCAAAACTAGTTATAATGTGGCATTTTTTTCTGTTCACAAATTAAAAATGCTGGTGTACAATATAGACAAATTACAAGGGAGGAAAATTATGGAAGAAAAAGAACTTGCGTATTTGTTAGAGCAAATGTTAAAACTAGATTTGACAAATAAAATCATCGCACATAATAACGAAATTTGCGTGTTTACAAATGGCGATAAAATTACAATTCAGTTACAAAAGCAAATTTAAAAGGGGGAAATAGAAATGGAAAAAATACAAATAACAAGCAAACAACAATTAAAAGATTATTTACAACAAAACATTCCACAATTGTTTAATGCAAAATATAAGCAAAACAATATTGTGTTTGAAAACAATCAAATTTTCTCAGTGAATGTAAAATAAATTAACAGTTACTGTTGTAGTAAGTTAATTTCATATTAAAACTTATTAATCACAAATTTATAAATGGATAACATATTTATTATTAGTAAAAATGTTAATAAAAAAGCAAAATCGTAAAAACGGTTTTGCTTTTTTTGTAAATTAATAAATGGTTTTTAGCCTAAATGTGTGCCAATAAAAATAGTTAATTATGCTTTAATTGCTAAAATTTTTAATCTGCACTCTCCAACAGGGGTTTTTACAACAACTGTTTCGCCTGCTTTTCTGCCAAGTAAAGCACTGCCAACTGGTGATTCGTTAGAAATTAACCCACGAGAAGGATCGCTTTCGGTGCTTCCTATAATGGTGTAAGAAACATCTTCGTCAAAATCTTCATCATATGCTTCAACTGTGCAACCAATAGTTACTTTAGAGGTGTCTATATGGTCTTTATCTATAATAACACAAGTTTTAATTTTGGTTTCCATTTCTGCAATTTCTGCTTCTATTTTGCCTTGCTCTTCTTTTGCTGCATCATATTCAGCATTTTCAGAAAGGTCGCCAAACTCTCTTGCTATTCCTATTTTTTTGGTTACTTCAGGTCTTAAAACGGTGCGGTAATAATTTAATTTTTCTTCTAATTGTTTTTTACCTTCTTCAGTTAAATAAATTGTTTGCATTGCTATTATCTCCTTAATAAAACATGCGATTGTCGCAATATATTTAATGTGTGCCTTATTTGCACGTTGTTAATGTATTTTTATATAAAATAGGCCAATTTGGCAATTAAAAAAACAGCCTAAACACAAAAACATGCAAAAACACTTTAACTAATATATGCAACAAACATAAATTTATGTGAAAGTGAGTTAATTTTTGTATTTGCCTCTAAAAATTCACTAACGCTGAGTATACTACCATTAACCACAAAAAAAGTCATGCGTTTTTTGCGTTTTGTATGCAATAAAAGTAAAACATTAAAATTAAGCAAACAATTACAATTAGTTTTGCATTGCGTAAACATCAAAAAAACACTTTATTCTTTATTAAGTAATCTTTGATATAAAAGTTTATTGCTTTCGGTGGCGTTGGTTTTATAAAACTTTTCTGCTTTTAAATTATATGAGTTTGCCATTTTAATGTCATTTAAAAAATAATAACAACAACTCAGTTGCAAAAATGGATAATAGTTAAAATATATTTTATTTACAAAACCACCCTTTATAGTCGGGTCGCTGCATTTTGTTGCAGTTTGGTACCAAAAAATAGCCGTGTTGTAGTTTTGATTATTATAAAAATAATCACCAATTAAACAGCATGCGTTTGCACGAGGTGTATCATATTCAAACGTTTTAAATAAACTTATTAGCATATTGTGACTGTCATTTTTTTGCTTGTAACAAAGCGAAAGTAAAAATAGTGCGTCAATAACATTTTCTTTAAAACCTTGTTTGCTGTTTACAAAGTCGTTTAATGTTAAAATGCAAAGGTTATATAGTTTATGATCAAAAAGTTCTCTGCCAAAATAGTATTGTTCTCTGGGGGTGAGTTTGCGTTTTTTTGCAAGCGTTTTATAAATATTTAAGTTTCGGTTGCTTTGCTTTTTATTTTCAATTTTTTTGTGTAAAATGCTCAAATTTAATCGCTCAACCTTTCCAAATGGTGTAATACATTCGTGAACCGCTCCAACCCAAACGGCGTTTTTGCAATTTTTAATAATTCGCTCTCTATAAAACTCAAGCGTTATATTGCCGTCGCCATTTTGCATACAGTATTTTAACATATATACGTCGGCATTAAAAAATGGCTTTAATTTTTTTAAATGGATTATTGTTTTAGCAGGAACAACATCATCGGCATCAAGCCACATTAAATAGTTACCACTTGCAAGAGAAAATGCATAGTTTCTTGCAAGAGAAAAGTCGTTTTGCCATTTAAATGAGTAAACTTTTGACGTAAATTTTTTTGCAATATTAATTGTGTTATCCGATGATCCTGTGTCCACAATTACTATTTCGTCAACAAGGTCTTTCACGCTGTTTAAACATCTCTCTAAAACAGTCTCTTCGTTTTTTACAATTAAACATAAACTAATTGTGTTCATGTTTTTTTAATATGCAAATAAAAATAAAAACGTTAAAAGGCTTATGCCTTTTAACGTTATGCTGTAGGGCCGGTAGGGCCTTGTGGAATTGTTAAATTTAAAATAAAATCTGGTGAGGTTCCTGTTATTGTGGCTTCGGCATCTGTTCCAGGAGCTCCTGTTGTTACCGTTCCAATAGTAAGTGTTATTGTAGGGGCTTCTCCGGTCGCACCAGTTGGTCCAGTAGGACCGATTTCGCCAGTTGGGCCGGTAGGACCGATTTCACCGGTTGCGCCGGTTGGGCCTGTAGGACCAATTTCACCAGTCGCACCAGTTGGGCCTGTAGGACCAATCTCGCCCGTAGCTCCGGTAGGTCCTGTAGGACCAATTTCGCCCGTAGCTCCGGTAGGGCCAACATCTCCAGTTAATCCTATTGGACCGATTTCACCAGTTGCGCCGGTTGGACCTGTAGGACCAATCTCACCCGTAGCGCCTGTAGGGCCAATTTCACCCGTAGCTCCGGTGGCTCCTGTTGCACCTGTAGCACCAGTAGGGCCAACATCTCCAGTTAATCCTATTGGGCCAATTTCGCCCGTAGCACCAGTTGCTCCAGTAGCACCTGTTGCTCCAGTAGCACCTGTTGGACCAGTGGCACCGGTAGGACCAGTGGCTCCTGTTGGGCCCGTAGCACCAGTTACGCCAGTTGACGGGCCAGTTGGTCCCGTAGGCCCTGTTGGACCTGGGATTCCTTGTGGACCTCTTGGGCCAATGGTAGAACCCAAAGAGGTTTGTCCACGCCCACAACAGCAATTTGTGTATGTGTCATTAAATTGATTGCATGGCATGTTTACTTTCTCCTTTTAATAAATCTCAAAGCATAATATGAAAAATCATTTATAAATGTTAAATTTTAATTTAGTGAAGTATTAAATAATATTTTTAAGCAGAAATAAATGATAAAAATAACATAATGCAAATTGTATTAATATTTAGCAGAAAAATGGGGATGTAACTAAAAATAACATTAAAAAACTTTGCTATTTTTTTTTGAATGTGTTAAACTTTTTTAGAATTTAAATTATAGGAGCGTTTATGATTAGAGTTAAAAATGAAATTACAGAAAAAGATATTAACAGCAATGTTAATGCACAACTTGCAAAACCTTTAACAATTAGGGGGCTAATTGGGCTTGCTATTGTTGCGGTTGGCATTGTGTTTATTGCGTTAGATATTGTTAAATGGCTAGGTATAGTATTAACGGTTGTTGGCGGTTTGTTTTGTTTATTTTTGCTTATAATGTATCTTATTGTAAGAAACAGTGCAATTAAACAAAATAATATGGCCGATAAAAAAATAGAGTATGAGTATCGCTTTGAACCAAGGTTCTTTTCGGTTACAGTTTACATTAAGGGTAAAAAACAAGGCATTATGAACCTTAACTATCAAGATATTGCAAAATATAAAGAAACAAAAGAAAAGTTTTTTATTTATTTAAAAAATAAACAAACATTAATTGTTGCTAAAAATTTAAGATATCCAGAAGGCTCTCCGGAAGCATTACACAAAACTTTAAAAGAAAGAGTAAAAAAATAACCAGCCATCGCAATTTTAAATAAATTTAAAATTATGCATTTGCCACGGGCAAATGCATTTTTTGTTTACAAAAGGCGATGGCGACAACAACCGCTCGTGCGCAATATTTTCTTGACAAACCATTATGTGTTAATATATATTAAGCATATGGAAAATATAAAAATAATACTAGCAAGCAAGTCGCCTAGGCGAGCAGAACTAATGGAACTAATGGGCTTAAAATTTAGCATTGTTCCAAGTTTAAAAGAAGAAGATAACAATCAAAAATTAAGCTTAAGCAAATTATCAGAAAGTTTGGCAAAACAAAAAGCACAAGACGTTTTTGAGCAAACAAAAGGTAGTAGAGTTGTTATAGGAAGCGATACCCTTGTTTGCATAAAGGGTAAAATTTTGGGCAAACCAAAAAGTAAGAAAGAGGCATTTGAAATGCTCTCTCTTCTTTCTGGAAGAACGCACAAAGTAATAACCAGTTTAAGTGTGTTTATAGAGGTAGATGGTGAGGTTAAAACCTTTACCACTCACGACACAAGTCTTGTAAAATTTGTGAAACTAACAAACCAAGAAATTGAGGATTATTTGTTGCTAGATGAGTATAAGGATAAAGCTGGGGCATATGCCGTGCAGGGCAGAAGCGGAATGTTTATTAAAAAAATTAAAGGAACATATGCAACTGTTATGGGGCTTCCTACACATATTTTGTATCAAATTTTGCATCAGCAAAAAATAATGTAGTTAATAAATTAAATGAAAAAGCATATGAGTTATTTAAAAACCTTACCTTTTTAAATTAATGCTTGATTTCTTTAAATGGGTGTGATATAATAACTGCCGTAGAGAACTTAATATTAAAACAGCATGCGCAGTTAGCGGGAGTTGGATAGAGCGTTGGTCTACGGAACCTCGTCAAACCACTCGCTTTTAGGCTTAAAATTTTGGCAAGCAAAATTATTACGCATGTTACGCGAGGGTTTTCCTCTACCCCAAAAACTTGCAGTTTTTCGGGGGCCCCATAAAAACCTTTGGTTCCTTGTGGGTATAATTTAATATTTAAAAAAAACAGCATGCGCAGTTAGCGGGAGTTGGATAGAGCGTTGGTCTACGGAACCTCGTCAAACCACTCGCTTTTAGGCTTAAAATTTTGGCAAGCAAAATTTATTACGCATGTTACGCGAGGGTTTTCCTCTACCCCAAAAAACTTGCAGTTTTTCGGGGACCCCACAAAAACCTTTGGTTCCTTGTGGGTATAATTTAATATTTAAAAAAAACAGCATGCGCTGTTAGCTCAATTGGATAGAGCGTTGGTCTACGGAACCAAAGGTTGGGGATTCGAGCTCCTCACGGCGCACCAAACAAAACTTGGCTAGCCAAGTTTTTTTAAATAAAGGTGGTTAAAAAATGAACAAAATTAAAGTAATTTTTACTGGCGGAACAATTCAGAGCCTTGTTAGTGGAAACAACATAAATGTAAATGCAAAAACAAAGCACATGTTACTTAGTATGTATGGTAAAAATTTAAATAGGTTTACAACAACAAGTCCGGTAAATATATTAAGTGAAAATGCCAATGTAAACGATGTTTTAAAAATGGTGGAGGCAATACGGGAAGCTCAAAACGAAGACATTTGCGGAATAATACTCACTCACGGAACCGACACTCTTGCTTATACGGGAGCATATCTTTCGTTAATGATTCCAAATGTTAAAGTGCCGGTGGTGCTTGTGTCTAGTGACAAGGTTTTAACAGATGCTACTGCTAACGGTGTAATAAATTTTGATTCGGCTGTTGATTTTATAGATGACGAAAATTCTAAACCTGGAATTTATGTTGCGTACAAAAATGCAAATCAAAATTTTACAAACATACACTTAGCAAGCAGAATGTGTGAACCTCCTCCATACTCTAGCCATTTTTATAGCCCAGATGGTTATTTGTATGCAAGACATGAAAACGGAAAAATAATATACGAAAACACAAATGTTGAAAAAACACACACGGTGTTTAACATGACAAACAAGTTTACAAAAAACGTTTTATTTATTAATCCGTTTAATGGGTTAGATTATAATGTTTTTAAAACAAACACATATGGCGTTGTGCTTCATAATTTATATCACAGTGGAACTGCCAATACACAAAAGTTTAGCGGAGAACAGTTTGATACAAACTTTTTAAACTATGCGTCTTTTTGTAAAAAAAATAACATACCGCTATATTTGTGCAACATTAAAAAGAGCGAGGTTAATTATGATTCTACCAATCAAATGGTAGAAAATGGTGTTAAGTTTTTGTACGACATATTACCAAACGTTGCACTTGCAAAACTTAACATTGCATATAATTTAATAGACGAAAATAAAATACA
>JAZSMW010000020.1:0-4339 GCA_045536095.1 Clostridia bacterium
AAACATGAACGGTTGCTCATATTTCTTGTTTCGATTATATTAATGAGAGGTTCTTTTAAAATGGCTTTTTGATGTTATTTTAAGTTAAGTTATAAAAATTTTAATTTATCAAAATTTATACTTGAAATTTATATTGTACATATGGTATACTCTAGCTCGGTGAGTTAAAAGGAATTTTATGAAAAACGAAAAAATAAGAAACGTTGCAATTATTGCACACGTAGACCATGGTAAAACAAGCCTTGTTAATGAAATGTTAAAACAAGGTAATGTATTTAGAGAAAATCAAGTTGTAGAAGATAGAGTTATGGATTCTAACGCTCTAGAAAAAGAAAGGGGCATTACCATTTTATCTAAAAATACAAGTTGTCAATTTGATGGCGTAAAAATTAATATTATCGACACTCCGGGCCATGCCGATTTTGGTGGTGAGGTAGAACGTGTTTTAAAAATGGTAGAAGGTGTTATTCTTGTTGTTGACGCATACGAGGGAACAATGCCTCAAACTAGGTTTGTGTTAGAAAAGGCACTTGCACTTGGTTTAAAAGTTATTGTTGTTGTTAATAAAATTGATAAGCCAGAGGCAAGAATAAGCGAAGTTCAAGACGAAGTGTTAGAACTTTTAATAGATCTTAACGCTAACGATGATCAATTAAACAGCCCATTTGTTTTTGCTTCAGCAAGGCAAGGAATTGCATCTACTAAAGCATCAGAAAAAGGAACAGACTTTGTTCCATTATTTCAAACAATATTAAAACACATTCCTGCTCCAGAAGGAGATGAAAATGCTCCAGCAAGAATGCTTATTTCTTCTGCCGAACAAAACGACTATGTGGGTAGGCTTGCTATAGGAAAAGTAGATAGTGGAAGGTTTAGTGTAAACGACAATATTGTTGTATGTAACTATCATGATGAAAACAAAAGTGTAAAAGGCAAAATTGTTCAATTGTTCACATTTGAAGGTTTAAAAAGAGTGCAAGCAAAAGAAGTTGCGTTTGGTGATATTTGTTGTATCGCTGGCTTAGAAGACACAAAAATTGGTGACACAATTTGCTCTCCTGAAATGGTAGAACCACTAGAATTTGTTAAAATTGCAGAACCTAGTGTAGAAATGACATTTTTGGTTAATGATTCTCCATTTGCAGGCAAAGAAGGAAAGTTTGTAACCAGCAGGCATTTAAGAGACAGGCTTTATAAAGAGGCTGTTAAAGATTTATCTTTAAAAGTAACCGACACTGCAACAAGCGATGCTTTTAACGTTTGTGGAAGGGGTGAAATGCATTTAAGCATATTAATAGAAAATATGCGTAGAGATGGTTATGAATTCCAAGTTAGCAACCCTAGAGTTAGATTTAAAGAAATGGACAGTGTAAAATGCGAGCCAATAGATATTTTAACGGTAGACGTTCCTGAAACTGCTGTTGGCACAATTATGAGCAAAATGGGAGAAAGAAAAGGTGAACTTATTGGAATGACGCCAAAAGGTAGCCGCATGAAATTAGAGTTTTATATCCCAGAAAGGGGTTTGTTTGGTTTTAAAAGTGAACTATTAACAGACACTAAAGGTGAAGGTGTTATGGGCTCGGTATTTTATGGATATGAGCCATATAAAGGAGAAATTAATACTCGTCAGTACGGTTCATTAATTGCTCACGAAAACGGCGAATCGGTTGTTTATGGTCTATTTAATGCTCAAGAAAGAGGAGATTTATTTATTGGGGCAGGCGTTCCTGTTTATGCAGGAATGGTTGTTGGTCAAAACCCAAAAGGTGATGATATTGTTGTTAATGTTTGCAAAACAAAACACTTATCTAACTGCCGTTCTTCTGGTTCGGATGAGGCATTAAGGCTTGTTCCTCCAAGGGTTATGAGTTTAGAAGATTGTATAGAATTTTTAGCACAAGATGAACTTATGGAAGTAACTCCAAAATCTATAAGAATTAGAAAAAGAATTTTAGATCATACTATTCGCATGAGAGAACGTGGAAAATTGCTTCGTGGAGAAATTAGTGCAGATTAATAACATTTAAACATTTTAAAGTGATTAATTGTTTATTGCAATTTTAGAGCAATATGCAAAAATCACTTTTTTTAATTAGTAGGGGAAATCTCATATAGGGTTTATTCTCAGATTAAATGAGATAATCGAGCGAATAAAAAGGCAACACTCTACATGAGTAAATATAAGTAAACTTTGTTGGGGCATAATATTTATTTTTTTATTTGTTGTCGTTATTTTATATTGCTGATTTTGAATTTATTTTAGAGTAATTAAAATAATGTTTGTATAAATATTTACAAAAACAAAAACTTTTGTTATCATATAAATAAAGTAATAAAATTTTTGTGATAAAGGAGCAATTAATGAAAGATCAAACTCCGTATGATGCTATGAAAACAATAAAGCAAGGTTTTATATATCTTTTAATAGCCTTTCCTTTTGTTTTGTTTGTGGCAACTGTTTTAACAATTATTAAAGCTCCGCTTTGGGCAATAATGCTTTGCAATGTTGTTGCCGGAGGAGGCGTTGTATTTTTAGTTTATATAATACACAACAAAATTAAAGAAAAAGCAAAAATCAAGAGAGAAAAAGATGGTAATTTTGACCCATTTAAAGATTAAAAGAGGGATAGTATGGATAAAAAAACTTCAGTAAAGCCAAGAATGACTCCACATAATGTAGAGGCAGAACAAGCAGTTTTGGGAGCATGTTTAATAGACGAAGAGGCTGCAACGGTTATTATGAACACCTTAAAAAGAGATGATTTTTATTTAGAGGCTCACCAAGACATATTTGGTGCAATGTTTGTTATTTTTTCTAAAAATCAACCAATAGACTATATTACATTAACAGACGAACTAGATAGTGAAAACATCTTACAAGCGGTTGGCGGGTTAGAGTATATTACAAATTTAACAAATGTTATTCCAAGTGCAGCAAATCATAAACACTATGTTGGCATTGTAAAAAGAGACTCGGTTTTAAGAAAGATTATATCTGCCAGCCAAGATATTATAGAAAAAACATATGATGCAACCGACAAAGATGCGGCGGTAGACTATGCAGAACAAGCAATATTTGAAATTGGTAAAAGTGAGGAGCAAAGTTCATTAAACCATATTACCGGAGCCCTTGGAGAAGTTATTAAAAAGTTTGATAACTTATCTAAAAACAAGGATGGTATAAAGGGAATAGGAACGGGATTTAAAGACTTTGATGCTGTAACAAACGGGCTTCAAAATTCCGACCTTATTTTGCTTGCGGCAAGACCTGGTGTTGGTAAAACAAGTTTTGCAATGAATATTGTTACTAATGCCGCAATTAAAGAAAAGAAAAAGTGTGCAATATTTAGTCTAGAAATGCCTATAACTCAAATTGCACAGCGTTCGCTTTGTTCGGTGGCTTCTGTTTCTATGGCAAAAGCTTTAAAAGGCGATTTAAGCGTAGACGAGTGGAAGAGTTTGTGGACGGCAAACAAGCAACTTTCTGAAGCAGGAATATATATTGATGATTCTTCTATGAATACACCAATGTCTATTTTGGGTAAGTGCCGTAGGCTTCAAAGAGAAACCGGTTTAGACCTTGTTATGATAGACTACTTGCAATTAATGTCATCAGGAAAAGATAGGGTAGAAAGCCGTCAAAACGAAGTATCAGAAATGACAAGATATTTAAAAATTGCAGCAAGAGAATTAAACGTTCCAATAATTGTGCTTTCGCAACTTTCTCGTGCCGTTGAACAAAGAAAAGGCGATCACAAACCTCAACTATCCGATCTTAGGGAATCTGGCTCTATTGAGCAGGATGCTGATATTGTATTATTTATATATAAGCCCGATATGTATAACGATGTGGAAAATGAAGATGAGCCAGGAATTTGCACTCTTAGCATTGCAAAACACCGTAATGGTGAGTTAAAAGATATTAAACTTAGGTGGATTGGCGAGTACACTACCTTTGTAGATAAAGACAAGCGTCCAAATACTCAAAAAGACGAAAACAAAATTAGAGTTGTGGATGATAATGCATATGGGGATATCCCTCCAGAGCAAAATGAAGAAATAAACTATTCTGAATTAGAGGACTTATTTAAGCCTGAAGATTAAGAATAACAATGCAAAAATTTAATCAAGTTAAATATAAGCACCAATAAATGTTGCTTTGCTGATAAAGTAATATGTTATTGTGGTAAAGAGTAATCGTGTTATTAATAAGCAAATTATTAAAACACGATTTTTTTACCAATTAAAATGTTGGAGTAAATAATTTGGTATGCTGTCATTAATAACTAGTAATATATAAAAAATATTTAAAAAAATACATTTTTTTTAAAATACT
>JAZSMW010000010.1:0-2017 GCA_045536095.1 Clostridia bacterium
GAAAAAAAGTGTGTTTTTGATGTAATTGTTTATTATTTAAACAAACAAAAAATGCATAATTTTTTAATTAAAAATAAAATAAAAATTATTAAAGAATTAAATTTTATTAATGCATATGTTGTTTGTTTTAATTCAGAATTAATATTAAAAACTGCGTCACAAAATTTTGTTTATTATATCTCTTCGATTGCAAGCGTTAACACTCTTATGCATATTTCGAAAGATATTATTGGATGTAAAATGTTTAAGTATTGTGGAAAGGGAATTAACATTGCATTTATAGACACAGGAATAAATTCTCATTTAGATTTTGTGCTTGGCCAAAATAAGATTTTAAAGTTTGTTGATTTTGTTAATGAAAAAAAAGAAATGTATGACGACAATGGTCACGGAACTTTTGTGAGTGGGGTTGCATGTGGTTCTGGAATTTGTTCTAATAAAAAATATTCTGGGGTTGCTCCACAAAGTAAAATTATTTCGCTTAAAGCACTAAACAAAAATGGAGAGGCTAATGCAGTTACAATTTTACAAGCAATGGAGTGGGTTTTTAACAATCATGAAAAATATAATATTAAAATTGTTTGCATGAGTTTTGGTAGCGAACCATTAGGCAGTAATGATCCAATTGTTGTTGGTGCAGAAAAATTATGGAATGAGGGAATCATTGTTGTGGGGGCTGGAGGAAATTCTGGACCAGAAAAGCAAACGATAAAAAGTCCAGGAGTTAGCAAAAAAATAATAACCGTAGGAGGATTAAACGACAACAGAGAAATAGATGGTTCTTATAGTACAAAAATGTTTGAGGTTGCAGATTTTTCATCAAGAGGCCCTGCTATGGGAAGGGTTAAGCCAGATGTAATTGCCCCTAGTGTTAATATTATTTCATGTGCACGTGATGGTGGATATAAAAAAATGAATGGCACTAGTGTGGCAACGCCTATGGTTGCTGGGCTTTGTGCTTTAATTTTAGAAAAATACCCATATGCAACTCCTAGTCAGGTTAAAAATTTTTTAGAGAAAACGGCGATACCTCTTAAAAAGAATAAGTTAGATGAGGGGTATGGCATAGCAAATATTTTTAAATTGTAATTGCGTTTGATTTTTTTTTTGTGGTGATATATAATTAAAACATGAAAGGTTTAATAGATGGGTTTACCATATTTGGTAAAGATATAAAGTTTTATGGAATTATAATGGCTTTAGCAATGCTAATTGGGGTAATTTTAGCGTGTAAAAATGCAAAAGAAAGAGGAATAAAAAGTGATAGCATATACACACTGGCATTGTATGTTTTGCCTCTTTCAATTATTGGTGCTAGGTTAGTTTATGTTTTAGGTGCGCTGGATGAGTTTTCGAGCTTTTGGGAGATTTTTGCAGTTTGGCAGGGTGGCTTATCAATTTATGGCGGTATAATTGGAGGCGCTGGTGGAGTTTTTCTATTTTCTGTAGTACATAAAGTTAATTTTTTTAATTTAACAGATGTTGCGGTAATTTCTTTAATTTTGGGGCAGGCAATTGGCAGATGGGGAAACTTTTTTAATCAAGAAGTATATGGAAGTGTTGTAACAAGCAAGGCTTGGCAATGGTTTCCGTTTGCGGTTTATTTAGATAACGGAACATGGCATTATGCACTTTTCTTTTATGAGTTTGTACTTAATGTTGCAATTTTTATTGGCTTATACTTTATGTTAAAAAGAACAAAAACTGCAGGGTATGTTTCTGGCGCGTATTTGGTGTGTTATGGCACAATTCGATTTATTTTAGAGCCACTAAGGGAAACAACATACAATCTTATGATTGGTGGGTTAAAACTAAGCAGTATTATAAGCCTTCTTTCTATTATAATTGGCATAACAATTATTGTTTTGATTTATACTAAATCAAAGCGAGGGCAACAAATTGACAAAAGGTAAACTATTGTTTTTATTATTTATTATAGAATCAATTATTTTTGCAGTGACTTTAAGGCTAAACCTATTAGGGATTAATTTATTTAATTTTTGGTTTAGTTTGTCAC
>JAZSMW010000004.1:0-6542 GCA_045536095.1 Clostridia bacterium
GAGTATTTGTGAAACAGATACATAATTTTAAATTTATTTAAAATTGCGATGGTTTTTTACTTTCTTTTACTACCCGAAAAAACAAAATGGTTTTGACATTGTCAAGGATTGTCGCAGAATGCCATATGCACTTTAACCTTGACAACGAAGAATATTTATTTACCATAATTAAAAAAAAAGAAAAGAATAACAAAAAGCGAAAGCGTGTTATGTTAACCAACACTTTCGCTTTTTATTTAGTTGTAGAGTGTGCTTGTCTGTCGGAGCGATACAGCGACACTTGTATATGACAAGCACACGTCTAAATGCCAAATTCTCAAAACCATATTTACATTTGTGTTTTTTTATGTTATAATATATGAATTAGGAGAATTATATGAAGAATGTATCAGATTTACTAAAATCAGAATCTTTTAGGGAAAATCAATTATATCCGTTTTTAATTTCAAAATTTAAAAAAGGAACAATTCCAACGGATATAAATGAGTTTTTAGATAGTTTTTCTTACGATAAAGAAAATCAAGTACTTAAATTTTGTTGTAAGTTTAGCGAGTTTGAGCACGAGAAAATACAAGTTTTATTTGGCACTAGCAAAGTATGTTTTGATGTTTGGTCAGTTTCTTACTTAGCAGACCGGAGAGATATTTATACATTTAATTTTGATTATCTTAAAATTATTACACAACAATTAGATTGCATAGATAGGATAGATAGATTAATTAGTATTGCGGGAACATTTGAAATATCACAAGCATCAGCATCTGTTTTATGGGATGGTGGCAGTCAAGTAGAACGTATTAAAAGAAAATATGAAGAACTTGAAATCACCGCACAAGAAAGAATTTCGCAACTTAAAAAACAAGAAAGAAAAAAAGATGAAGAACATATATTATAATAGAAAGAGTAAATCATTAAATATTTTGATTTACTCTTTTTGTATCTCTAATTTCAAAAGTTTATAGCCCTTGCCCTTGCTTTTTTTTTAATCAAAAAAATTAAATGTATAAAATAATTTATAGTGTCAATAATTTTTTTGCAAAGGCGGGGAGTAAATAATGAAATATTTATGGGTTTTAATAAGTGTTGTGGTTATGGCGGCATTACTTGTTTTTGGAACTACATATAAAGAGGTTGACACATCTTATTTAAGAATACATATTAGAGCAAACAGCAATCTAGAAGCAGACCAGATTGTTAAGTATGAAATTAAAGACGCAGTTACAACCGCGCTTGTTCCATATGTTGCAAACTGCAATAGTTTTAATGAGGTAAAAAATGTGCTACAGCAAAATTTTGACTTAATTAACAATGTTGCAAATGGTGTGTTAAAAAAGAACGGGCTTGGTTACACTGCTAAAAGTAGGCTTGCTACCGAGGAGTTTCCTTCACGCAGTTATAACTCGTTTGTGTTAGAACAGGGAATATATGATGCGTTAATTATTGACCTAGGAAATGCCAAAGGAGACAATTGGTGGTGCGTAATTTATCCGCCACTTTGCTTTACAAGTGCAACGTCTGGAAGTAACGTTATATATAAATCTCGAATTATAGAAATGATAAAAGGATTTGTAAATAATTAATTAAATAAATATAAAATGGGGCATGGAAATTAATGCTCTATTTTTATGTAAAAATATGTTAATGTGTTGGCAAAAAAATATTAACCATATGCGATGGTCGTTTTTAAATTAAACTAAATATAAAATGTATAAATTTTTAAATTTGCACATAATAACCGTGAACAATATAAAGGAGATTATATGCTAAATAACACTCAAATTAAAAATTTTAAATTATTTAAAAGGATCTTTGTTTTGTTTTTGGCTGTGGTTTTTTGCTTTGTTTTGGGAGGAACTCTTTATGCAGTAAACTATTCTAAAACATCCGACACAGTTGCTGTTGCCACAACGTCCGAAAACAAACAGGTTCAGCAAAAACTTAAAGACCTTGGCTACTATAAAGGGGCAATAGATGGAATATTTGGTAGCAAAACTGTTACTGCAGTAAAAAACTTTCAAAGAGATTATGGTCTTGTTGTGGATGGAATTGTGGGAACAAAAACCCTAAAAGCGCTAGGCTTGGGCAATGGTGGAACATACTCGTCTTCGGACATATATTTGCTTGCAAAGTGTATACATGCCGAGGCAAGAGGGGAGCCATATGTTGGGCAGGTGGCGGTTGCTGCAGTAATTTTAAACAGAGTTAAAGACCCTAATTTTCCAAACACAATTTCGGGGGTTATTTATCAGCCGTGGGCGTTTACCGCTGTAAATGATGGACAAATTAATTTAGAACCAAACCAAAGCGCATATAATGCGGCAAACGATGCAATGAATGGTTGGGATCCAACTTATGGGTGCATATATTACTACAATCCTCAAACGGCAACAAGCAAATGGATATTTTCTAGGCAAACCGTAGTTACCATTGGTAAGCACGTGTTTGCAATATAAGGGGGCGTTGTATGGATAAAAACCAAAAAGAAAGAAACGGATATAAAAAAACAAAAACGTATGCAGTGCAAAATAATGGGGGGCAATCTGCAAGGGCAGAACTGTCTTCTCGAAAGAGGGCAAACACATGGCTTAGCATTGCCCTTTGCATAGCGTGTGCTCTGCTTATTGCTACCACAATTTTGTGGCTGGTTAATATGAATAGAAACAAAAAAATGGAAACACTAGTTGAAAATGTATACCAGCGTAATTTTTACGATTTAATAGACAATGTAAATAATGCGGAAGTAAAACTTGCAAAAGTGCTTGCATCCGATTATGACGCATATGCAAAAAATTTATTGTCGGAAATTAGCAAAAACGCAAACAGCGCAAGTTACAACTTAAGCAATTTGCCAATTTCGTTAAACGGAATAGACGAAACCAAAAAATTTATTAACCAAGTTGGTGGCTATGCGGGTAGTCTTGCAAAAAAATTAGAAAAAGGCATTATTTTAACTAATGCAGAACTAGATACGTTGCAAGACATTCATTATAGCATGGTGCTACTAAAAGATAATCTTGCAAAATTTAACGATGATGTTGTAAGGGGCGGTTATAACATTTTTAAAGATGGAAATTTAACAGACGGCGACTATAATGGGTTTACTCTAAAAATTCAAGGAGTAAAAACAAGCGATGTTGAGTACCCAACAATGATATATGATGGACCGTTTTCTGACGGTGAATTCAATAAAGAAATAAAGGGATTAAATGCAGAGGAAATAACTGTACAACAGGCCAAAGACGCCATTAAACAAATTTATAAACAGGTTAAAGATCAAGATATAACATATCTTGCCGAAACAAATGGAAAATTTAAAACATTTGACTTTTCGGTTAAACTTAAAGAGCAAATTTCCATGTATGTTCAGGTAACAAAAAATGGTGGAAAAATTTTGACTGTTAGCGGTTATGGCGACAAGTCGGCAACAAATTTAGGTTTAAAAGATGCAATAAAAAAGGCAAAACAAATTGCAAACGAACAAACCGGCACAACATTTGATTGCGTGTGGAGTGATATTGTTGGAAGTGATGCCTACATTAACCTTGCTCCAGTGGTTAGTGGAGTTATAATTTATCCCGATTTAATTAAGGCAAAAATAGACCTTGCTAGCGGTGAGTTGGTTGGATATTCGGCAACTAGTTATTATACCAACCACACAAACAGAACTTTGCAATCGGCCTCTTATTCAAGAGAAAGTGCAAACAATAAAATTCCAAATGGGTTTAATGTTGAAATGTGTAGGCTGTGCCTTGCCCCGTTAGATTACGGTCAAGAAACATTGTGTTACGAATATAAATGCACAAATAACGGCAACACTTATTACATTTATGTTAATGCTAAAACAGGTATAACAGAAAATATTTTAAAAGTGGTTGAAACAACCGATGGAAATAAATTGTTGTAAATAAAAACAAATAAAAACAATGCCCACAGAAAGTGGACATTGTTTTTTTGTGTGCTATGAGGATTTTTTTTGAGGTTTTTTCTTTTTTTCTTTAGGCTGAACAACCACAGGTTTGGTTACCTTTGAGGCAAAGTCAAATTGGTTTTCGTCAACCAACAAAAAGTCCTTGCAATTTTTTTGTATTAATTTATTAAACTTTTCAAAATCTTTTAAATAAAGCTCTAAATTAGAGTTTTCCATTTTAATTGTAAGGCCCTGCACCTCATATTTTCGTTTTGTTTCAAAATTTATAACTTTTTTGTTTTCTAGGGCAATTTTTGCTCGCATGCCGGTGCCACTAATTAGTGTGTAAACTGTTGCATCAATAATAACCTCCATTTTTGGAGTGGCGTTTTTAATGACGTTTTCAAGGTCAATAGAAAAACTTGTGCTAAAAAGAGAAGTTATGCCATCTTTAATGTAAAATGCATGGTCCGAAAGTTTGTCGGTTGGGCCAACTTTATGAACAAAAACCTCTTTTTCGAGTTTGTTTAAAACCTTGCTTAAAAAGGCAGCATTTTCTACTTTAAAAAAGGTAATGTCTCCCTCTTGAAATTTAGACAAAACCACACCCGATTTGTTAAGCAAATGGTTTGGTGTGTCGTAGTAGGTTTCTTTTGCAACAACGTTGCCAAGCCTAGTT
This sequence comes from Clostridia bacterium, assembly GCA_045536095.1. GTDB lineage: Bacteria > Bacillota > Clostridia > Christensenellales > UBA1242 > HGM11367. The sequence goes on from JAZSMW010000004.1 coordinate 4,587, forward strand.
AATTTTTGAAAAGCCATTCCCTTTGCAAATTCTAAAAAGTTTTTAAATGCAGTGGCGCTTACTGCCTCGTATGTTTTGGTTGTGTCGCTGTTTATTTTAACAGAATATCCCATTTTGCCCTCTCTTTTACTTAAAGTTTAACAATTTGCCTATATTTATGCAAACAAATTATGGCATTTTTAAATATTTGCTAAAACAAAAATGAAGTAAGAGTAAAAAATATATATATAATATATATAAAATTACAAAAATGTCTTGACACGTGCCTAGGTGTGTGTTAATATTTAGCCGTGCATTTTTTTTGCCCAAATTTTTTTGTGGCCAAATTTTGCACCAAAAACCTGCGGTTGCGTGCGGGTTTGGGTGTATACACTAGCACAGGTGGAATAACCATGACCACCGAGTAAGACAATGGCTTTATGTTAATAAAGCAGTTTGGTTTTTCCAAAATTGTCTTTCAAGTAAAGTTATTGTATGTAACTTTTGTTATGGCATAAAATGTAAGTCCAAAATTAGTTAACAAAAAGGTGTGTTACTGTATTAATAGCAATTTTATATGCAAGCCGGTTAGGGTTAAGCTGGCAAGCATTAAGAGTTTATCTCAAAAAATTTAACAAGGAGGGAAGAATGCCTACAATTAATCAATTGGTAAGAAAGGGTCGTAAAACTTTTGACAAAAAAAGCAAATCACCACTTTTAGAAGAAAGTCCTCAAAAACGTGGTGTTTGTACAAACGTTAAAACAACAACCCCTAAAAAACCTAACTCAGCTCTTCGTAAAGTAGCCAGAGTTAAATTGTCTAACGGAACAGAAGCAACTTGCTACATTCCAGGTATTGGCCATAACCTTCAAGAACACAGCGTTGTGCTTGTTCGTGGCGGTAGGGTTAAAGACTTGCCCGGTGTTAGATACCACATTATTCGTGGTGCACTAGACACTGCTGGTGTTGCAAAACGTAATCAATCTCGTTCTAAATATGGCGCAAAAAGGCCAAAGAACTAATTAACAAAAAAGTGGAGAGTCGAATTTAAGTCCACTAAAACACTATAAAGGAGAAATTACATGCCAAGAAGAAAAGGTTCTTTTAAGCGCGATGTTTTACCAGATCCAAAATATAAATCAAAACTTGTAACAAAATTTGTTAACCAAGTTATGTACGATGGTAAAAAAGCACTAGCACAAAACCTAGTTTACAGCGCTTTCGATATTATTGAACAAAAAACAGGATCAAATGCACTAGACGTATTTACTCAAGCAGTAGAAAACGTTAAACCAGTTCTAGAAACAAAAGGTCGCCGTGTTGGTGGTGCAACTTACCAAGTTCCAATGGAAATTAGACCAGAACGTCGTCAAACTCTTGCAATTCGTTGGATTGTAGACTTTGCTAGAAACAGAAACGGCGAAAGAAATATGGACGAAAAACTTGCAGGCGAACTTGTTGACGCATATAACAACACTGGTAACGCAATAAAAAGAAAAGACGAAATGCACAGAATGGCTGAAGCTAACAAGGCTTTTGCTCACTTCAAATGGTAAAATTTGTCCGTTTTGGTTTGGATTGCTTCGTTTGCTGACATGCATTGGCTCGAGTCATTTAGGGAACTAAACTCCTGTCGCCAAGTGCATGTCGAGCCTTGCACTCCTTTCCAAAAACGAACAAATTTACCATATTTAATTAGGATTTGAACATAAAGTGATTGAATTTGGTGCATGTTCACTAAATTTCCTAATTTACATTTGAGAACAACTGCGTTTACTGTCACAAATTGGCTAAGTCATTTAGGAAACTAAACTCGTGTCGCCAATTATGTGCCGAGCCTTGTTGTTCTTGAAAAAAAGTTTAAAAAACGCTTAAAACAAATTAAAATTAAATAATTAAAGGTGGAAATATGTTTGTTGAAAAACTAACATCAAGCGATGTAGAGAAAATTGCAAAAAAATTAACTTTAGCAAAAA
>JAZSMW010000017.1:0-10459 GCA_045536095.1 Clostridia bacterium
GATTTTAATACAATCGTATCAGTCTTCGTATTGTAAATACATATTAGATTAGCCATTTCTTCTTTTGTTCTAGGGGTTTCCCTACAAGGTATTCCGTTTTTTTGTAAAACTTCCTTAAAACTTTTAAGTTCTTTTTCTGTCATATATTGCTCCTTTATATAAACAATTTTATTGTAACATATTTTACATTATATTGCAATACCAATAAAAAATTTTTAACAAATATTTTCATTTATATTGTGTTGGTGTAAGTAAAACACTTTAATGAGTTTATTTATGGTAGTCATCTACCATCTATATAGAGTATAACATAGTTTATCTTATTGTTGGACACAAAAAAAGAAAGAAATAGTGATTAAACTATCTCTTTCTATACTCATACATTTTTTCGTATGTCAGTTTTGGGTTGCACTGCAACGCACGTCCTTGATTTTTTTGTTTTGTTACCTTGTGTATTTAACATAGCCCGTTTTGTCTTGAGTTGCACTCCTTATAAATCCATTAGTTTCCAACCAAGCAGTTGATAAACCAGATTTTAAATATAAGGTTGTTATTTCCTCATTTTCTAATAAATTGCCCATATAGGTGCTATTGACTGCAATTGTGTCACTATCTAAAATTACTGTTTTTAAACTAGAGCAATCGAGAAATGGATAAGGTCCTATTGAACTTACATTTGGTCCTATTGTAACCTCTGTTAAGTAAACGCAACCTCTGAATGCTTGTGCCCCAATTGTTGTTACATTAGATAAATCTATTTCCGTTAACTTCCAATTATAAAATGCATAACTGCCTATTTGGGTTACATTATTTAAGTTTACACTAGTTAATTTTCTATATCCAGCAAAATGAGAGCCAATGCTTGTTATTCCGTTTGGAATTGTTAGTTCACCACTAAGTTCGGATCCATTAATAATAAAGCTTGTGTTATAATAAAATAAACATGGATCAGTCTCAATTGAAACATTTAACCAGTCGGTTAACGTTTTGTTGTAAATTACTTTTGTTAAATTTGTGAGAGCAAATGCGGACAGCCCAATTGTGGTTACACTAGTTAAATCAATTTCTTTTAATCCATTACACCAAGAAAAAGAAGAACCTTCAATTGTTGTTACATTTGGCAAATGTATTTGCGTTAAAGTACCGCAGTTTCTAAAAGCGTTTACAGAAATTATTGTTGCTTTTGGCAAAGCAACATATTTAATGTTTGTTGAAAATGCAAATGAAGGAATTGCTGTTACCGTGCTAGGAACTTTTACAAGCGTATCGGCTATGGTTGTTCCTGGCGTTGTAGAATTTCCCGCCGGCAAAGATGAAACATATTGAATATTGCCACCTACGCCAGACTCAAATTCATTATTTGGGATATAATCTTCTACATTTAAGTAATATGCAAAATTAAGCGTTGTTGGTTCGCTTGGAATAGAATTCACAGAAAATGTAACATACATATCTACTTCATCATTTGATGTATTGTTAATGGTTGTGTCATCATTTGGAGCAATGTATTTATACCCTGAAAGAGATGCCTTAATATGCGCATTTGATGCGTCTAACACTTTTATATCCGCACCTGTTGCAATTTGTTGATTTTTGCCTTCACCATTATAAAAATATGCCCCAATTTCTTGACTGCCCAAATTTTTAATATGAATGCGCAAAACAATGTCTTTAACATCGTCCATATCGTAAACATTTCTTGTATCAAACTCTAGCGCAGCAAGGCCGTTGCTCCACGTTAAACCAGCTCTAACATTGGTTGTTTGAAGTGCTGTGTTTTCGTTTATATATCCTGTTACCTCTAAATTATGATATGGAGAAGAGTTTAAAACAACCGACCCGTTAACACTGTTATTAGAGGGCTTAATTACCAGCACCCCTACAGTTAATGTGCACACCATTATTGTAAAAGCCATGCATATTAAGAGTATTTTTGACTTTTTCATAAATCTCCTTTATAAATAAAATTTATTTTAAATTGCACCTTTTTCTATTACCTGGTCTGTTAGAACAACTTTTGCAAAATTAATTATTTTTTGATAATTTTCAACTTGCTGAAATGCACTATAATTTAAATTGCAGTAAACTACTAAATCATCATGGCAACTTAAAAATACGTTTTCACCAACTTGTTGTAAACTGCTGCCCACCTCTACCTCTTTTAGTGAAGAACATTTATCAAACGCCTTAGTACATATTTTTGTAGCCCCTAAAATTGTTGCAGTCGTTAATTTAGAACACCCTGCAAAAGCTCGCTCAAAAATTGTTTGTACGTTTGGCGCACTTAATACCTTTAAGTTTGTACAATACTCAAAAGCACCAGCGCCAACCTCTGTTACACTTGGTAACATGGCCTCTGCCAAAAGAGTGCAACCATCAAAAGCATAAGCTCCTACTGTTAAAACATTTGGCATGCTCATAGAAGCCAAACCAACGCACCCGCTAAAAGCATAACTGCCAATTTGTGTTACATCCAATAGGCTTATATTAGATAAAACTTCGCACCCTTCAAATGCTGATTCTTTTATAACATTCATAGGAGCGTCAACTGTTTGTAGTCTTAAATTATTGTAAAAAGCATGTGAATATACATCTTCTAATTCTTGTGCTTTTATATATTCTAAGTTAGAACAACCAGAAAAACCTGCTGAAAAAATTGTTTGCAACTTTGGAAGAACTACTTTTTGAATTGCCACATTATTATAGAATGCATTTTGGTTTACTGTTATTAATTTTGGAGCAACTATTACTTTTGTTGCACTGTTGTTATAAAAGCCACTAAAACCAATTTCTGTTAGCTCTGGCATGTTTATAAATGCCAAACTAGTGCAATTATAAAATGCGTAAGCTTGCACGCTTGTTACTTTAGGCGCACTTATTGCAACAACAGAATTAGGGCTTGCCATTGTTCCTCTAAAAGCATCTCTTGATATGGTTTGTACACTATGAGGTAACACTACATGGGTTACATTAGACGCAAACGCATACGCTGGAACACTTGCGATGCCATATGGTACTTTAATTAAAGTATCCGAAAAAGAATTAATGCCATTGCTTGTTGGAGATGTTCCTGCTGGCAAAACAGACACATATGTTACACCGTCGTTGTTTAAAAATTCTGTATTTGGAACATATTCCTCTATATTTAACACATAATTAAATGCTAAAGTTTCTTCTTCGTCAATGAATTGATTTGCTCTAAATATTATGTCCATATAAACTTCATCATTAGTTGTGTTTACTCCGTTATCATCGTTTGCCGAAATAAATGAATAAGATGAAAGAACTGTTGTTATTTTTGAATTTGTTGTATCTTCGGTCTTGATGTCTGCACCAGTTGCAAAACCATCCTTGTTGTCGTGTTTATTATAAAAATATGCCCCCAACTGCTTTGTTGATTTATTTTTTATTTTTACAGTTACAACAATATCTTCTGCCTGAAAAATATTATTTATATTCTCTAATTTAAAAGTTAAATCTTTTAAGCCTTCTTCCCAAGTGATGCCCCCACGAACAGAATTAAAGTAAGCAACTTCTTGGTTATTAACGTAACCGGTAATTTCAACCTCATTTGGAGTTGCATTAACCCGTATCTTCCCAGAAATTACATTGTTCCCTTTATTTAAAGCAAAAACTCCAATGCTAAGAAATCCCACGCATAGTACCAACAATATTAATCCTATGTATATTTTGGTTTTTTTCATACCAAAAATTCTCCTTTAAGTGTATGTTTTTTATGTAATAATAAATCTCGCGGGCAAGCTTGCTTGCAACAATCATTCAGTATTTCCGCCCGTACCAAAACACCAGCACTTTTGCGATTGGCAAAAATGAATTTGTGAAACAAATACATAATTCTGTAAGAATTGCGACGGTTTTATGTGGGTACAAGCTTTCAACTTGCTTGAATGTTCAATGCTATTTTTTTGCACCGCTATGCCGTTTCCAAAATGTTCAAATAATAACTAAATGCTAAATTTCTAACATCTTCTTCTACAAGGTTAGCACATTCAAAGGTTATAGTTACATCTGCCTCGTCTGTTAAATTGCTTTTATTAAAAGCCTCAATATTTGTAAGCCCAGATAAACTAACATTTGCTATTTGTATTGTTGATCCGTTTGATAGTGTTGCATTTATTGATGAGCTCGTTATAAAATTTGATTGTGAACTTGTGGCATTTTGAGAAAAAAATGCAACCAATGCTTTTCCTGTTTTGTTTTTAATATGAAAACGTAGCACAATATCTTCTACCTGTTCAGGAACATCTGCTTGCACCTGTTCTCCATCTCCATTTGTCCAATGAGTTTTAAAAACTAAATTTTCTAAACCTTCTGTTAAAGTAATTGCCGAATTTACCCCATCATGGCTAGAAATTAATACTTCGTTTATATATAAATCAACATCCACATTTTCTACAATTGGATTAAGCGTAACTGAACCTGTTATTAAATTGTTTGTTGGAAGAGCAACATAAACCCCCACGCCAATTATTGCCGTGCACAAACATAACAATATTAAACATGTTGCGATTTTCGCTTTTTTCATAATTAATTTTATCCCCCATACAAAACTTTGCTAAATATACCATTCACTATTAGATTAACACAAACAACATTTTAAATACAAAGAAATTACGCAAAATTTTGCATTTTTTTACTTTTTACGTAGTAAAACATAAAAGAAAAAAACGAGAACCATTTGACATATACCTAAAAGTCATACTCATTTTAAGCATACAATCTCGTTTCTCGTTTTTTGTTATTTTACTATAACAATATACAAATTATTCCACCCTTGCCCTCATTTACCATTCTTCCAAGGGTTTTTCTCATTTTGCGTTTAGCCTCTTGTGGCATTTGATATACCTTGTTGTGAATACCATCAGAGACAATGCTTTGAAGACTTTTTCCAAACATATTTGTCTGCCATATAGCATCTGGATCCTCTGCACATTTTTCTGATAAATAATTTACCAAATCTTTGCTTTGAGCCTCTGTTCCAACAAGTGGATTGACCTCTGTTTCCACATCTACTGCCATAATATGCAAACTTGGTGCATTTGCCTTTATTTTAACACCAAATCGAGAACCCTGCTTAACAATTTGTGGCTCATCTAATTGGATTTCGTTTATTTTTGGTTCTACTATTCCATAACCCGTTTGCCTAACTTGTTCTAAAGCAGATGCTATTTTGTCATACTCATGTTTTGCAAATGCTAAATCTCTTAAATATGTAACTAACTCGTAATCATCTTTAATTTCATAGCCACATTCGTTAGAAAGAACTTTGTAAAAGAGTTGTTGTTTGGGTTTAATGTCACAATATACAGTTCCTTCTCCCATTTGGATATTTTGTATTGATGTTGGTTCAAAATCTTCACTTTCTACAAAAGCCGTTGTCGATTGATCTACATCACCAATTTTGCTTACATTTTCACCAAACTTTTTTACTTCTCCAATTATGGCGCGTATTATATCGCTGTCATATGGCAAAGCTTGCAACCAGTCTGGCATTTTTGCCTTAATAGATTTTATTGGAAACTCTTTTAGAATTTCTGCAAAAATTTCCTCTATGTTGTTTGTTGATAATTCTTTAACATTTAGTGCCAATGCCCTTGCGCCATATTTTTGACTTAATGTACTCGCCAAATTTATTGTATCTGGTTCACTTGGATGACTAGAATTTACTATTATAATAAACGGCTTATTTCTTGCAATTAACTCACTTGCAACTCTTTCTTCAGCAATCACATAATTGGCCCTTGGAATGTCCGAAATTGAGCCGTCGGTTGTAAGCAATATACCAATTGTTGAATGATCTTCTATTACTTTTTTTGTACCTATTTCGGCGGCCTCTTCAAAAGACATTTCTTGATTGCTCCATGGTGTTTTAACTAGTCTTGGTTTATCACCCTCGGCATGCCCTAAAGCACCGTTTATCATATACCCCACGCAATCTATTAATCTTACCTTTAAGTCTACATTGCTAAGTTTAATTTGAACCGCTTCATTTGGCACAAATTTTGGCTGAGTGGTCATAACAGTTTTACCCTCCGCACTTTGTGGCATCTCGTCTATTGCACGTTCTTTAGAAAATTTATTTACCATGTTTGGAATTACTAGGTTTTCCATAAATTTTGTTATAAACATACTTTTTCCTGTTCTAACAGGGCCAACAACCCCAACATAAATATCTCCACCTGTACGCATGGCTATATCTTCGTATATATCAAATCTTTCCATTTACCCTCCAATTAAGCTTGGTATATTTTTATGATAAAAAGTTTTAATATATGCCAAATTCAATAAATTTTTTGATCTATACATTTTTCTGGGTTTTTAAGATCTATAAAAAAAGTCATTATCACTTTTATTTTCTAGCAAAAGCATTCTAAAACCCTATTTGCTTACTACACAAAAAAACAACTAGAACTTTCTAGTTGTTTTTTGGTTGCGTTGCCCTTTTCTTTAACGGCTGTTGTTTTGTAGTTGTTTCGTCTTTTTTTTGCATTTGATTTGTTGTTAAAGTTTCACTTGTTCGTTTATTTGCCACAACTGTTTTTTGAGATACAATTACAGTTCTTGGATGGGGTATTCTTTCCGACTTTATGTTGTTGGGCTTGCCATCTGTTTGTTCTGCATTTTTATTTCTTCTTGTTTGTAATGTGTTAGATGTTTTTGCAATAGTCGCCGTCTTTTGCACAACCGGTATTTGCGTAAGCGTTTTTATTGTCTTTTGCTTAGGAGCCTCGTCTGCCTTTAACGCAATTTTTTGTTCCCCCTTAATTTGTGGAGTTATTATTTTTGTTTCTCTTAATGGCCCTTTACCCGTTACTCTGCTAATAATTTGTTGTGTTTCTTCTAAGGTTTGATCCCTATACTTATTTTCTTTATTAACCAATGTTTTAACCAATGAGTTTTGTTCTTTCTTGTTTTTATCTGAAAAAATATTAGTTGCCAAATTTTCATAATACGCTTTAATTTTTTTTCTAGTATAACCCGATGTATTATTTGTCCATTCTTGCCAATATTTGTTATTAGATGTTTTAATTACCTCTTCGGCCTTTGTTAATAACTTTAATTCATTTTTTTGTTTTTTGCTAAGTTTTACATCTGCAAGCAATTCGCTCCACATAAAATATTTTATTGCTCGCCGTTCTTCCGGCTTTGTAATATAATATAAATATACTTTGTTGTATAATTCTAGTTCATTTCCATTTAAATCTTTTTGCACATCTGGATCGTTAAATTTTTTCTTTCCTCTAACCAGCTGTTTTTCGTAACCAATTACCTCTATTTGCTTTATTAAGCTAAAGCTTTGAGTTAAAACAAGCAAGCTAAGAGGTATACAAATTAATATTATCATTCCCCTACTGCTCGCACAAAAACCCATTATATCTCTAAATACTCTTGGTGTGTTTACATATTTTCCAACCACAAAATCGCTTCTTACCATTTCGTCGGGAGATGCATTGTTAGAACCCTTTGTTTGATAAAATACATTACCATATGTTATATCTACATAAATACCTATTACTCTATGAAAATATATGGATGCTTTTGCATCAATTGCATTGTCGAGAGTTTTTGCATATGTGCGAGGCTTAAATGGATAATCGTTTCTATTTACACCATATAATATATTATCTTGGCTAGTGTTTAATTCAAATCCGCCATTATAATTATATTTTACTATATGCTTTTTTTCCATTGTGTCATTTGGGTCTCTATAGTTATAAAAAGCAATAACGTCACCAAGCTTTATTTCGTCATAACCCGCCTCTTCAATTAAAAGCAAATCACCTCTTAAAAAGCCATCATTTAGCATACTTTCTGATAATACACCAGCAATTGAATATCCAAAAACAGACATTGGCTTTTGATCTTGCTTTTTTATAAGCATTGCAAAGCTGGTAAAAAGAGCCAAAAAAACAACTGGAATAAAAAGAATATCTCCAATTTTACCAAATAATTTATAAATAGAAAAACCCGTTCCAGTTTTTGCCATACATATATAGTAACCAATTCGACAAGTTTTTACAAATATTTTTAACCAAATTTTAATTTTCTTTATTTTTTAAAAAAATAAAACTATAAAAGCTGTGGTGCATTAAATAACTTTCTCCAATTTTTAATTGTCCCTTGTAAAACACTCTAGCCTTTTTAAGTTTTCCATCATTTTCTTTAAACTCTATATCATAAAAACTATATCCAAATAAATTTACAAATGGATTTATATAATACATCTCATTTTTTATATAAACTCTTCCTATTAGCATCAAAACAATAAAAAAAATTATTGCCATACTATACATTTCTATTTCAAACGTTACAGCAAACAATACAAACAAAGAGAAATATCCTAAAAAATGCTGGTCTGTTAAATTATTTTTATTAACTATTTTTATTTTTTTACTTTTAGTTGTTAAAATGCTTTTATAAACATACTTTACGCTTAAAAAACCATACATGGCAAATATACTTAAACTAATTATTATGCTTAAATTTAAAAAATTTAAACTCCAATTGTTATTAATAATTTCTACCAATTCCTTTGTAATTACTAACAAAAACAAAGGAATAAAAGATGATAAAAATAATCCAATTTTTTTTGAACTTTTCATACAGTTATTTTGAGAAATTCTTTTTAGATTATACCTTAAACAAAAACATTATTTTATTTTTATACATATAATATATTTTTTTGTTTTTAAATTCTTTTTTTAATGTGTTTGCGCAAAAGCTCTCTTCAATTAATAGCTTCAAATTATATTCAAATTGTGCACTCTCCTTTTTTGCAAAATCATGCAAAAAAACAAACTCTGCTTCAAGTGGATTAAAAGCAATTTTTGATAAATCTACCCTTTCCTCATACCCAAGCATTTGCACACTTTTGTATTCCCCATTAGCCGTTACAACAAACAATATGCAGTTAACTTCTTCTGGAATTGGCGTGTCTTCAACCACCCCTTCAAGCCAAAACAAAAAACGTTTTACCAAATTCCACCCCTAATTAACACAGAAACAATAATACAAATGATGCTAACAATTAAAAACAACACAGCAAAGTTAAAATACAAAAATTTTATATGTGCGAGTTTTGCAACTAAAATTATTTCTTGCGCCAAATGATAATCCATATTATCCGCCTTATAAACACTAGTAAAACCATACTCTTTTTTTATATCGTGTATATAAGTTTCTGGATTAAATTTAATAATATTTCTATAACTAATTAAGCTTTTAGAATTTTTACGCCTAGCTTTTAAATTTACTTTTACATTGCGAGAAACTAGAGCAACAAAACTATATAAAACAGAAATAAGGGCAAAAATTATTGTGGCAATTGCAAATATATTTTGCCTTGTGTTTGCAGATAGAAACGTTGTGGCAAAAGCAATTACCGCACTAGATAATGTTAATACAACACTATGTTTTGCCTCGGCATATTTCATATTTTCATAAACAATACCATAAATGTATTTAAGCGTTTGTTTCATACATATAGTGTGCTATCTTTTACAAAAATTATTGCATTTTTAATGTCTTTTTTAATGTTAGTATTTGGCAGATGTTGTATTTTGGCGAATATTTAACAGCCAATGAATTAATATTATATTCCGAAAACACCCGTACCATACCATCATTAAACACCACATAAACAATGTTATATTTATATTTTGAAAACTTTGCCATAATTTTATAAAGTGGGGTACTAGAAGGAGTAACAAATAGTTTTACACCCGCACCATTTTTGATTGTTTTTTCTCTGTTAGTCCCGAGCATCAAGTAATTATAAGAAGAATATTTATTTGGATTAATGGTTCCAGAAAATAAAAAGATTGCTATTATTATATAACTAAAATTTACACCTTTAAAAAGGCTTGTAATAAACAATATTATTAAACAAAAGCTAACCACATAATTTAGTGCATATGTAATTTTTAACGCCTTTTCTCTATCTATCTTTTTTGATAGTAGCGCCACAAACACTCTACCACCATCTAAAGGAAAACATGGTAATAAATTAAACAGTCCTAAAGTTAAATTGCAATAACAAAAATAATCTAAATAATAATAGGTATCAGGAAACATCCACCACAGAGCAACAGAAATAAAACAAAATAATAAATTTATTGCTGGTCCTGCCAACGATATATAAAATTCATCGGAAATATTAAAAATTGGCTCATTATAATTTAAACATACCCCATATGGCATCACATAAAATTTACCGAGTTTATAACCCAATTTTTTTGCACATGTATAATGGGCTAATTCATGCATTGCAACAACTAAAAAATATATTAAAAAAACACCTAAATTTTTAAAGTGAATTAAAATAATTGCAAAAGCAATAAATGTTGGGCTTAAGAATAAATTGTTTTTTTTATTTTTCATACAATTTTAACAACTTGCATAATTATGTTTACAATGCTAACAAAGTTTAATAAAAATA
>JAZSMW010000114.1:0-6818 GCA_045536095.1 Clostridia bacterium
AAAAAAATACTAAACATACAAACAAATTTACATAAATGTTTTTTTTAAGCAAAAATGGTTTTTGGGGCGAGTTTTTTAATTGGGATAAAATGTATAAAACTTAAATTATGATAATTTAACAAAAGTTCAATTTTTAACCAAAAATTATAAAAAGGTTATTTACAAAATTAAAGTTTTGTTTTATAATGTTACAAATTAATTTTTAGGGGGGGGGGAGCATGAAATTAAAGTTAAGCGATGTTCAGTTATTTGAAACCGAAAAGGGATATATCCCTTTTATATACAACTATACAAAAACGCATATAGTGTTGTTATTTAAAAACATTAAATTAGAGTTGGGCCAAGATATTAACGAGGTGTTATCAAAAACAATTGGGCTTAATGGATGTGTTGTAAAAAATCCATACGCGGCTTATTACAAGCATTATTATTTGCACAAAGGTATGCTTCAATTCCTATCTCAATTTTCAAGCGAATCTGTACACGGTGCGTTTTATGAAAAAGTTGTAACTTACGAACAATTAAAAAGATACATTAAAACTATTAACAAATATGCAAAAAAAGAAAAAGACTTAAATTTGAACAAGCAACAAAAAGTGCAAGTTGAAAAATAATAACAAGTAAGGTGTTAAATTTTACTGTTAAACGAAAAATACAATTAAATGTGTAAATTATAAACATTTTCACAATTTTAGCAAAAATAATGAAAGGGGAGCATATGGACGAAAAGAAATATTTATTAGCTGATATAAAATGGTTTACTACAAGCAATAGGTTATACGCTTTTTATTTAAGCAAAGATAAAAAAGAATTAAAAATATTCAACAACGGAAAAATTATTAAAACAATATTTGAAAACGGAAATACAAATATTTTATTAACATTAGAGAAAGCAATTGGCGAGAAATGCGTTCTATTAGATGGAAAAACGGTTTTAAACTATTACTATTTTACTAACGCACATGTTGATGAATATGAAATTTCTAGATTAATGCTTAACATGGTTGTAGATGCCAAGAGGGTAAAAAAACTAATAAAAACAGTAAATAACAACAAGAAAAAAATGGCAGAGGAATATAACAAACAACAAAATTAAATAAAAACAATAAAAAAGCACGAAGATAAAAATGGGACACTCCCAAAAGTTAGATGACTTTAGGAGGCTTACTTCAAAAGTATTCGTGTTTTTTTTAAAATAAAGTTATTAAAAAAAACTATGCAGGTTAATAAAACAACAAACATTAATTAAAATAACCAATTAATGTAAATTGACAATCAAATGCTTTTGTTGTATACTTGCACATATGGTAGCAAAAAACTTTTTTGTAGAGTATTTAAAAGGTTTATTTCCAGATGCGCAATGCGAGCTAAACTTTAATAATATTTTTGAGCTTTTAATTGCAGTAATATTATCTGCGCAATGCACAGATAAGCGCGTTAATTTGGTTTGCGAACAACTGTTTAAACAGTTAAAAACTCCGCAAGATTTTGTTAGGGTTAACATTCAAGAATTAGAGCAAATGATTAAGCCTTGTGGTTTTTACCATAACAAGGCTAAAAGCATCAAGGAATGTTGTAACAGTTTAGTTAACAAATTTAATGGAGAAGTTCCGCAAAAATATGAAGACTTGTTAACTCTTGCAGGAGTTGGAAGAAAAACTGCAAATGTTGTTAGTTCAATTGCATTTGGCAACAATTGTATTGCTGTAGATACTCATGTTTTAAGGGTGGCAAATAGGCTTGGCTTTACAAAAAGTTTAAATCCGAACACATGTGAAAAAGATTTAACAAAAAAGTTTAAAACCAATTTGAAGGATCTTCATCATACAATGGTTCTTTTTGGCAGATACTATTGCAAGGCAAAAAAACCAGAGTGTGTAAATTGTAAGTTAAAAGAAAATTGTAATTATTATAAAAAAAGTAGAGAGGAAAAATGTTTTTAGATAGAGTAACAATTTCTATAAAGGCTGGAGACGGCGGAAATGGCCATGTGTCGTTTTATAGAAGCAAATTAACAATGAATGGTGGCCCCGATGGTGGTGACGGCGGAAAAGGCGGAGATGTTGTTTTTGTTGCGTCCGAAGGGGTAAATACTCTGTATGGGTTTACTTTTAAAAAGAAGTTTGCAGCAACAAATGGCGAACATGGAGAAAAAAGGCTTTGTAAGGGGCATGACGGAAAAGATGTTGTAATAGAAGTGCCATGTGGAACGGTTATTTTAGATGAAGAAAGTAAATTGGTAATTGCTGATTTAACCGAAAACGGTCAAAAATTTGTTGCGCTTAAAGGCGGTATGGGTGGAAGAGGAAATAACTTTTTTAAATCTCCTACAAGACAAGCTCCACATTTTTCTCAAACCGGAGAAAAAACGCAAACAAAAAAAGTAATATTAGAGCTTAAAACAATTGCAGATGTAGGGTTAGTGGGGTTCCCTAATGTAGGGAAAAGCACACTCCTTTCAGTAATTAGTAATGCAAATCCAAAAATTGCAAACTATCCATTTACAACACTTCATCCAAATTTGGGTATGGTTGCACACCAAAACACAAGTTTTGTTGTTGCAGATATTCCAGGTTTAATAGAAGGTGCAAGTGAGGGCGCCGGTCTTGGACATTACTTTTTGAGGCATGTTGAAAGAGTTAGGGTTATTGTTCACATGGTAGACATATCTGAAATTGATGGTAGAAATGCTGTAAGCGATTATAATCAAATTAATGAAGAATTAAAAAAATATAGCGAAGAACTATCTAATGTTCCGCAAATTGTTGTTGTGACAAAAGCAGATCTTTTGGCGCAAGAAGAACTAAATGAAAAATTAAACAACTTTAAACAAAAAACAGGCATAACACCTATGGTTATTTCAGCAGTAATAAACAGTGGAATTAAGCCTCTTTTAGATAGGGTGGTAGAAGTTCTTTCTAAAACACCAAAAAAAGCACCAATTGCAACACAAAAATTTGACTTTGATTTTAAAGATAAAACTTCAATAGATATAATTAAAAACGAAGATGGATCTTATGAAATAGTTGGTGGATTTATAGATAACTTAATTAGAGGCGTGGTTTTAAGTGATGATCAAAGTAATGCTTATTTCCAGAATGCGCTTAAAAAATTTGGAATAATAGATAAACTTTTAGAAAAAGGCATGAAAAACGGTGATACAGTTATTATAAAAGACATCTCGTTTGATTACGAAGAATAATATATAAAAGGAAATAATATGATAACAACAAAACAAAGAGCTCTTTTAAGGGGGCTTGCAAATACTTTAGATCCAGTTATGCAAATAGGAAAAGATGGACTTAGCGAAAATTCTTTTCAGCAAATTAATGATTTGTTTGAAGCAAGAGAGTTATTTAAAATAAATGTATTAAAAAATTGCGATAGCACTCCAAGAGAATTGGCTGGAGAAATACAAAAAGCAACAAATTGTGAAATAGTTCAGTGTATTGGTTTAAAAATTGTTTTATATAAAAAATCCACAAAGAAAAACTTTAAGCATATACAATTAATCTAATGGGTTAAATGATGTTTTTTTGTTAAAACTTGGGTTAAAATAACTAAAAATTGCAAACAATACCAATAGGCTAGAAATAAGACAATAATACACTTTGTAAACAACAAAAAAACTACTAAAAAATATAAAGATGGCGGACAAAAGATAACCTTTTGTCCTTTTTTTATTAAAAGCAATTTTTAAAACCTGAGAAAATGTTGTCTTGTTTTTTTTAGGAATTGTTTCGGTTTGAGTTGGAGGGAAATAGTTATAAAAAAGCAAAATGTTATTAAATGTTTGCTCATAATTATAAACAATGGTTTCAAAATTAAATTTTAAAATTAAAGATTGTACATTTGGTGCCACAGTGTTGGTTAAAAAAATTAGGCGTTTAATTTTTTTGTGTTTAACTTTTTTGTAGATATTAATAATGTCGTCGGTGGTTAAATCACTCATTTTAAAAATTGGCCATAACAAAATTGATGAATTGTTAGATAAAACTTCTATATGGCAATTGTGTTTTATTGCTGAATGTTTGGTAGACGCAAGGTTATAAAAAAAGGATATAACTTCTGAATTTGTCATGAGTAGCAGTGAAGTTTTTACACTTTCATAATAGGCTTTTTGATTGTTTTTAAGATTGAGCCTTTTAAATTTTATGTTGCTTATTTTATTGGTTATTAAGCATAAAATAATTGCCAATGCAAGACTAATAAAAAAGGCGGATTTGCCATTGAAAAAGTATGAACACCAAATAAAATTAAACAAAAATAAAAGGATTAATTTAAATGAATTATCTTTAAAATTATATAAAGAAAAATGTTTCATAAATATATTTTAGCCTAAATAATAAAATACAAAAGTCTTTTTGTTGACATTTTTGTTGCATATTGTTAATATTAAATAAAACAAGAGGTTATTAATGGAAGAATTAAATTTGTCTAGATACTTTTCCGATTTTTTAGCAAAGTGCGGAGCTACAGATGTGGAAATTTTAGAAGTTAAAAATGGCAACATGTTTAAATATTTGGTGGTTTGTACCGCAAAAGATAAATATTTTTCACAAAATTTATTAATAGAACTTTTAGAATATGCAAAATCACAGTTTAATTTAGTGAATCTTGGGCTAGAAGGTTATAAAAAGGCAGATTGGATTATTGTGGATTTTGGCAAGATTTTTGTACACATTTTTCAACATAAAACAAGAGAAAAATATA
The DNA here is from genome assembly GCA_045536095.1 of Clostridia bacterium. Taxonomy (GTDB): domain Bacteria; phylum Bacillota; class Clostridia; order Christensenellales; family UBA1242; genus HGM11367. The sequence goes on from JAZSMW010000114.1 coordinate 4,714, forward strand.
ATATAGATAAACTTTGGAAGTAGAAAAACTCGGGGAAACCTTAACCGATATGGTTAAGGTTTTTTAATGTGGTAAATTTTTTACATAGAATTTATTCTTTCATTTATATATCTGTATAAAAAATACTAACTTTGTGTTTTTTTATAAAGGAGACTTAATTTTTAATTAGATGCATTAATAAATAAAAGCCTGCAGGGCATTAAAAAATGATTTATAAAAAGGCAAAAAAATTGAATTGCCGTTAAAAATATTTGACAATGTTTTTGGCCACGGATACAATAATTAAAAGAGCAGTACATATAGATTACATAACAAAAATAAACTTACACAAACTAATATAATGGAGAAAATATTATGAAAAGAGCAAAAATTGTTACGAGTGCTATTTTGCTGGCGCTATGCGTTGCTATTTTGGGTGTTGGTGTTTACGTTGCAAGCCCAACAAGTAGCAGTGTTTCGGGGTCTATAAAAGTTGTTTCTGCAAATGCATCAATAACAGTTTCTGCCTGTGTTAATGGAGATTGGGAACATCCTATAATTTCTCCAGAAACAACCAGAACAGGCATAAATAAAGACATTACTGAAAATATACTTTCTTTTAATGTGGATGGTAAAAACTCTATATCTGAAGTTGATGCAATATCAATAACCGTGCGAATTCAAAATAATTCAAAAAAGGAACTGGGCGCATACTTTTACAAGGGGGAAAAAACGGATGAATTTCCTGAAACTGCAACTCTTAGCCAAATGAGAAAGGATGAAACCGGTGACAATGTTTTAATTGCGGACGAAACAACTTCAACAAATTTTGCAACTCAAAAATTTAACGAAGGTGAAGCTCCTTATAAATATCTTGCACCAACAGGAGCACAGGGCAATTCCGTTGAACTAACAACAACTTTTACTTTAAACGATTTTTATGGTGCTGAAATGACAGGGTTGTTTGACATTATTATAAATGTAGAAGAATATCAACCAAATTATACTAGTCAAGAGGCTTATTCGGGCGCTGCGGAGTTTGTAAAGGTATCTTCCACGATTCCATTAGCGCAGGCTACAAGTTTTGTTCAACCACTTAGCGTGAATGCTCTTGCAGAAACACAAACGGCAAGAACAAATATACCACAAAGCGCATTTGCAAACAATGCAACATTAAAATATGTTGTAATTCCTAGCACTGTAACAGCAATTGGTGATTCTGCGTTTGAAAATTGTACAGGATTAAAAACTGTGGATTTAAGAAATATAACATCAATAGGGGATTCTGCATTCTTTGGCTGTACGGACATAACAGGTTTAACGGTTGGGGACGGCACAACAACAATAGGTTCGGACGCATTTTTTGGTTGCTCTAGTTTACAAACAGTAATTTTAGATAGTAGCACAATTGCAAATGCCGACACACAAATGGATTATTTCTTAACAAATACATCAGTAACAACTGTATACTTAAAAAACACAATAACCTACACGGGAACATATTTGGCAAACAACGGCTTTAACAAGTGGAATGTAAGCGACAAAACGGGTTATGCAATGTATTTGAAAGTTATACTATGTGAAGTTGACGCCTTAGGCGTTGGCACGGATTATACATTTACATTAAAAGCAAATTCAACCGCATCTCTTTTAAGATGCACAAACGCAAGTTTGGTAAATGCCCAAATTCCAGAATATGTAAAAGACCCAAGTGGAAAGGTTTATAAAGTTACGGCAATTGCAGACGGAACATCATCAGATGATTATGCGTTTATGGCATGCAAAAGCACATTACAAACAGTAACACTACCAAAAACTTTAACAACAATTGGTATCTATGCCTTCAATTTCTGCACCAGTTTAACAGAAATAGATTTATTAAATGTAACAACAATAGGCGATTGGGCATTCTATTACTGTACCAGTTTAACAGAAATAGATTTAAGTAATGTGACAACAATAGGGGAGGGAGCATTCTTCAGGGCTGCAACTTCTAAAGTAATTTACAATAAAACATTAACAGATTGGTTAAATGTTTCAATTGCAGATGCTGGTATATTTAGCACAAACACAAGCTTTGAGGTTAACGGAACAGAACTTTCTGGAGCCATAACAATTCCAGATGG
>JAZSMW010000030.1:0-18682 GCA_045536095.1 Clostridia bacterium
TATTTTTATAAAAAAATGCATTTTTTAAGCAATTAATTAATAATTTTTCATTTTTATTACACAAATTAATGTCTATATATTTTGGTAAATTTTTAACGCACAGCATTTTTATTTTTTTATTTTGTAATTTTGCAAGTTTAATTTCTTTACTGTTTTTTAATGTAAATTTTGTTGCAAATATTAAACTTCCATCACCCACACCATTAACGTTTGGAACAGTTTTTAAAATTGGAACATGGCTATTTATTAAATACTTATAGTCTACCAATGAGCTTAATGTGTTACATGCCACAATGATAAAATCTAAATCATAATTTTTTTTTAGGTGGTTAATATTATTGCATAAAATATTTGTAAGTTCTTTTTTACTCTTATTTCCGTACGGACAATTTTTATTGTCTATTAAATACACAAAATCTTGATTGTAGTATTTTAAACACTCTAAAATAACATTTGCACCACCGCAACCGCTATCTATAATTCCTATCACATTAATTAATATGATTATTAAACCAAATTTGTTTTTTGTTTTTAACTCAAAAACTTGCAAAATGTTTTTAAGCAATTTAGTTTATTGCTAAAAAAAACCACATGCTATGATTATGTGGTTTTTAGTTATTAATTAATCCTTTTTATTTAGCTCTCTTTTTAAAATTGTTATTCTGTCTCTAAGCTCTATTGCCGTTTCAAAGTCTAGTTGTTTACTTGCAATTGCCATTAATCCTTTTAGCCTTTCAATTTCTTTGGCCACGTCGTTAGGTTTTTGAATTTGTTTTTTATTAAATTCTAATGTGTTTTTAATTTCTTTTATTATTGTTTGAGGAGTTATGCCATGCTCTTTGTTATATTGCATTTGCACGTCTCTTCTTCTTTGGGTTTCGTTTATTGCTACTTGCATGCTTTTTGTTATTTCATCGGCAAACATAATAACTCTGCCCTCCGAATTACGTGCAACCCTACCAATTGTTTGAATTAGTGATGTATCTGACCTTAAAAATCCCTCCTTGTCGGCATCCATTATGCAAACAAGTTCTACCTCTGGCATATCTAAGCCCTCTCTTAAAAGGTTAATACCCACAATTACATCAAAATCGCCACGTCTTAAGCCGTTAATAATTTCTATTCTTTCCATCGTGTCTATTTCACTGTGAAGATATTTAACTTTTATTTTTCGTTCACTTAAAAATGTTGTTAAGCTCTCCGCCATTTTTTTTGTGAGTGTGGTTATTAAAACACGTCTGTTTTTTGCCGTTACTGTGTTTATTTCATTAATTAAATATTCTATTTGCCCTTCGGTTTTAACTACTTCTATTGTTGGATCTAACAGCCCAGTTGGCCTAATTAATTGTTCTACCGTATTACCGCTTTTTTGTTTTTCATATTCTGCCGGTGTTGCCGAAACAAAAATTGTTTGATTTAGCCGTTGTTCAAACTCTTTAAAATTTAAAGGACGATTATCAAACGATGCCGGAAGCCTAAAACCATACTCAACCAAATTATTTTTACGAGCTCTATCACCATTATACATTGCCCTAATTTGAGGAATGGTCATATGGCTTTCGTCTATTATTGTTAAATAGCCTTCTGGAAAATAATCCATAAGAGTAAAAGGAGGTTCCCCCTCACTTCTCCCATCAAAATATCTAGAGTAGTTTTCTATTCCACTACAATATCCAATTTCACGCATCATTTCAACATCGTACGAAACTCTTTCTTTAAGACGCTGGGCTTCTATTAACTTGCCCTCTTCTTCAAACTTTTTAACATAAAAATCCCTATCAACTTCTATTTGTTTTAGAGCATTTAAAAGTTTTTGGCTACCAACAGCATAGTGGGTTGCGGGAAAAATTATAACACTTTCTAATTTTTGTGTTTTGGCTCCCGTAAGCGGATCAAACTCATAAATACTCTCTATTTCGTCACCAAAAAACTCTACCCTAATTGCAATTTCACTACTGTTAGACGGAAAAATATCTAACACATCCCCCTTGCTTCTAAAAGTTGTTCTTTTAAACTCAACCTCGCTTCTTACGTATTGTATCTCTACAAGTTTTTTAATAACCTCTTCTCGAGAAATTTGCATGTTTTGTGTTAAAAGCAACTGCAAGTTATAATATTCTTCCGGATTTCCAAGCCCGTATATACACGAAACTGACGCAACAACAATTGTATCGCTTCGCTCTAGCAAACTTTGGGTTGCCGATGCTCTAAGTTTATCTATTTCCTCATTAATAGACATATCTTTTTCTATGTAAGTATCAGAAGAAACAATGTACGCTTCGGGCTGATAATAATCGTAATAACTAACAAAATATTCAACCCTATTGTTTGGAAAAAATTCTCTAAACTCATTACACAGTTGTGCCGCTAACGTTTTGTTGTGAGCAATAACCAATGTTGGCTTGTTTATTTTTTGAATAACATTTGCCATGGTGAATGTTTTTCCACTTCCCGTTACCCCAAGTAGAACTTGCGATTTTAATCCGTCTTTTATGCCCTCTACCAACCCATTTATTGCCTCTGGCTGATCTCCTGCTGGACTATATTTAGAAACAAGTTCAAAATTACGTTTTTCCATATTACCCCTTAAAAATGGTTTTAAGTAGCACGCCCATAACAAAACTTAGTACTGCAAGCCCCAAAGTTTTTATAATTAACATACAAAACTCTTTTTTTTGCTTTTTTAAGTCTTTTTTAAATGTTATAGCCTTGCCCTTTAATGTTATACAATAATAATAACCGTTTTTTCCTTCACTTGCAACATATTCTATATAATTATCTTTTGCAAGCATAATCATTATATCATCTAACTCACCAATTGTAATTAAATATTTTTTAGAAATAAACTCTGCCATTTCGGACGCCAAAATAAGATATGGCCTTTTTTGCGGACATACCTCAACCAAATACAAAACAACCAGTTTTTCTTTTTTGTCTAACATTTAAAAAATGAACCCATAAAACATAATTGCAAAAAATGACCCTAAAAACGCAAAGACAAATACTAATAAATATAACATTGACCCCATTTTTACATACTTTTTTGCTCTTTGCTTTTGCAAGGTTTCGGTTTGAATTACATCTAACGCATATGGTAACACAGCAACACAACATTTTTTATCGTCTTTATACTTAACAGAAACATAGTTTTGATTTTCTAAATGTATAATGCTGTTTATTATGCCAACGTTATCCACCTTTTCATTTTTTGGCAAACTGTTTTTAATATCTTCGCTTTCAACAACGTGATATCCTCCGTCGGAACATTCATTTAATAAATATGTTAAAACTGCTCTACTCCTTGTGTCTAGCATATATTTATGTTGTACAAATTTAAAAAAAACTATACCTTTCCCACACCACAGCACAAACCAAACATAATTGGACGCTAAAAAAACAAAGAGCCCTTGCATAAGTGCAAGAACTCTTTAAAAACTTATTCATAAACTTTAACTCTGTTATTTTCGCCTTAAATAATCAATAACTCTTTGCGTTGCCTTGTTAATTGCCCTGTCAAACGAACGCATAACAATTGCACTAAACGGTAAATATGTTGGTTTTGCTTTTGCAAGTTCTAATGGATCTATCTTCATTTCATCTACAACGCCATCACATATTAATTTGCCTAAAACATACTGAAAATTGGTTTCATCAATATCAAATTTACGGCAAATATCCGAAAAGTCTGGCAAATCTATAATTTGGTCAAATGCATAACCAAATTGCAATTTTAAACGATCTTGCGAAAATTTATTTCCGTTTGCCCCAGCAAGTAAAAGCCATTTCATAGAAAGTTCAACATTTTCTCTAACAACCTCATTTCCATTTCTAAACCAGTTTGCCAAAATATCTTCGGCAACAGGGTCTCCTCCTGCAGCATCAGCACAAAGTTCCACATATTCATCTTGCAAAATTTGTTCCGCTCTAATTGACCCCACTTTAAACGTTTTACTAAAAATTTTTTCTCGTCTTTTTTGGTATGCGTCTTTAAAGTCTTGGCTTGTCATTTTTTCGTAATCCACTTGCCACCTCTCTTATAGTAGAGATTATAATAAAATTTTGTCAAACATGCAAACATTTTTATTCATTTTGGGTTTTAGGTGATATTTTTCTTGAGTTTATAACTTTTTTTGACTGAGCATGTTCATTTTTTAAATATAAATACAAGTTTGCAAGCAAAAGCTCAAAATATGGAATTATAAACACAAATAAAACCATTAAAACCGCAACGGCGGTCAAAACAATTGCCACCCAGTTTAACAAACCCGCAAACGAAAAAACAGCAATGCCAATTGATGCAAATATGCACACACAAGCAACTATAACAAAACAATATGCCAAATAAATGATTAAAATTTGAAGCCTGTGTCCTTTTGTAATGTTTTTACTTTCTAACATACATTCAAATGCGTCTTTTTGACTGTTTTCAGCAAGCACAAACATGCTCATGCTATAATTAATGGCGCAAATTATGCCCGGTATAACAAAAATAATTCCCCACAAAAAACTAATTAACATTGTTGCAAATTTTAAGCAAAATGCCTTGATGCAAATTTTATATTCATCAAAAATACTTTCTATTGGTACATATTTATTTTTACTAACAGCAATTAAATATTTTTTAACTCCCACACATAAAAAACCAAAAGCAAAAATTGCGAGTGTAACCCCTACAATAGGAAAAAATTGCAATAAAAATAAAACTAAACCCACCAAATTAACTGCCAAAACAGCCTCAAACCCTCGCTCTGCAAAACATTGTCCAGAACTTTTTATAAAATTACCGTAATTTAAATTTTTCATATAATTATCCTTTTTTAATATTTTTCACAAAAAAATATTTTATATGCAATTTTCTAAATACTGCAATTTTAAACAACCAAAAAATGTTGTACTAAATGAATGTTTCTTTGCCAATTTGTAGTGTTGGTGTTTTTTTAATGCGGGCGGAAATACTGTTTGAAACTCACAAGTAAACTTACGTTTGACGATATTGCCCACTACATAAAAAACCATCGCAATTTTAAATAAATTTAAAATAATGCATTTGTTTCACAAATACACTTTTGCTATTCACAAAAGCGATGGTCCTTTGGTACGGGCGGAAATACTGCTAAAATCTTGCGAATAAATTCGCCGATTTACGATATTTCCTACTACATAAAAAAAGAGTTGAGAAAGATTCTCAACTCTATTTTTTAATTTGTTAGTTAGATTTTTTTGCTTTAATTTTTGCTGCTTTACCAGTAAGTTCACGAACGTAGTATAGTTTTGCTCTTCTTGGTTTACCAGCGCGCACAACTTCTACATGGTCGATAAGTGGTGAATGAACAGGGAATGTTCTTTCTACACCAACACCGTTAGAAATTCTTCTAACTGTGAAAGTTTCTCTAACGCTTCCGTTTTTTCTGGCAATAACAACACCTTCGTATGCTTGAAGCCTTTGTTTGTCACCCTCTTTAATTTTTACGTAAACTTTAACAGTATCACCAACATTAAACTTAAGTTCGTCTGCTCTTAAATTTTCTTTTTCTATTTGGTCAATAATGTTCATTTTGACTTTCCTCCTAAAAATAATATTACCAAGTGTTCATACCCCAAAAGTTGATTGAATTTTTAAAAGCAACAACAAACTGGTTTTTGCTTGTTTTATATTGCTAAATTCACAAAATAGATAGCGGACCACTCGAAGTCTGCACGTATTATATCACAACGTTTTTACAATTGCAAGTGTTATTTTTAATTTTTTATTAATATTTTTCGAGACTGTAGCCAACAAATAGCATTTCAATAGAAACAAAGAAAAATCTCTTGTATTAAGGCCGGCATACATCTCTATTCCAGTTATTGTTTAACTTTGTCTGCTCTACATGGTCGAAATACTTTCATTTCTTTGTGCTCTTTCTTTAAACAACCTTGTGATTGTTTCAATATATTCTAACCTTTTTTTATTTTTTGCTGGATTATGAGCAAGAGCATCACATTTTTGCACCTCAAAAATAATTTTTGATAGTTCAGCATTTCCTAATATGTCATCTTCTGTTAAAGGTGTATCATGTCGACTTATTATCTCACAAATATAAGTTATGTAATTCTCTTCATAACCTAATCTTTTTAAGATGCGTTTACTAATATTGGCAGACACTTCTGGGTGACCTTTAAAATGCCGAACTTCTTCATCTTGATAAGAATGTGGTTTACCTACATCATGCAAAAGTAAAGCCAATCTTATATCAAAATTGTTGGGTGAAAAACTTAAAGCACATAAAGTGTGCTCCCATACATCTAAATGATGATGTGGATGTTTATGTTCAAAACCAATCATGTCATAAATTTCAGGCATAATTTCAACCAAATGTTGCATGTTATTTCTAATGTTTTTTACAACTTCGTCACCAATTAAAATTTCTTTTAAAATTTTTTTATATTTCATATCAACATTCCTTGATTAAGAGTATATTACATTTTTTGTAAAATGACAATACTAAGATTAAAAAAGGCAAATCAAATTTAGATTTGCCTTTTATCGCCGGTTTTAATTGTTTTAGCCATTTTTGTTACTTTATTATAATTCGTATCCGTTTTCTTCTAAAAGTTTTTGCGCAGATTCTACACTATCTACACCAGTTTTGTTTTTAATTGGAGCAAACTCTCTACGCCTTTCTACCTCAAAAGGGAGGCATGTTTTTGCAAAACCAAACATATCTACATTTATAGTTTCAAACTTATAGCCATTTGGTTCTGTTGGTTTAACCAAAACACCGTTTTCATCTATATACTCAATTTTTTTAGTTACAACATGAATTGGCATTTTTTGATTATTAATTCTATGTAGCGTGTCAACATTAAACAAGTAATTTAAAATTACACCATAATTATATAACCTTTCGCCGTTTTCATTTGTTGCATTTGCCATTTCATCGGTTAAATCTATATATTCAATAACATACGGTTTGCCCTCTTTTTTACAAACAACCCCAACCTTTTCGTATGGGTCACACTTTTTAATTGTTTTTGCACCTACCTCACAGCCCGAAGAAATTGTTGCACCAACAAAAACTGGATCTGCAACCCTTTGCAAAACGTTATCCACAGCAAAAAAGTTCAACCATTTTATATTAGATTTTTCTAACATTTCTTTTGCCTCTTTGTTATTTAAAAGAGACGCAACCCAGCCACCATTTCCATTTGGAGATGTAGCAATTTTGCTTTTAGACTGCATTAATATTTTTCCGTTAAAATCAACACAAGGAGCCATATCTTGAACAAAGAATTTTATGTAGTTTGGATCGTAACCAAAATAGTTTTTAGCATGTAAAAACTCTCGAGTTGTTTTGTCGTTTAAATCGCTAGTCATAATAAAAAATGGAATGTAAGTACCAGTTTTGTTAACAACGTCTAAAAGATTTTCAAAAATCCTTTGAAAAATATAAACCTCTTTGGTTTTTCCAATATTATACATTCCCTTTGGGTTGTCGGAGCCAAGCCTTGTGCCCATGCCACCCGCAAGAAGCAAAACCCCAACCTCGCCATTTTGAATTGCCTTAACACCAACTCTTTCGTACTCTTGTTTGTTTTGCTCAATTTGCTCAATTGTGAGTGCCTCAATTGGCTCTATAGCAGATGTATCAACTGCATCTAGTTTTTTTTGCAACTCATCTAAATACGAAAAATCTAAATTTGCAATTTGTGCAAACAACTCGGCTTGCTCGGTGCTAGAAAGTTCATCAATATATTTTAAAACATGCATTTGATCATATTTTTTAAGTTTTGAATATTTGTTTTTCATAGTTTCTCCCTTTTTGTTTTCAATATAACATATGCTAGCAAAAATTCAAAGCAAATTTAAAAAATGCTTTAGCCCATGACAAAGACTGGTTAAAAAAGAGTCCAAATTTACTTTGGCCTCTTTTTTTAATCTTATTATTCTTCAAATATGAAATTACCAATTTCAACAAAATCGCCACTTGATATTTCTAAATTTTTTATGCTCATAACGGCTTTAATATCTGCTTCGCACTCTGCAACAAATTCACTGTATTTTGTGCCAACTTTAACTGTGTCGATTTCGGTTTTTAACGATACCTTATTTTCTGACTTGCTTTGACGAACTTTAGACACAATTGCCACAACCTCATCGCCCATTGGAATTATATCTTTGTCAAAATATTCACCAATTGGAGATATTTGAAGTTTATGAATTGAAACCTCTCCCACTGTTGTTTTAAATGTGTTTTGGTAAATTTCTTCGGTTACGTGTGGCATATAAATAGCAAACATTTTAAGCATTCCTAGCAATGCATGATAGCAAACATATTGTGCAGATTCTTTTGCATGTTCGCCGTAAATTTCTGGTTTATATAAACGGTTTTTAACAAGTTCTACATAGTTATCGCAGAAGTTCCAGAAGAAACTTTCTAGTTCACCCATTGCAAGACCAACTTCATATTTTTCAAAATATTTAATAAAGTTTTCTTGGCATGCATTAAACTTGCAAAGTAGCCATCTATCCATTGGTAAAAGGTCAACTTGTTTTGGCGTATAACCCTCTATAAATGTATAAACAAACTTGCTTGCATTATATAACTTGTTTAATAGCCTTTGACCATTTTTAAATTGATCGTCACTAAAAATAATATCTCTACCAAGGCTTCCGCTTGCTGTCCAATAGCGAGTTACATCGGCACTATATGTGTCTATTAAACTAATTGGGTCATTTTTTGCATTGCCTTTGCTCTTAGAAATTTTTTCACCAGCACCAGCCATAATAAACCCCGAAATCATAAGATTTTCCCATGGTTTTTGATTTGAGTGATAGAAAGACTTAACAATTGTGTAAAAATCCCATGTTCTAATAATATCGTGAGCGTTTGGCCTTAAGCTCATTGGCATTAAGCGTTTGTATGTTTCGTCATCTACATTCCACTTACAGTTAATTTGTGGAGTAACCGAGCTTGTTGCCCATGTGTCCATAATATCTGTTTCTGGAGTGAAGTTGTTTCCGCCACATTTTGGGCAAGCATGTTTAGGGCTTGATGTTAGTGGATTAACTGGCATATCTTCCTTGTTGGCAACAATAATTTCACCACAATCGGAACAATACCAAACAGGGAACGGAACTCCAAAGTATTTTTGACGACTTATGCACCAATCCATCATTAAATTATCTACCCAGTCGTTATAACGGGCTTGCATAAAGCTTGGATACCAAGTAATTTCATCGCCTTTTTTGCGCCATTCTTCTTTATTTTCAAGGGTTTTTATAAACCATTGCTTTTTAAGGTTAATTTCCATTGCTGTTCCACATCTTTCGTGAACAGAAACTTGGTGAACAAGCGGATCTTGCTTAATTAAAAGGCCTTGCTCTTTTAAATCTTCAATTATTTGTGCCCTAGCCTCTGTGCATTTAAGCCCAACATATTTACCTGCTCGCTCGGTCATTTTGCCATCGTCAGTTATTGCAACTTTGTATTCTAGGTTATATTTTTTGTACCACTGAGTATCGGTTTGATCACCAAAAGTACAGCACATAACTGCACCCGTTCCCTTTTCCATATCGGCCTTATCGTCTGTCATAATTGGAACCAAAAAGTTGTAAAGTGGAACTATGACATTTTTGCCAACCAAATTAGCATACCTTTTGTCGCCAGGGTTAACAAAAACGCAATCACACGCACACAAAAGTTCTGGCCTTGTTGTTGCAATTTCTAAATAGTCATTTGTTCCCTCAACATAAAATTTTAAATGGTTAAATGTTGTTTCTAGTTCTTTTGTTTCTAACTCTGATTGAGCAATTGCGGTACGGCATTTTGTGCACCAAAGAGCTGGAGCTTCGGCATAATAAACCTTGCCTTTTTTGTATAAATCTAAAAATGACATTTGGCTTGTTTTTTGAACTTCTGGGCTAACTGTGTGATATTTAAGCGACCAGTCGGCAGAATTCCCCATGCGAATAAAAAGGTTTTTAAACTCTTCTACATATTTATTTACAACATCTAAACAAATGTTTGTAAACTCTTCTCTTGGCAAGGTATAGGCCTTAATGCCCCTTTCTTTTTCTACTAAAAGCTCGGTAGGAAGACCGTTATCGTCAAACCCAAAAGGGTAAAACACGTTATACCCTCTCATACGTTTATAACGAGCAACAAATTCTGCCTGCGAATAACTAAAAATGTGACCAATGTGAATTTTTCCACTAACGGTTGGTGGCGGAGTGTCTATTGAATAGATAGGTTTGATTTTATCTTCTTTATCAAACTTATAAACCCCCTTTTCTTGCCAAAAATCTTGCCATTTTTTTTCGGTTTGTAAAAAATTATACTTGTTTTCTAACATACTTTCTCCTTTTGTTATGTTAATTAAAAATGTGGCATTAAACATGCCACATTGAATATGTTATTTAATATGGCACATAAACAAACTGTGCGAGATTCTCACACTAAAATTTATTCACGACCACAACATTATTTATTTTCATACATGCGTATAATACCACGCCACAAAAAAAATGTCAAACACTAAATATTAAATTGGCTTTATTTTTAACTGATTATTACTAAATTATACAAAAAAGGTATGTTGACAATAAATAAAAGTTGTACTATAATTGACGTACTTAAATGGAGAAAAATATGCGCACAAATGCAGAGAAGTTTAAATATTTGGTAATGTATGACTTTAAAAACCTTTCAATTAAACAAAAAGTTTTGCTTTATGTTAAGTCTAAACAATATTTAAAAAATAAAGAAATGTATGGCACAAAGTCTGCAATAATTGCATGTAAACATATTGGCGAATCAAAAAATTTTAAATTCTTTTCTTGCCTACTTGCTCAATTTGTTTCGGACGAAATTGGCAATGTTTGCATAGCAAGAAATACAACTCTGGTTACAGATTTAAACAATAATATTTTGCTTAGAATTGATGGCAAAAAATATGAAGAAATTAAAAAACCAGCAAAAATTGACACAAAAGACTTTATATTTTTTGAGTTTGAAACATATAAACAATTACCAATTGAAAATTGCGAAATCCTTTCATTTATAAAACATATAAAAAACACAACACTCACAAAATAGGAGGCTAAAAATGGCACCAAAAAAATATACAGTTCAATATTTAGGGTATAACGACAACCCTTCACTAATTGCTTTTGCAAAGAGAAAATCATATTTAGACAAAATTAAAAAAATGCCAAGAGCAAGATCATGCAAATATTGCATATTAGAAACAAAAAAGGTTTTAAGAACAGAAAACTTTTTATTGTTTAAAACACTTCTTGGCGTTTACCACACATCAGAAACTGGTTGTGTTTGTCATGACCAAAAAACATACATTATTACCGACCTTGGAGAAAACATTTTATTTATAGACCCACACTATGTTTTAACACCTGAATGTGGTGAGCAAAAAATTAGCACCGAAAATTTTTTAAGTTTAGCTATAGAATCTTCTCCAAAATCTAATTGCCACGGCTACGAACTAGACGAATTAAAACTTATAATTAAAAATTATAAAGCGCAAAAAGAAAGTGGAAGATAAAATTAAATTCTGGAGCTTAATAACTTGTAAAAAAAATCAAAGCACCTTTATGGTGCTTATTTAAAAATAACAAATCTTAACTTTGCGTTTTTGTCTTTTGGCAAAGCGTAATTTATGCCAATTCTTGCAAGAGCCTTGCAAGAATATTTTTTTTGGTCATCCCATATAGAAATGCTGTTATTATTAACTATGCTCTGCCCGTTTAATTCTTTTGTGATGTTTAAAAACTTTGTAAGTTTTGCGGGCCCCACAGCCTCTTTAGTTGCTCTTATTAAAACAGCCTCAGGCTGCCCCTCTTTGCAACTTACAATATTAAACATATAATGCAGTCCATAACACAAATATATATAAATTGTTCCGCCGTTTTGCCACATTGGCTCAACACGTTTAGTGTGTTTACCCTTATAAGTGTGGCAAGCGCTGTCATTTATTCCCAAATATGCCTCGGTTTGGGTTATTTGTGCAATGGACTCTTTGCCATCTATGTTTGTTACTATATATTTTCCTATTAAATTTTTAGCAAGCGTAATTGTATCTGTTTGAAAAAATTCAATATTATCTATTTTTTTCATATTTTTATTATACAACAATAAAAACATTTTAAAAAACCATTTTTTGCAGAGTTTTTTTATTTGTGTTTTGGTTGACCAAAATAAAACTTTATTAATTGCATTAAAAAACACCATTTTTTGGTGTTTCATTTTTTTTAATATAGTTATTAATTAGTTATATGCTTTTCTCAATTTCTATAATTTCTTTTTCAAAAACATTCCATGGTGTTGTTTTAATTGGTGGAACATACTTAAATTTCATTGGCTGTTTTGTTGTTGGATGAACAAATTCAAGTTCGTATGCCCAAAGCGCTAAATTATGCCCCTTGGCCAAACTATCTCCACCATACTTTGTATCCCCAAAAACTGGAGTTCCTATTTGCGATGTTTGCACCCTTATTTGATGGCTTCTGCCCGTTAAAATTTTAACATTTAACAAACTTACTCCACCGATACTACTTATTGTGTTATATTCTAAAATTGCCTGTTTTGCCCCAGCCACCGTTCTTGGGCAAACTCTAACAGTGTTGTTTTGTTCGTCTTTAACCAAAAAGTGCTCTAATCTTGCATTACTATATTTTGGAGTTCCAACAACAACGGCTAAATATTTTTTAGAAAATTGTTTGTTTTTTAACTGCTCGCTAAGCCTGCTTGCCGCTTTGCTTGTTTTTGCAAAAACCATAACTCCGCCAGTTGGCCTATCTAACCTATGAACAAGCCCAACATACACATTTCCGGTTTTTTGATATTTTTGTTTAATATAGTTTTTAACCATATCTAAAAGAGATTCATCTCCAGTTTCGTCGCCTTGACTTAAAACATTTTGCGGTTTTAAAACAACAACAATATGGTTATCTTCATAAATTACATTTAAATTTTGCATGTTTTCTCCTCACTAAAAACTTTTATTCCGCTGGCTCCACAAGGAAGGGTTATTCCTTCTTCGCTTGTTTTTATGCCAACCTCGTATGCCTCGGTTTGTCCACCCTTAAAATTCATATTTAAAATATTTTTTAAAACCATTGGTTGTAAACCTGTTGTATATGAATTAATTAAAACAAATAATGGATTTTTAGAAAGAACTTTTGAACACAATGCAACAAAGTCACACAAATTGTTTTCTATTTTCCACATTTCTCCACTAGGACCTCTGCCATAGCTTGGTGGGTCCATAATTATTGCATCGTATGTTTTTCCTCTTTTAATTTCGCGCTCTACAAACTTGGCACAGTCGTCTACAATATATCTTATTGGCATTTTTTCAAGCCCCGAAAGTTTAATGTTTTGTTTACATCTTTCTACCATACCCTTGCTTGCATCTACGTGAGTAACTTCTGCCCCAGCATATGTGCAGGCAACAGTTGCCCCTCCGGTGTAACCAAATAAGTTTAACACTTTAATTGGGCGGTTTGCAGACTTTATTAAATTAATCATTAAATCCCAATTAACAGCCTGTTCCGGAAAAAGCCCAGTATGTTTAAACCCCATTGGCTTAATTAAAAATTTTAATTCACCATACTGTATTTGCCACTCGGCTGGCATTGGTTTTAAGTTATTCCAATAGCCCCCACCAGTGCTTTCTCGAATGTAGTGAGCATTTAAGTCTTTTTCGTTTTTTAGTTTTTTGCTAGCATGCCAAATAACTTGCGGGTCTGGCCTTAAAAGTTTTACATTCCCCCATCTTTCTAGTTTTTCGCCGTCGCCAGTTGCAATAATTTGATAATCTTTCCAATTTTCTGCAATTTTCATATAACATCCTTTTCATTTTGTATAACTATATTTTGATAATTATTAACACTTAAAAATTTATAAAATAATTCGGTTGCTTGTAAATAAGTTTCTTGACAATCGCTTAAAACAGTAATGTTTTTAATAATTGTGTTTGTTCCGTTTAAGTTTTTATACCTAATTGTGCCAAAAATTTCTTTAGACGGAATGTGTGCAACCACCCAAAGCGAATTTAAAAACCAGTAATCATCTTCCATATTAGTGCTTTCTATTATTTGGTTTAAACTACTACCGCAAAGCATTCCTGCAATATATGGCATTTTAATGTAGTTTTCAAAGTCTTCTTTTCCGCCATCTAAAATTAAAAGTTCTTGCTTTGTTAGCGGAAACATAATAATATCGCCAGAGCGCAAAACATACTGGCTAAGGTCATAATTTTTCATAAAAATATAATAAATGTTATGTGGCAAAATGTCAAGAGCATATGGTTTAATATTAAAAAAAGAGGTGTGCCCTCTTTTTATATTGTTGTTAGTTTTATATATACATTTTTTAGTTCTTCTGGCTTTACTCCTAAGTCGGTTAAAAGTGTATATGCCTCTTCTACCGAAAGTTGTTTAAAGCAGTCATCATTTTTAAGCATACTGCAAATTAAATTTTGTTTAATTAAATTATATCCACCTTCGGCTTCGTATTTTTTAATTAACTTTAAGTTTTGTTCTCTTAATTTATTTAACATGAATTTCTCCTTTTATTTTAGGAATTTTGTGTTCTTGCGTTCCAACATAAACAAAAGTTCCGCCAGAAAATCCACTTTCTAATTGATGGCTAGTTATTGGCTCAAAAATTTTTAATTGTGGGTTAAATAAATAATAATCTACTTGTGAGGTTTCATCGTTAAAATTTTTGGTGGCAATTGAAAATATCATAACCGGATGCATTTTGCCATTAACCCTTTGGCTAATAACCGAACGTTCAAACCGGTTTTCTCCATTCTCTGTTAACATTACAAGTTTAGATGCTTGCACCATGTGAGCAATAGTGTCCATTGTTGGCATAGTTAGTGCCAAGCACTGTTGTCTTAAAATGTCTATTTTTTCTTGAAGCGGAACACTTGCTTGCGACGTAAGGCCAAAATACAACTCTTTAAATTTAACAAACGCATCGTCTTGCATATAAACAGTTGGTTCATTTTGCTTTATATAGTCATAAACTTTTTCATATGCCATATTAAATTTTGCAATTTCGGCATCGTCCACATTATCACAAACAAGCCCCTTTAAAGCACCACCTATTTTAGAATAATACATATCACTTCCAAAAATTGAACTTACCGCATCGGCATTTACAAGTGTATTGCCCACTCTAAACTTCAAACTAGTGTGATCCATTCCATAAAGGTCTTCCATACTATTGTTTCCAACTATTTGGTAATTAATGCCAAGACTAGCCAAAAACTTTGCGAACAGCTGTGTAAATTCGTAGCACACAACTTGTGAATTGTTTGGTGTAATTGTTTGCAATCTTTTAATGTTTCTATGTTTTTCTGCCTCATCGCCAGTTTGGTTTGCCCCATAAAAATCGGCATCGTACGTCAATGTTTGTGCTAGTTTAATATAAACATAAATACTTTGTTCTAGCTTTGTTAAACCTTCTGGCATGTTTCCGATTACCGAACTAACAAGCTCTTCCGACAGTTCAAACTGCAAAAGGTTTTCATCATCTGTTTTTATAAATTTATTAAAATATTCTGTATTTGCATACACATCTTTCTCTATATCTTCAATTAAACCACCTGTATGTTCTGGAAAAATAAATCTTTCGGTTAATTTTTCTGTGTTTATATATGTTTTTAAAATGTAAAAAAACTCATTTTTACTTAAACCATTGTACTCAAAACTTTCTTTCAAATTGTAATTTTTATAATCTTTTAACAAAAAGTTTATTAACACACTACGGCTAATTATTCGAACAACACCGTCTACCGCAATTTCATAGTTGCCGTTTTGTTCTTCTAAATATGGGTTAACACTTCCAATAATTTGTTCATATATTTCTTGTATGTTTTCTAAATTGTTAAAAACGCCTGCCTTATAGTGCCTATAAAAACTAATAGCAAAATCTGCCTTTGAAATTTTTATTAGCGGAGAAATATCTCCATACACAATTTTACCCATTTCTATAATGCTTTTGTTGTTATTATTTAAAATGTATATCAATTGATCCAAAATTTGAGGGTCACTTAAAATAACCAGCATTGCATCAGAAGACATTTCGTAGTTATTAATTCCTTTGTCATTAAACGTAGTTTTTGTTGTCCCCTTTTTAATTTGCATTATTTGGCTGGTTTCTAAAATTATATATTTTTTGGCTATTTGTTGTAACTCTTTAGGTATTTCCATATTTATCTCCGCTTTAATTGTATCAAACATTATTGGTTTTTACAAGAAAAAAAACATATTAGTTTTTTAACTCTAATATGTTTCTTATTTATTGTAACTTAAATATTTTTTAACAATTATTAATTTGAAACTAAAGCACTTTGAAAGTCTTCTATTATTAATTTTACATCAAACGGAGTTTCTAGATCTGCCATTTCTTTATCGTCTAACGATATTACAAATGATGTAGAGCCAGTTTCTAACGAAGCAATCTCTTTATACCCATCAAATGTTGCCGTTGCAAAGTTTTGTGAATTGTGTTGTAAGTTTTTTGTTTTTGCAATGTCGGTTAATTTGGCCTTTTTACCAACCTCTGTTTTTGTGGTAAAGAAAACTCCTAAAGATTTATTTGACTGATTGTTTATTTCTAAAACAATGGTTTTTTGAGATGCTGCTTGCATTTCCTCTTCGGTGTTTACCTCAGATAAATCAAAAACAAGTTGTGTATTTAATTCTAAAGTTCCTCCACTTCTTGTAATTAATGTGTCTGAAATTATATTATTTGGATCTATTGTATCTAAATATGCAGTTATGTGTACCAGAGCATTTGATGCGTTAATTTTTACAGTTGCGGTAATTTTATTTTCGCTTGGTTTTGCAACGTATACTGCAACACCCAAAATTGCAATTAACAAAGCCAGAAGAACTGCACATGGAAATAATTTCGTTCTTTTCATAACTTCTCCGTAAATGTATTAAAAATATATCTTTAACTTTTGTTGTTGTTTTTTAGTGTCATTTAATTTTATCTTTGATTAATAGCAATTGTCAAACATTTTGCCGTGGTTTAATGTTTTTTTGATTGATATGTAACTAATAAATTTTAAAAGCAAACAACAAAAATGTTATTTGCTTTTATATATTATTTAAAACTTTCTTTCATTTCTTGTATTGCATTTTTTTCTAACCTAGAAACTTGCGCTTGCGATATTCCAATTGCGTCCGATACTTCTATTTGAGTTTTTCCCACAAAGTATCTTAATAATAAAATTTCTTTTTCTCTTTTGTCAAGTTTTGCTAAAGCATTTTTTAAAGACAATACCTCGTTTAAATTGTCGTCGTCTCCTTTTGGGTCTGCAATTTGATCTAAAATATGAACAGCATCTCCTCCGTCGTCGTAAACTGCCTCGTTTAAACTTATTGTGTCACTTATTGCATCTAATGCAAACGAAACACTTTTAGGTGGGAGTTCTAGCATTTTAGATATTTCTTCTACGGTTGGTTCTTTTCCGTTTTGTTTAGTTAAATACTCTCTAGTTTGAAGAGCCCTATAAGCAATATCTCTTAAACTTCTAGACACACGTATTGAGTTGTTATCCCTTAAATATCTTTTTATTTCACCAATAATCATAGGCACAGCGTATGTTGAAAATTTAACATTTAAACTCATATCAAAATTGTCTATTGCTTTCATGAGCCCAACACACCCAACCTGAAACATATCGTCTGCCTTGTCCTTTTTGCCATAAAACCTTTGAACAACGCTTAGCACTAGCCTTAGGTTTGCAACAACAAATTGCTCTTTTGCAAGTTCATCGCCGTCTTTTACTTTTTTTAATAAAAGTTCTATTTCATAAGCCTTTAATTTAGGTAGCGCGCTTGTATCTACACCACAAACAAAAACTTTGTTAGCCATTTTTTATCTCCTTGTGAATTTATGATGAACTAACAAAAAGTTTTTATTCATTTTTATTAAATTTTTAAATTACCTTTTTTAAATCTTTTTTCATTTTACATAATATTTTCTTTTCAATTCTGGAGATATAACTTTGCGAAATACCTAATTCGTCGGCAACTTCTTTTTGAGTTTTTTCTTCACCTCCCAATAGCCCAAATCGCATTATCATAATTTCTTTTTCTCTTTCGCCAAGTTTATTTATTATTTCCCACAAAATTTGCTGTTCGCTTGTGCGTTCCATGTCTTTACCTAGCGTTTGTTTTTCATCGTATAAAATATCTTCTAGCAAAAGTTCATTTCCGTCACCATCGCCACTTAGCGGTTCATCTAAACTAACCTCTGCTTTAATTTTTGTTAATTTTCTTAGTTGCATTAATATTTCATTTTCGATGCACCTAGAAGCATAGGTTGCAAGCTTAATTTTTTTATCATACTTATATGTGTTTACCGCTTTAATTAATCCAATTGCACCAATAGAAATTAAATCTTCCATTTCTAAGCAAGTGTTCTCAAATTTTTTTGCAATATAAACCACAAGCCTTAAATTATGTTCAATTAATTTTTGTTTTGCAACTTCATTGTTCATAGAAATTTCTTCTAAAAGTGCAAGTTCTTCTTCGGGATCTAGCGGATCTGGCAACGCCTCATTCCCGCAAATATAAAGCAAAATATTTTCGCTCACGTCTAAAAAGTTTGTAGTAAATATTTGTTTAATATAGTTTTTTAATTTATTTATTAAATTC
>JAZSMW010000097.1:0-3411 GCA_045536095.1 Clostridia bacterium
AACATTTTTTGCATTATGTTATGTTTACCATGTTTTGTTAACTATTCTATAGCAGTTTTGTAATTTCTTTGACTTTATTATTATATTTTGTTATTCTGCTATTATTAGGAGAATATATGAAAACATTAAATGAAACGTTAACAGCTGTTTATAACAGAATTAATTCAAACCCAAATGAAGAACAAAAAACAAAAGCTTTAGATGCTTTTAACAAACACTCTATACGTCCCGAAAATTGGCATGTTGAGTCTACATCCATAGGAAAACTCCAAGTCGCAGCAAATGCATCTTCTGAAGAAATTATTAAAGCATATATTGACAAGGTTTGTGACCATTTCTCAACCTTTTATAATTATAGTCCTAACTTTATAGATAACGGTCGCGGGCACATGGAAGTTGAAGAAGAAAATGGATTTATAACCGTAAGTGCAGTTAGTTCTATTGGTTTTACATCTTGGTCTCAAAAATACTCTCCAGATTCTATTGCACAGGATATACTTTTTGTATCAACAGTTACAACAGAAAGCGAGTCAGAAATCAAACATCCAAAAGAAATTTTATCTTTAAGAAAAAAACAAACACATTCTCGCAAACTATCAATCTCGGCGTATGGACCTAATTTAACTTCGGTTTATTTAAACTTAGATGAAATGATTCTTGATCCTTCTGCAACTATGCATTTTGAAGGTCCTAGCGAACAAAATGCCAGAGCAATTAAACATTGTGGTGTTTACTGCAAAAGCCACTCTTTTCATTATATAGACCACGAATATTTACCTAGCCAAAGACAATGTTCTACTACAGAATTCGTTGCATCTCAAGGTTTAAATGAAGCTGTTGAAGAAACAGAATCAAGAGCTACTACTTTTATGTATGCAAAAAATGGTGTTATTGAAAAAATTTCAGAATCCAAAGAACTCTTTGTTGATGGCAAAAAAACAAAAGAACAAAAACAAGAGGTTCAAAAACAAGGCTCGCAAGCCATTAAAACTGTGGCACAATCATCTGTAACCGAAACAGTTGAGGCTTACCCTATTTCCGAAAACGAGAGCGTTTCTTTAAAAGGCAGTATTGAAACAACAAAAGCTTAATTATTTATATAAAAATGTATATTAAAAAAATACACAATAGTTATTATCCTAATGGTTAATTATTGTGTATTTTTATTTAGCAATTTTCTCTTATACAACCCTTATTGCAACTGCATAATTATTTAAACCAACGCATAAATATTAATATTCGTCTAAAAATGAAATTTCTTTACCATTTTGAACATAGCCAATAACGGTAGATAAATTTACCTTATGAATAGAACTAAAAATATGTTTTGCTATGTTTGGATTGGTTTGTTTTAAGGTTTTAATTAATTCTTTAATTTCTTTGCGTTTAGATTCCAGTTCTTTACTATTTTGTTCGTTTGCAATTGTCATTTTACAAGCACATTGCAAAAATGTTAAGTTGTTATAATTTTTCCAATTTATAATATCTTTTTCTTCTACCAAATACAATGGTCTAATAAGCTCCATTCCTTTATGATTAGTGCTTTTAAGCTTTGGCATCATTGTTTTATATTCACTACCATAAAACAAACTTAAAAGAATTGTTTCTACAACATCATCAAAGTGATGACCAAGTGCAATTTTATTACAACCTAGTTCTTGTGCAAACTTATATAAATATCCTCTACGCATTCTTGCACACAAGTAGCAAGGCGAACCACCAGCCTCATCAACCACATCAAAAATAGGAGAATTAAATATTTTTACATCTATATTTAGTATTTTTGCATTTTCCTTAATTAATTCTAGGTTTTGTTTTTTATAACCTGGATCCATAACAATATATTCTACATCAAACTTAAATTTAGAATATTTATGCAAATGTTTAAAGCACAGTGCCATAAGCATGCTGTCTTTTCCACCAGAAATGCAAACACCTATTTTATCCCCCTCTTGGAGCATCTGGTATTTATTAATTCCCCTTATAAACTTACGCCAAATATCACTTTTAAACCTTTTTGTTAAACTTTGTTCAATTTCTTCCATACTCCGCCACTCTAATATTTTAAAAATCTTTCCTTTTCGCTTTTAAATACTTAATAACTGTTTTATAACATATTCTGCAATTCTTATCCCTGCAATACTAGGTGAAAAACTTATGCTAGCAGGAGTTCTTTCGCCAGAAGTTACAGGCTGTTCTTTGCTATACAAAACTGTTAATTTATTTACCTTTAATTCTTTTAACTTTTTTCTTACAACCTTGCATAATGGGCAAACGCTAGTACTATTAATGTCGGCAATTTCAAACATTTCGGGGCACAATTTATTTCCAGTTCCCATGCAAGAAATTAACCTTATGTTATTATTAAAACATTCCTTAGCAATTGCAATTTTTGCTGTAACATTGTCTATTGCATCAACAACAAAATCGTACTCATTTAATTTAAAATTAAAAAGATTTTCTTCTGTTACAAACTCTTGAATTGCAGTTACCTTAATGTTTGGGTTTATGTCTAACAACCTCTGTTTCATTACTTGTACTTTTGAAATATTTACTGTTGAAAAAAGTGCAACAATTTGCCTGTTAATGTTTGTAATGTCTACAACATCCTTATCTACAATTGTGAGAGTTCCAACTCCAGCTCTTGCAAGCGATTCTATTGCATGTCCACCAACACCACCAACGCCAAATACAATAATCTTTGCGCCGTTTAGTTTGTTAACGTTATCTTCACCAATTAGGCCTTTTGTTCTACTTTGCCACATAATTTCTTCTCTCCATTAATTTTTTTCTAAAACACATAATGTTTCTACCTCGCTTGTTTGAGGAAACATATCGTAGGGTTGAATAAGTGTTATTTTATACTTATTGTTTTTGGTTAAAATTTTAATATCTCTTGATAGCGTTGCAGGATTACATGAAAGATAAATAATTTTTAACGGCTGGGCATTTAAAATTTGCACTAGCGAATTTTCATCAACCCCCTTTCTTGCTGGGTCTAACACAACAACATCTATGCTTGTGCTATCTAATAGTTTTTTAATTTCAACAGCACAGTCACCACAAATAGATAACATATTTTTAATTTTGTTTATTTTAATAATTTGCTCGCAGGCATCACAAGCAGACCTATCTATTTCTATTGCGTAAACATGCTTGCTTTTTTTGGCAATCATAGCACTAAGCACTCCGGCACCACTGTATGCATCTAATACAACCATGTTTGAATTTACGCACGATAATATTTTGTTATAAACTTCTTTTTTTACACTATTATTTACCTGCATAAAAAACAAAGGATGAACACAATATTTAATATCAAATTCTGTAAGATCAACACTACTAACGCCATCAACAAAAAAAGCAGGATATGTTGGTAAATTTGTTTTATTATTTATGCAATAATACAAA
>JAZSMW010000014.1:0-18356 GCA_045536095.1 Clostridia bacterium
CTTTTTTGTTTAATTTTTTTTCTATTCAGAAAACTCAAACATTGTGTTTCAATATTCTATAGGAAATAAAGCTGTATACCGTGGTACAATGCTTATTATTTAATCAAACTCATTTTTGTGGTTATTTTAACTATTTTTAACCTGAAAGTTATAAGAACTTTCACACATTTCTTCTAATGTTTTTTCTGCTTTCCATCCAAGTTCTCTAAATGCTTTATTAGGGCTGGCATAACAAATGTCAACGTCGCCAGCACGCCTTGGTGCAAACTTATATTTAACCTTTCCTCCACAGCATTTGTTGTAGGCATTAACCATGTCTAGCACACTATAACCAGTGCCAGTTCCAAGATTATAAATTACAAGCCCGCAATTTGTTTGCAATTTTTTTAACGATGCCACATGCCCTTTTGCAAGGTCAACCACGTGTATGTAATCTCTAACACCAGTTCCGTCTTTTGTGTTGTAGTCGTTTCCAAAAATAGAAAGTTCTTTAAGTAGCCCAACCGAAACTCTAGAAATATATGGCATTAAGTTATTTGGAATGCCTTTTGGATCTTCTCCAATTAGCCCGCTTTGGTGGGCACCAACTGGGTTAAAGTAACGAAGTATTGCAATGTTAAACTCTGGATTTGCAACTTCAAAATCTTTTAAAATTTCTTCAATAAATAATTTTGTTCTTCCGTATGGATTTGTTGCAGAGGTTGGAAAATCTTCTTCTAGTGGCATTTTTTCGGCTTTTCCGTAAACAGTTGCCGAAGAACTAAACACTAAATTTTTTGTGCCAAAAAGTTTCATAACCCTTAACAAATTAAGCGTGCTCACCAAATTGTTTTCATAATATTCAAGAGGCTTTTCAACACTTTCGCCAACAGCCTTTAGCCCTGCAAAATGCACAACCGCGTCTATTTGGTTTTGCTCAAACACCTTGTTTAAATGCTCTATATTTTTTAAGTCGTACTCATAAAACAAAATTTGTTTGCCTGTTATTTTTTCAATTTTATCTTTTACCTGCCTGTCGCTATTGCTTAAATTGTCTACCACAATAACATTGTGGCCGGCATCAAGCATTTCTACTGCCGTGTGCGAGCCTATGTATCCTAGCCCGCCAGTTAATAAAACGTTCATAATTTACCCCCAATACATATATATTAAATTTTTTTAAAACTTTTAACAACCAAATTGGTTTGTTTACACAATTTTTCCGTCTTTTACAACAATGTGATTAGCCTGAACATTAAAATTAAACTCTGTGCAAGTGAGTAGCGTTTGAGCCTTAGAGCAAAACTTTAATAGTTTTAATTTACGACCATCGTCAAGTTCACTTAAAACGTCATCTAAAAGAAGTACCGGAACAGCCTTTGTGTCTTGCTTAATAATTTCTAACTCTGCCAATTTCATGCTAAGAGCACAAGTTCTTTGCTGACCTTGACTTCCAAAACTCCTTACATCTATTCCATTAACCAAAACTTTAATGTCGTCTCGATGAATGCCATAACTGGTAAATCCAAGTTTAACATCTTTTTCAAAGTCTTTTTTTAACATTTCCTCATACTCTGCTTCGGTTTGTGCCTCCACGCCCGCATAATCCAGACTTATTGTTTCTGCCTTGTCGGTTATATATTCGTGCACCATATTTGCATATGGATTAAGTTTTGCAATAAAATTTTGCCTATACTTTTTTATTTTTAA
Source organism: Clostridia bacterium (assembly GCA_045536095.1). Lineage (GTDB taxonomy): Bacteria > Bacillota > Clostridia > Christensenellales > UBA1242 > HGM11367. Next base: position 1,690 of record JAZSMW010000014.1, read on the forward strand.
ACCAAGAAATGCCATTTGCGAATTATATATGTTTAACATTTGCTCTAGCGACTGATCTTGCGTGTATGTTTTTAACGTTTTGTTTCGACTTAAAAGAAGTTTATTGTATTTGTTTAGCGAATAAAAATAGTCTTTATACACCTGCGAAAGAGCAATATCAATAAACCTACGCCTGTCTTCTGGGCTTTCTTTAATAAGTTTAAGCTCGTCTGGGGCAAAAAACACGGCATTAAGTTCACCCATTAATTCACCAATTTTAAAAATTGGTATACCGTCTATTTTAATTGTTTTTTTCTGATTTTTAGAAAAAATTATTTCTATGGTTTTATTTCCAATTTCTTTTTGTAGGGTAACCTTTATTTTTGCAATATTTTTTTGCCAATTTATAACATCTTTTTCTTTGCTAGCCCTAAAACTTTTGCCAACAGCACAAAAATAAATTGCCTCTATTAAGTTTGTTTTACCCTGGGCGTTTTTACCCTCAATAACATTTAACCCATCACTAAAATCAATTTTTGTTTGGGTATAATTTCTAAAATCTGTAAGTTCTAACTGTTTAACTCTCATTTGCCCCACCCAAAAAATTGCTTAATAATTTGACCAACAACATTTTTTTTGCCATAAATAATATAATCCACCTTGCCACGCACTGCTTCTTTTGGCATTGGGCCATAATTAGAACAGTCTATGCACCCTTCTGCACGGTTGTCACCCAAATAAAAAAGTTTGCCTTCTTCTATTAACAAAAAACCATCTTGGTCTAAAACCAATGCTTGCTCTTTTACCATTTTATTAAACTTATTAAACAAGCTGGCATTGGTTGAATAATCTCCCAACAAGTATGGCTCATTTAAAACTTCGCTTTGGTCGCTACCTGCTTTAATTAAAACAATTTTATATTCGTCCTCAATTAGTTCTACTTTAATTTTGTCGCCAGAAAGGGCAATAACTCGCTTTATAACCAGCTTTTCAGAGCCTCCCTCTATGCCGTAATTACGGTTGGCAACAATAATGTCACCTCGCCCCCAAGATTTTATTTTGCTTACAAACACGGCATCGGTTGTTGTCATATTTAATGTTGGTTGCATGCTTGGGCCAACAACGTCGTGATAAGTGTGAGTAAAGTTAAAAAAGATAATTACACTACATATGGCAATTATTAAACAAAAAAATATTAATGATATTACTTTTAAAAGAGTGTGTTCCTTTTTTGCTTTTTCAACCACTTTAGCTACTCCTCATTTTTTTTACTAAATAAACAACCGCAATAATCTTGCCTATATAAGTTATATTCTTTGCTTAAATTAATAGAATTTAAATATCCATTTTCTTTTTTAAAATCGCTAAACAAAAAATTAACATTAATTGTTTGCTCTAAACTTTTACCAATTTTATTAATTACTTCCGCATTTTTATGTGGGCTTACCGTTAGCGTTGTTCCAAAATAATCAAACCCATTTTTTAAAGCAAGGTCTGCCACTTTTTTAAGCCTTATTAAAAAACATTTATTACACCTTGCCCCGCCCTCTTTTTCATTTTCTAAACCTTTAATGTTTTCCATAAAATCTAACTCGTTATACTCGGTATCTAAAAAATTTATATTTAAAATTTTTAAAAGTTTAATTTGTTCGGCCTTTCGTTTTAAATATTCCTCTTTTGGCCAAATATTTGGGTTGTAATAAACAACAGTCACATTAAAAAACGGACTAATTTTTTGTATGACCGAACTAGAGCATGGTGCACAGCAAGAGTGTAGCAACAAATTAGGCTTAACACCATTAAACCCTTCTATTTGCTGTTTCATTAATTTGTTGTAATCTATTTTTTGTTCCATTTTTGCCCTTGCTTTAATTTTATATATAGTTTACTACATATTTATTTTTTTTTCAAGCGTATATAAGCAAGCGAATTTACATTTATAATTTTACAGCTCCACATAACCTTGTGCTAAATTTATTTAAAAAATGCAATTCTAAAATTAGAACTGCATTTTTCCAAAAAACATCGCTTTTGTTTTAACAAAAGTATACTTGAATTTATTCATGTACATAACTTTAAATTTATTTAAAGTTGCGGTGTTAATTTTTTTATTCTTCTTCTGCAAACATACTTAATTCTGAAATGTAAGTGTAAAGATTGTCAAAGTTTGCAATGGTTTTAACTGGTTTAAATTTTCCGCCCGAAAGTTCTAAGTACATTGTAACTTCGGTTAAACCTTTATCTTCGGCAACATCAAACACTATGCTTGTGTAGGTAATTGGTTTGTTAGAGTTTTCATACAGTGCAACTTCCTTACCATTATTTTTTAAAACCTGCTCGGTAGCATATATAAACTCTACCTTATAACCAACAAATGTAGGTTTGTTAGTGGTAATTTTTTCGTCAACATTAACTTCATCGTTTAAATGTCCAGAAAATAATGAATATAAAATTGTAAGCTTAAATGAATTATTAAAAATTTTATTAAACTTTTCGTAATTTATGTTTTCGTCACTGCAATCTATCATGGTTGTTCCAGATACCGAAATTTCAATTCTGTCACCATTAGAATAAGTTAAACCACTTATTTCTGGCTTGTAACTTACCTTTATTATTGCACATAAAATTAAACCCACAACAACAGCACCTAAAAGAAAGTATGCTATAATTTGACTAATTTTCTTCATTGTTGTCTACCTCACCATTTTCTGCATTGTTTAAACTTTTATCTTCTTTTTGTTCAGCCTCTTCAACAGTTTCCACACTATCTTCAACTTGTTGCTTGTTTGCATCAGCCTCTTCGGATTCTCTTTGAATTTCGGCAATCATATCTTCTTTTGCCTGAACAATTTTTTTATAATCTTGCTCGGTTATTTTACCATTTTTTAAATAGAACTCGGCAGTTTTAACTCGTTGTTCTAGTTCTTGAATTCTTAGCGCAGCCTCTTGTTCTTTTTTGCGTTTTTGATCTTTTGCCTTTTGCTCTGCCTGCTTTTTGTCCATTATTTCAACTACTTCTTCTTTGGTTTTTCCGTCCATAATTAAATCTACCTCTTCGGTGTAGATGGTTTCTTTAACCAAAAGAATTTCTGCCATAGTAATTAAAATGTCTTTGTTTTTAACAATTATGTCTTTTGCCCTATCGTAGTTGTACTTTAATATTTTTTGAATTTCTTCATCAACCTCGGCAGAAGTTTTGTCACTATAATTATTTTTTGTTTGGTAATCTCTGCCAATAAACACTTGTTCACTTTCCGACAAATTCATAAAACCAAACTTTTTGCTCATGCCCCATTGAGTAACCATTTTTCTTGCAATTTCGGTTGCACGTTGAATGTCGTTAGATGCTCCAGTAGAAATATCATCCATAAACACTTCTTCAGCAATTCGGCCACCCATTATCATTGCAATTTCATCGTTTAGTTTTCCAAGAGTCATGTGGTTATCATCACTATCTGGCCTGCTCATTGTGTAGCCTGCAGCCATACCTCTTGGTATAATGGAAACCTCTTGAACTTCTTCACAATTTTTAAGTTTTTTACCCAATATTGCGTGTCCACTTTCGTGGTATGCTGTAATTTTTTTATCTTTTTCGGTAATTAACAAACTCTTTTTTTGTGGACCCATAATAACCTTGTTAATCCCCTCGGTTATATCTTCCATAATAATTTTTGCACGATTGTTACGCGCTGCCAAAATTGCAGCCTCGTTAAGCATATTTTCTATATCTGCACCGGTAAACCCGCTTGTTATTCTTGCTAGAGTTTTAAAATCCACCTCTTCGTCTAAAGGTTTATTTCTTGCGTGAATTTTTAAAATTCCCTCTCTACCCCTAACATCTGGTGCATGAACATAAATTTGCCTATCAAATCTGCCAGGTCTCATAAGCGCTGGATCTAAAACGTCACTTCGGTTAGTTGCTGCAAGAACAATAATTCCTTCGTTTGCCTCAAAACCGTCCATTTCTACTAAAAGTTGGTTAAGTGTTTGTTCACGCTCGTCGTTTCCACCACCAAGGCCAGCACCACGTTGCCTACCAACCGCATCTATTTCATCTATAAACACAATGCATGGAGCATTCTTTTTTGCTTGATCAAACAAATCTCTTACTCTGGATGCACCAACGCCAACAAACATTTCAACAAAGTCGGATCCGCTTATTGACAAGAACGGAACATTGCTTTCGCCGGCAACAGCTCTTGCAAGCAAAGTTTTACCTGTTCCTGGGTTACCAACCAAAAGCACACCTTTTGGAATTCTTGCACCAAGCAAAGTAAATTTTTTAGGATTTTTTAAAAATTCAACAATCTCGGCAAGTTCTTCTTTTTCTTCATCTGCACCAGCAATGTCGGTAAACCTAACTTTAATGTTGTTTGTTTGCCTTGCTTTGCTACGTCCAAAATTCATTGCCCCGCCGTTAGACTTGTTCATCATTTTAAATAAGAAAACAAATAATAGAATAATTCCACCAACGTACAAAACAGGTGTTATATAAGACCAATAATCTATCGCAACAGTAGATTCATATAAAATGTTATTGTTTGGATTTTCATCCTGAAGCGTTGCTGTAATAAGTTGTGTTATTATTTCTAACTCTGCATTTGTAGTTATTGTAAAATTATAATCTGCATTTGCAGGGAAATTTTTAACGTCTTCTACCTTGCTACCTTCTTTAAGCCTTAATCTAAAATAACCATCTTCGCTCCACGCGTGAGAAATTTTTTCTTCCCTAATTAAAACAACTGCTTCTGAATAGGTTATTTCTTCTCCTGCATTGCTTCCGGTAGATGTGCCCATATACACAAACATTAAAAGCAAAACACATAGCAACACAATATAAAAAGGGTTAAACCTTTTATTCTTTTTTTCCAAAGTTGACCTCCTTAGCTAGTGAATATTTTACCCAATAGCATTAAATTTAAAATTACAAATGGCACAAAACTGTGCCAAATGAAATTTTTTCTAATAATTAAAATATCATAATTGTTTAAATTTTCAAAGCGTAAATTAAATTTTTGTGCAATATTTATTAAGTATTATGTCTAAATAACTATTTCTTGGGCTTTTTTCTTTTTGCATCACAACAACGCTTGCATTAGGACAAGATTCCACCAAACTTAAAAGTTCTTTAAAAATTTGTCCTGCATTAACTTCTCCATTTTGCCCATTTGCAGAAAAATACATGCTTATCATAGAGTATAAATATTCTGCGTTTAGTAAATATAAGCAAAAATTTATGTTATTTTCGGTTGCCCTATTTACTGCATTTTTAACGTCCAATAGCATATTATATGTTTCAACAATGTCGGCACATTCATTTGTGTACAAAAACATTTCGCCTTGACTTGATGCATATGGCAACCCGTTTGTTTCTGCCTCAACAACTATTTTGTTTGGCGAGTTGTGACTTTTTACAAAGTTATACATATCGTTATATGTTTCAAAAGTTGATATTAACTGGTCTTTTTTAAATTTGCTTGAACTTTTGTTAAAGTTACATTTTTTACATTCTACAACAATTCCAAAATCGCCAACATCTTCTTTAGCCGTTCCAAAAACCAAATCACCTTCAAGGATTGGGTTTTGCATGCCTTCTAACAAAACATACTTTTTGCCGCCAAGGTAATTATTAACATATTTTTTTTGACCATTCCCAATTCTTACCACACCCATAAATTCAAATGTGTGCGAATTTTTTACTGCATCTGCCAAACATAACTCTCTTTGAGAAATTACGCTATGCTCATAGTTTGCCTTAGCTGCCAAGTTTTCACTTAATATGCCATTTAACACATCTTGCGCTGCCTTGTTTTTTGGAGGCCTACCCATGTTGCTTTTATATGCACTCATTTCTCCATTTTGAATTTTTAAAATTTCTTCAATGAGTTGTTGTTGCCTTTTAGCCGTTGGAGATTTAACTCCCATATCTCTGGCTTTATTTCTTAGTTGGTAAATAGATAGCGAAAATAAAGATTCTCTTGTTTCTTTTTCTTCCATTTTACCTCCTTTAATTTTTATGCAAACAAGTTACTTGTATAACTTTTTAATAATTGAACTTTTTTATAAAAATTTAAATAATATTCTGCATAAACACCGTTTTGAACATTGTTTGTTTTTTGTGCAAACTCCTCGGCATTGTTGCCATATTCCGATAGTTTTTTAACACTAAATTTAGATAAAACATTTTTTAATTGTTCTTGTTCTTTAACAAACATGTCATACATGTTTTTCCAGTTATATAAATTTGTTTTAGCATCATTTTTAATTGTTAATTTTCCGTTTTTGTATGGAACTAAAACGTTATTATAAAAGTCGGTTGCTTCGCTCCAATAAACCTCATATTCGGTTGCCATTTTGTTTGCATTATATTCTGATACAATTGTAATTGCATTTTCTATAATTTCTAAATTTGTTGCATTAATTGCAAGTGTAACGTCATTTGTTGCATCGTTTAAAACAAGTTTTTCATCGCCATAATTTGCAAATGTGTAATAACCAACTTTTCTTGCGTTAAATAGGCTTGCCGATAAATTATATGCACTATTAATTAACTCTATATATTCTCTTTTAAATTGAATTAGCCTAGCATTTTCTTGCCCAGAAGTTGCATACGTTTCTATTCCATTTTCTTGCACGCCTTTATTTAGCCAAAACTCATACTCTTGTTTTTCTTCAATAAAATCTTCTAAATCATCTTCAAACTCATCTATGTTTTCGTTAACGTTTTTAATTGCTGATTTTAAAGCCTTATTGTTGTTTTTTGGTATTATTTTAAAATCGGCATAATAATTTTTTGCATAATATATTGCCGAGTTAAAAAGAGGAGCAAACACGTTTGTAAGTTCGGCATGTTGAGTGCCATAACCAGCGCTCATTATTGTGGTTAAGTTTTCATTAAACTCAATGTTATATGCCTCATTAAAGTTTTTGTTATTTGGAGCATTTTCTTTATTAACTCCAAAAACTAATTCACATGCATTTGCAGTGTCTTCCCAATATTTTTCTCCCAGTTTATCGCAACCGGTAAACACTGCCGAAATGCAAAATACAATTGCTAAACATAAAATTATTTTCTTCATATTTTTAACCCTTTATAACCAAGTTGTAATAATTTTGCACGTTCGACTTTTGTGTTTCATCTTGTATTTCTGAAATGTATGTTTCTATTGTTTTATCAAAGTGTTTTTGTAACAATTCTAATGTGTTAATGTTTTCCCTTTGATTAAACAAGTTATCATACACTTTTTTGTTTGCTATATAGTTTTCGAAAGAAATGGCATTAAATGAAATTGTTAACTCATTTAAATTTTCTTTTGAAATGGTTTTTGTTTCTGCCTTAGTTAAATATTCTTTTACATACTGATTAATTGCCTCAATAAGCGCATCTGTTTTAAGCTTGTTTGCATTTGAATAATCTAACGTGTTGTTTGTTGCAAGAATTATTGCCTTGCCTGCATTGTAATACATGTTGTTTAATTCTGCCAATGCACCTTTAAAAATGTTGCAAAAATTAACAATGTACGTTTTTTTAGCTGTTGCTGTGATTGCTGTTAAGTAATGATTTTTATAATAGTTGTAACCCTCTTCATAAATTTTAACCAACTTTTCTTCTGCACTTTTAAGTTGTTTAATGTATGTTTTTGTGTTGGTTTTGTTAACGCTTAACCCCTGCGATAAAACAACTTCGTTAACAGACGAATAAGCCGATAAGGTTTTTTGATAAGTTGTTAAAAACTCACTTTGAGCTGGCATATCAAATTTGTTAAGGTTTATAACAAAAATCATTTCTGCAATGGTTTCATTTATTATTGGCACAATTTTTACATCATCTTTAACAACCTCATAATTAAAGTGACTAATTTTAGCATATATGTCATTATTATTGCTTTTTCTAAAAAATATAAAATAAATGCCGGTTACCAGCGCCACAATAATAACTAAAACAATTAAAATTTTTATAAATTTTTTCATGGCTCTCTCCTTAACTTTTATTATACACCAGCTGGCAACATTTTGCAATATATTTACGAAATAACACCAAAAAATTTAAGTGGGTTAAATTTTTAAATCTTCATTAAAATGAATATTTCTTTGCAAACCGCAAAGTTGGTGCTTGGGTTTGGGCGGTAATCGCATTTAATCCGAGAATATTTTCTCTGTAAATACGATTTTCCCTTCTACATAACACAAAAAATTTAAGCAAATATTTATATTTAATGCCACTCATGGCGTCCAATTTATGTTGAAATTTAAAAAACTTTGGCATGGAGGTATTTTTTTTTACAAATTTATGTTGTACTCTATTTACAAAAGCAACAAAAAAGGGGCCATATGCGACAATATATTTTTAATTTTAGCCAACAAATTTTGGTTAAATTAAACCTAACCTTAACCGAGGCATTAATTCTAGATTATTTGTTAAAGTTTATTGAAAACGGAACATGTTTTAAAAATATAAACGGCAAAAAATATATGTGGGTAAGCATCAAAAAAGTGCTAGACGATTTACCAATTTTAAACATTAAAGAGCGAGCTCTTAGGACGATTTTAAATAAACTTGAAAAATCAAACATAATTTCAAAGCAAACCGTGCAAAACAAACAATACATATACATAAACAAAAATATACTATTTTTTGAAGAAGATCACTTGTGCGAAGATTGTCTTACCCCGCAAGACAAAGCCGAACTTAAAAAATTAACAGCCGGCAAAATTTTTCCTCAAAATTGCAAAAACGGCAAAATTACGGAAAAAAATTGCCAGGAGGTCGGCAAAATTTTTCCTACAATAGTTTATTATTATAAAAATAAAATAAAAATAATAACAACATTCCCACACGTAAAAAATGTCGATTCCTTCACATTTTTGCAAACCCTAAAAAAAGAACTCTCAAAAAATGTAACCTCTCTGGCGTATGATTTAAGTGTTAAAAACCTAAACGTTCTTTTAATAGAAGATGGGTTAATAATTTTGCACAGTGATGTTTCTTCTATTTTAGAAAAAAATTATGGTGAGGTTTTTAACCATGCAATAGATGTTTCCATAACAAATGGGTATAATTACCATTTAAGCCAAAACAAAAACTCCGCCAGCCAACCAAGATGTTAACTAAAAAACGTTTAACAATTTGTTAACTTAATTCTTACAAAAAAAAGAATGCAAAGTTTAAAAGCCTTGCATTCTTTCTTTCCCCTTTAAAATTATTAACACTTAGGGCAATTGTTATTCACAAAAAATAACAATATTTTAGCCGTCAGAAAGTGGCACATTAAAATAACCTTGCTCATAGCCACAAAGTGGGCATGTTTTTGGAGCCTCTTTCTCCTCTATCTCCACACCACAATAAGAGCACTTCCACTTATTAATTTGTTGCATTTTATATAGTTTGCCACTTTGCATTTTTTTGTAAATTTCTTCTAACATTAAATGGTGACAATTTTCCACTTGCAACACGTGATGAAAAGCCTTTGCCACTTCTTTAAAGCCCTCTCTTAATGCCGTTTCTTCAAACTCTTTATACACCTCGGCACTTTCGTGTTTTTCTATTTCTCCCGAAAGTTTAAACGACTGCGGAATTACATAATTTGTAAACGGAAGACCTGCACAGCAATCTATATTTTGTGTGCCAAAATCTTCTTTGCATTCACCCTGCTTGCCCTCGCACAAAATTAAATTGTAAAACACTCCAGCATGTGCCATTTCGTTTTTTGCAAGCATTTTTAAGTTGTTGCTAATAAACCCATATCCCTTTGCCTTTGCGTCCTTTGCCATAAATTGATACCTAGCCCCATCTATGCACTCCGAAATAAACGCTCTTGCCAAATTTTCTTTTGTTTTGCTTTCATTAAAATTCATAGTTGCTCCTTTTAAACAATATTATTGTTTCCAAGTTGCTTTTAAAAATTCATATAAAAACAAATTACATCAAAAATAATTAAACAAAATAAACTATTTACATTGGTTAATTTTAATAAGTATTGACCTAATTGTAATGTCATGATACACTTAAAGTGTTTTTATAATTAAAGGAGAACAAATATGAATAAACAAGAAATTTCCGATATTCTTGAAAAAGAAATCGCAACTGTTAATGAAAATTTAAAAAGGCTACAAGGGCTTTATGTGCAAGCAATACGTACACAATCACCACAAGCAAAAGTTATTGATAATGCCATACAAGATTTAATTGCCCACAAAAAAAATTTGGAGCGTATTGTAGAAAAAATTTTTGAGGATGCCAGAAGTTCTTGCCCTCCATACAGATTTGGTTTGTAATTAAAAATAAAATATTAATATTTAAATGTATGCTGTTAATTTAGTTATACAAAAATAAAATTAATATGTTATAATAAAAGCATGAAAAAATTGGCAAAAACAATAAATAAAATCTTTTCAGATAAAACCTTTTTAGAACAAATGGTAAAAGATCTTAAAAGCATTCATCAAATCCAATCCGTTATGGGGAAAATTTTAACATATTATATATCAACTAGAGATTCTAAAATTTATCCTTATGAAGAAATGTGTCGCCTTGCGTTTCAAATTTCAGAGCCCAAAAACATGAGGCGTAATGAAAGCGTGCAAGACGCTTTTGTAAGAAACATTATTGATGAAGGCTTTGTCACTCATTCATTTAATGGTTTTAATTTGTCAAGCATTAAAAAACATGGGCTGGGTAGTAGTAAAAACCATGATAGCGTTTTAGGGAAAGAACTTGCCAAGCTGGAAAGAGATTTAGGGGTTTCTGAATTTGTAAAAATCCAATCGGATGAACCTTCGGCAATATATTACACAAGCCCTGGTGCAAATTCTATATATTACGCAATGCAACAATCTCCCGAAAGGCTTTTTCATGGGCCATTAAATCAGGGTAAAACTCCTTTGCCAGTTTTAGTTGGCGAAACAAAAGAGGAATATTATTTAAGAGTTGCTGTTAGCAAAATTAATAAAATGTACAGCAAAGAAGAACAAAAGCCAATAATAGAAAATGCAAAAAAAATCATTAAAAAATTATGCTCCCAAAGGCCACAAATTGCGTTAATACCAATATCGTCAAAAAAATACACTTTAAATGCAAGCCTTGCTTTTGTTAGAGGCAAGCCCAAAACATTAAAAGAGTATTTAAACTATCAATCTGGCGGAAACATGGCTTGGTGGGCAACAACCACATTTTTTGCCGATTGCTTAGGAGGAATTCACCCTAGCAATTGCTCTAATTTGGTTTCTGTTGGTGTAAGAGTCCCAGCAAGCGAGCTTCAATTTATTAGCATCCCCGACAGTTTTGAAATTGCTCAACTAATTGCCTTGCAAAAGGGGTTGCGTCCCGGCGAAAAATTTAATTTATATACGCTAGAAAAGGTTAACGACACCCAAGAAAAACAAGAAACAATTACACAATTAACCACCGGCGAAAACGAAAAAACTGCTAAATTAATAAAAACCAAAAAATCGCTAACTCAAAAAGTTTATGAACCAAACAAAAATAGCTCAGGCAAAAACAAATAAATTTAACCCATTATAAAATGGTGCAATATATCACAACAAAATTGTTGCAAATATTTATTTAATTTTTAATTTAAAAAAGGCAATATGTAAATGTACATAATGCCTTTTATTATTCCCTCTCTTTGTAAGTTTAAATTAATTTTTAAATCATTTTTAATAAATGTTAAATTTTTATAAGTGCTAAAAATTGCATTAAACTTTAAACAGATATGAGCAAAGCCACAAAAAAACATTTCAACTAAGAGCAAGGAAATTTAATTTAATAAACTAACTAACGTCTTTAATTTTTGCAAAAACCTCTTGTAGTTTTCTTTTTGTTCTAGAAATTGCATTATCTACACTTTTTGTGGTTTCTCCAAGAGTTTTTGCAATTTGGGCATAAGACATTCCCTTTAAATAACACCCCAAAACCTGTGTTTCTTTTTTAGAAAGGTTTTCTTCGAGCATTGTTTTAAAATTTTGCGTTTGCTCCCAATTAATAAGTGCATCTTCTGGGGCAGGCTCAGAAGATGGAATATACAAATAAACATCTTCGCCCTGCTCATCTTTTTCTAGTAAGTTAACCATTCCTTGATGCGTGAGCGAATAACTTTCGTTAAGCATTTTGTTTTTTTGCCTATTTGCAGTTTTAACTGCCGTTTGAACTGCCCTTGTTATGCAAAGCGATGCAAATGTTTTAAAACTTGCGTGCTTTTTGCCTTCAAAATTTCGGCATGCACTGTAAAGCCCAAGCATTGCCTCCTGAAGAAGATCTTCGCTTTCGCCACCCACTAAAAAATAACTACGAGAAATTTTGCTTGCAAGACTTTTATATTTGTTAAGCAAAAAATCTAGGGCTGGTTCGTTGCCCTGTTTATACTGTAACAAAATTTCTTCATCTGTTAAATTTTCAAACAATTTTTTAACCTCTTTGCCTAACAATTTCATACACAACTACGGCAGTTGCAACGCTAGCGTTTAGGCTGTTTATTTTTCCTTTAAGTTTAATGCTAACAACTCCGTCACATTTTTCTTTAGTAAGCCTGCTAACACCCTTACCTTCACTGCCAACAACAACTGCAACGGCGCCCTTTAGGTTTGTTTTTGTTAACTCTTCGCCACCGGTTTCTAGTGCATAAACCCAAATGTTTTGCTTTTTTAAAATATCTATTATGTTATTTAAATTATTCACTCTTGCAATAATTGTGTTTGCCGTTGCTCCTGCACTGGTTTTAACCACTGTATCGTTAACCGCACAAGCCCTGTGCTCTGGAATAATAATTCCATGAACCCCAGCACACTCGCAAGTTCTAATTATTGCGCCAAAATTGTGAGGGTCTTCTACCCCGTCTAAAATTACAATAAATGGGTCTTCGTTTAAACTTTGAGCCTTGTTTAAAATATCCTCTACCTCGCCATATTTAAACTCGGTTGTGTCACAAACAAAACCTTGGTGACGGTTAGAACATTTTTTATCTAAAACCTCTTTACTAACAAAATCTATTCTAACGCCCTTATCTTTAGCCAGCTTAATTATATTATTGCTCATGCTGTCGGTTAAGTTGTTTTGAACCATAAGCTTGTTAATGGTAAGCCCACTTTTTAGCGCCTCTAAAACAGAGTTTTTTCCTTCTATAATCATTTGTTTATTCCTTTTGTTAATTTATATATTTAAAGCACATCTTTTAGCCTCTTAAAGTTACCTTGTAAATATAGGTAACCAATTAAAGCCTCGTAGCTTGTTGCTTTTTTATAAGTTTCTAAAGTGGAGTTTTTTGCAATGGTGTTAACCTTAACATTTCGCGCTCGGCGAACCACATCTACCTCGTTTGGCAAAAGTAAAGAATATATTTGGTCTAGCTTTTGCGCCTGAGCACTTGCCTTGCATAAATTTGCCGACTTTTTATGATAGTCTTTTAATTTTAAATTACCGCTTTTAACCACCTGATCCCTAACAAAAAGCGTGTGAACTGCATCACCAATAAATGCAAGCATTATTGGGCTAACCTCTTTAAACGAACTTTCGTCAAGTGGGGGTAAAAATAAATTATCCATTAATATATAACTCCTAAAACAATTGTACATTGTTTTTTAATCTTGTGCAAGATGTAAATATTTATTTAATTACAAAAATTTAAACACACCAATTAAACTTTTTGCGATTTATGCAAATTGCCCCAACTTTTATGCATACAATTTACTGGTTTTGTTTGTTAAACATTTTGTTAAACAAAAGCAAATTGTTTGTATTATAAAAGAAAAACGCACAAGTTTCACAAGTTATCCACATTTCCACATCAAAATTTTTATACATTTTAATTTATATTTATAATATTTTTATGCAAATTTAGGCGTTCGTGGACAATGTGGACAAGTTGTCCACATTTCCACAAAAAAATGAAAAAATAATTATTGTTTAGTATTGTATTTTTCTTGACAACACAATATGTTGTGGTTTTTGTAGAATTTTGTTATATTTTGTATACATATATTCTACACACAACAACGCTTCCATGCAACCGTTTTTTGTTTTTATGTGAATATTTTTTGTTTATAACGGCTTAATTCTTGGTTGATTTTTACCTCTAGGGTATTTTTGTGGGGTTTTTGCTATTTTTTTAATAACAAGATTAGCCCTCTCGCCGTCTATTTCTTCCACATTTAAAAGTTGTACAGTTTGTAACTCGCCACCAAGCACACTAATTGCGTTTTGGGCAAGGGCCAGTTCTTCTTTATGCGAACTTCCCTTAAGTGCAACAAAACTACCACCAATTTTTACAAATGGTAAGCAATATTCTGAAAGAGTGTTTAAACTTGCAACCGCTCTAGATATTGCAACATCAAAACATTCTCGGTTTTTTAGTGCGTAATCTTCTGCCCTTTCATGAACAGCAACTGCATTTTGCAAATTAAGGTTTGTTACCACCTCGTTTAAAAAGTTTACTCTTTTGTTTAGGCTGTCGAGCATAACAATATTAATGTCGGGTCTAATAATTTTTAGTGGAATTGACGGAAATCCCGCACCAGCACCAACATCTATAACAGTTGTGCCATTTGGAATTAATGTGTTTGGCAAAACACTATCTAAAATATGCTTTGTTGCAAATTCATCTTTTTTTGTTATTGCGGTAAGATTAAACTGTTTATTTTTTTCTATAACCATTTCATAAAACATATTTAACTGGCTTAGCATTTGAGTATTGTGTTTTATGTTGTATTTATCAAACAGTCCTTTTAACAAATTGATCATGGTTTTTCCTTTTAGTTTTTTAATGTTTTAAGATAAATAATTAAAACAGAAATATCGGCTGGGCTAACCCCCGAAATTCTTGATGCCTGCCCAACGTTTAGCGGTTTAATTTTGTTTAACTTTTCTCTCGCTTCAATTCTTAAACCTTTTAAGTTCATAAAATCTATGTCGCCAGGAATTAAAATTTCTTCCTGCTTTAATACTTTTGCAATGTCGTCGGCCTCTTGAGCAATATAGCCCTCATATTTAACTTCGGTGTTAACATACTCTAAAACCCTACTACTAATACCATCAAAAATATGGTAGGCGCTATTAATGTCAAATATATCTATTTTACTGCGCTTAATTGCCTTTTTAACCGTTAACCCTTGCGTTGGAGCTGTTTCTCCATTTTGTTCAAACAAATCTATTAATGTTTGGTCTAGTTTAAGTTTTGTGTTTAAAAGGTCGTTTGCCTTTTGAACTTCTTGTTGTTTTTGCAAAAATTTATTGTATCTTTCATCCGATACAAGCCCAACATCTCTACCAATCTCCGTTAATCTAACATCCGCATTGTCTTGCCTTAAAATAAGGCGATACTCAGCTCGTGATGTCATCATGCGATATGGCTCGTTGGTTCCCTTTGTAACAAGGTCGTCAATTAACACACCAATATATGCCTCATTGCGCTTAAGCACAAGTTCTGGCTTTTGTTCTAGTTTTAAGCCCGCGTTTATTCCCGCAATAATACCTTGCGCACCCGCCTCTTCGTATCCACTTGTGCCGTTTACTTGGCCCGCAAAGTAAAGCCCCGAAACAAACTTACTTTCTAGCGTTGGCTTAAGTTCGGTAGAGTCTATTGCATCATACTCTATTGCGTAAGCATCACGCATTATCATTGCATTTTCTAGACCTTTAATGCTTGGATACATTCTTTTTTGAACATCAACCGGAAGCGAGGTAGAAATTCCTTGAACGTAATACTCGTTTGTTCCCATGCCCTCTGGTTCTAAAAATAACTGATGTTTGTCTTTGTCTGCAAATCGAACAATTTTACTTTCTATGCTTGGGCAATACCTTGGGCCTGTTGACGAAATTTCTCCGTTAAACATTGGCGCCCTATCTAAATTGTCTAAAATTATTTTATGCGTTTTTTCGTTGGTGTAGGTTAAATAACAGCAAGCCACATTTTGTGGGGTTTGATTGCTTAAAAAACTAAAGCTCTGAATATTTTCATCGCCATTTTGAACTTCCATAACATCAAAGTTAATTGTTCTACCATTTAGGCGGGCTGGGGTTCCAGTTTTATACCTATTTATTGTATGGCCTAACTTAATTATACTATCGGTTAAATTTTCGGCCCTAGCAAAACCGTTTGGCCCAACATTTTTAGAATATTCTCCAATAATAATTCGGCTTTTTAAATACACACCCGTTGCAACTATTACAGCGTCTGCAAAATAGGTTTCTCCTTGCTCGGTAACAACACCATAAACTTTGCCATCTCTCACCAAAATCTCTTTTGCTTCGGCTTGCTTTATGCTTAAGTTTTGCTGGTCTTCTAACACCTTTTTCATTCTAGCATGATAAGCATTTTTATCTACCTGCGCTCTAAGACTATAAACCGCTGGCCCTTTACCCGAATTTAACATTCTTATTTGTATGCTTGTTGCATCAGTGTTAACACCCATTTCTCCACCAAGCGCATCTATCTCACAAACCAAGTGCCCTTTTGCCGTTCCACCAATGGATGGATTACATGCCAAAAAAGCTATCGCATCTAACGATATGGTAAGTAGTAATGTTTTAAAATTTTTTCTGGCAAGTGCAAGTGCACTTTCGCACCCAGCGTGCCCTGAGCCAATTACAATTGCGTCAAACTTTTCCATTGTTTTATCCTTTTGTGTGTGTTTACTAATTTATTTTATTCTCTTTTTGTTTTATTTTAATTCTGTTTAAGTCGGAGGCCAAGCGG
>JAZSMW010000047.1:0-3137 GCA_045536095.1 Clostridia bacterium
TGTTATGTAATAAAATTTATTTGCAGAATGTCATGTGCTTATAAATTTTTATGTGGGAGATATGTTATGGGTAAAAAACAAGAAAAAAAGATAGAAAAAATAAATTGGCATTGTAATTCGGCAAGCTTTGCATTAAAGCAAACTAATTCATCAAAGAATGGATTAACTTCGGATGAAGCGAAAAATAGACTTGCTAAGTACGGAGAAAATATTCTTCCACATAAAAAACCTAAGGGTTTTATTGTTATGCTTTTAGAAGAACTTATTAATCCTATAATACTAATTTTGCTTATTGCGATGATGTTTTCGTTTATTGTTGGAGAATTAGTTGATGGCCTTGTTATTTTAGGCATAATTGCAATAGATGCAATTATTGGTGCTGTTCAATCTAAAAGGGCTCAGAGAATTGCTAGTTCGCTATCTGATATGATAAAAGTTAAAGCAAAGGTTTTAAGGGATGGTAAAAAGGAATTAATAGATAGCAATAACTTAGTTATTGGCGATATTGTGTTTTTAGAAAGTGGCGACAAAATAAGTGCGGATATGAGAATTTTGGAGTGTAGCAACTTTACGGTAGACGAAGCTCTTTTAACTGGAGAAAGTATTAATGTTGTTAAAGAAACGTCTCCATCAAAAGAAAATTCTGCGCTTGGCGACAGAAAGTGTATGGCGTTTTCTGGTAGTTCTGTTATAACCGGTAGGGCAACATGTGTTGTTGTAGAAACTGGTTTAAATACTCAAATAGGCGGAATAGCAACAAAATTAAATGATGTTAAGGATGAAAAAACACCATTAAACATAAGAATTGAAAAATTTTCTAAGCAAATTAGTACACTAATTGTTTTAGTGGCTGCTGTGATATTTATTATAATGTTATTACAACAAAATCCTATAAAAGAAATATTTTTGGTGGTTATTGCTTTGGCCGTTTCTGCAATGCCAGAAGGATTACCTCTTGCAGTAACAATGGCTCTTACTGTTGCGTCTAACCGTATGGGCAAAAACAATGTTGTGGTTAAACATTTAAATGCGGTTGAGTCGCTTGGTAGTTGTACAGTTATTGCAACCGATAAAACAGGCACATTAACTTTAAATGAGCAAACTGCAAAAATTGTGGCACTGCCTAGCGGAAATGAATTTAATGTTTCTGGAAGTGGTTATAATGCGGAAGGAAGGGTTGAATGTAATAATGATAATTTAGCTGAAATATACAATTTGGCATTGGTTGGGTCTATAAACAATGAGGCTGTTGTAAAAAAAGATGGTAAAAAATTAAATTGTTTTGGTGATTCGGTTGATATTGCATTTAAGATTCTTGGCATAAAAATGAATATTGGCGCCAAAGAAATAAGCATTTTGAGTCAAATACCATATGAATCTGAAAATAAATATTCAGCAGTTTTTTACAAAAAAGATGACCAAAATTATGCAACGGCAAAGGGCAGTTTAGAAAAGATTTTGGAATATTCGTCTAAAATGGTAGTAAACGGTAAAGAAGTAAAAATTGATAAGGAATTAATAGAAAAACAAAATAATGACCTTGCAAAGCGTGGATATAGGGTAATTGCTCTTGCAAATGGAAAAATAAAAAAAGACAGCAATTTTTCTGATGCAGATTTAAAAAATTTAACATTTATTGGATTAGTTGGATTTATTGACCCAGTACGTAAAGAAACTAAGGCTTCTATTGCCGATTGCCATACGGCAGGAATTAAAGTTATTATGATAACAGGCGACCATCCATTAACAGCACTTTCAATTGCAAAAGATATTAATATTGCACAAGACAACTCTCAAGTTGCAACCGGAGTTGAGGTTGAAAAGTACTTTAATATGGGAGAGGCAAGCTTTGACAAATTTGTTAAAAATAAAACTGTATTTTCTAGAGTTACTCCAACCGATAAACTACACATTGTAGAGTCGCTTAAACGACAAGGAGAATTTGTTGCAGTAACTGGTGATGGCGTTAATGATAGTCCGGCAATTAAATCTGCACATATTGGAGTTGCCATGGGAAGTGGAACAGATGTAAGCAAAGAAACTGCCGACATGATAATTATGGATGATAATTTTACTTCTATTGTAAAGGGTGTAAAAGAGGGCAGATGTGCATATTCTAATATAAGAAAAATTGCATACTTTTTACTTTCTTGTTCTATGGCAGAGGTGTTGTTTTTTGTGCTTGCAATGTTATTTAGTGCAGGTACGCCACTATTGCCAATTCAGCTGTTATGGCTTAATATTGTAACTGATGGATTTCAAGATTTATCACTTTCGTTAGAACAGCCAGAACAAGGAATAATGGAAGACAAGCCTCGATCAACCAAAGAATCATTGTTTACAAAATCTATGGTAAATCAAGTTGTTTTAATGGGGGCAACAATTGGGTTAATTGTTTTTGGTTCTTGGGTTATTTTTACAAAGCAATTAAATATGGACCTTGTGGTTGCAAGAACTCTTGTTATGGCTTTAATGGTATTTTTGCAAAATGCTCACGCTCTTAATTGCAGAAGCGAAAAAACATCAGTGTTTAAGTTACCAATTAAAACTAACTGGTTCTTTATAGTTGCTGTTTTAGGTTCGGTTGGACTTCAAGTGTTATTTATGGAAGTTGAACAATTAAGTGTATTGCTTAACTTAACAACAGTTCCTTATGGTACGCTTGCAATACTTTTAGCATCTTCGTTAATTGTTATTGTTGTTAGCGAAATTTATAAATTAATTATTAGAAAAAAAGAGATAAAAAAAGAAGGTTAAGGGTTATCCCTTTTGAAACTAGTGAAATAAAGTACAAGTTTTATGACTTGTATTTTTTCTTTTAGTATTGAAATAAGTTTAAATATGTGTTATACTCCTGATATGAGAGTATTTAGAGTTATAGGGAAAAAGGAAAAAGACGCATTGCTAGAAAGTGGCACTACTTTAAAACCACATAAAACTTGTAAGGTTCCCCATTGGATATTAAATCAACATCCAGAAGATTATGAGACCGGCAAATATTTTTTCTTTGAATTAGAAGATGTTTTAAAGTATGCCAAAGAAACCTATGGTTCAAGCAAAGCGTGTTCACTTTTAGAAATTAGTATAGAAGAGAGTTTTATATTGCCGTATCTTGGATTTGGTGTATATTGCTACCC
>JAZSMW010000106.1:0-4647 GCA_045536095.1 Clostridia bacterium
ATTGTAGTGTTTGTAAACAAGAAATGCAAGTTGGTGGCGGAGAAGTTGATGAATTAGATCTAGAACTTTGCCCAATATGTAAAACAAATTACAAGTCGGAGGCCAAGCGGTTCTTAGGAAGACAACACTTGAAACCAACTCCTTGGCTCACAGAACGACATGGCTACGATCCGACTTATTGTAGTGTTTGTAAACAAGAAATGCAAGTTGGTGGCGGAGAAGTTGATGAATTAGATCTAGAACTTTGCCCAATATGTAAAACAAATTACATTCAACCAGATGAAGTAATGTGTTCTGCATGTTTGTCTGAAAGAACAAGTGACCCAAACTATGATAGCAATAGTGACGATTGGGATGCATATGTTAACAGAGATGAAGATGAAGAATTAATAGATGGTCAAGATGAAGAGGTTGGCGATATGTCTTCGGTTAAAGATTTAGATGATGACGAAGAATTAGACGATGACTTTGACGACTTAGACGTTATAGACGAAGATCTTTCCGACGAAGACGACGAAGACGAAGACGATGAGGAGTCTTTTGATGACGATGATGACTACGACGATTATTCAGATGACGAAGAAGATGACGAAGAAGACGAAGACGAAGACGATGAGGATGACGACTATTAAAAAAGGCAATAGCAAAAGCTATTGCTTTTTTGTTAATGTCATTTAAGTGCAAAGGTATATATTAAAAAACTCGTTATTATTTGGGCAATAATTTATTCTTGACTAATGGCAACCAGTCCACATAACACATCAAAATAAGAAAAAGTTTCTCTACAATTATCATTGGTTAAAAAAGTAAAAACGCTAGGGTATATGTTATCTATATATCCTCTTAATTGGTCTATTTTTTTTCTCCCCCTGTTAACACTAAGGTTTATTTGATTGCCCTTTAAGTTTGCAATTTTTTGTTTAATTTCAGTTAGTGCATTTGCATTAGCTCGCATTTTATACCTCCAATTAACTTAAATTATTAACTAAAAAATCATAATTTAAACCAAAGGAGTAAAGTATTTTTATTTATATTAAATAATTGTTTTGTATTGAAATAAAATATAATATATAAAAAAATGCTCAAAATTAAAATGTTTGTTTGACATCATTTGTAATCGAGGTTAAAATATTTGTAAAAGAAAAAGTCTATTTAAAGGGGGATGCATGAAAAAAAAGAGCATAATAGCATGTTTTTCATTGTTATGTTTATTATGTGCAACAATGTGCTTTGGCGTTTATGTGGCAACCCCGCTTGGAACAAATAGGCTAGATGGAATTATAAATGTGGGGTTGGCAGATGTTGAAATATACACTTTAGTTAACAATAATGCTGCGGCCAAGATTGGTGCGGCTAATTATTCTAGCAACAAAACCTCAAATAGTGTTATCGATTTGTCTACTCTAGAAGAATCGTCACCAAAAACAATAAAATTAGTAATTAATAATTTAACAACAAGTCAGCTGGGCGTGTATTTTTATTCTGGAGAAGAAGCAAAAACCACAACATCACCAGCTGAAAGTTCAGACATAAGAGTTGCAGCAACAATAGATGGTTGCATAAGCGTAAGCTTTTCTTCTTACACCGAATTACCTGCATCTGGAACGGCAGAAATGATAATTACTTTTTCATTAATATCTGGCTCTAACTTAGAAGATAAAGATTTATCGTTTAATTACTTTTTAAATATAGAAGATTATCAATTTGGTATGTAATTAATTGGCGCTCTTGCAAAAGTGCAAGAGCGTTTTTTATGCAGTAGGAAAAATTGCATTCTGGAAATTTATTTACATAGAATGCAATTCCCACCCGAACCAAAAAACACCAACACTAGTTCTTAGCAAAGAAGCATTCATTTATGAATGTTAAAAATTTAAACAAGTTAAATTTTTGGTATTATTTTATTTTTTTATATTTGTTAACCGAATTGTTTTGTTAAACTTAATAGTTTGACTTTTTATAAAAAGGAAAATATAATATGCATATGACAGTGATAATTATTTGTGTATTGGCGTTAATACTGTTAATTCTTTTGGGGCTAAGCATAGTCAACAATTCAACTGCCGACCTATTAGACACATACAAAAAAACAAGTAACACGGTAACGGGAGACACTCCTGTTCAGTTTGCTGAATTTATTAATAATAATTATTTTAACGGTAGCATAAAAATAAAGTATTCGGACAAATTATTTGATGACAGCTTTAGTGGATCAAATGTATTAACTCTTTGTAGTAAATATGCAAACAGCAATAACATCGCTTCGTTATCAATTTGTGCACATGAACTTGGCCATGCCTTTCAATTTAAAGAGAATAAGCAAAAAATGAACAAACATGCTAAAAACTTAAAGTTTAGCAATATTATATCAAAATTTGCATTGCCATTTGTTATTTTGGCACTAGTTATTGCTTGTTTTGGTTATGTTTATGTTGCGCTTGCTGTTGGCGCTTTGGGTTTCTTTTGCTTTTTTAGTGCAATTATTTCTAAAATTGCAACCCTAAAAATAGAAAAAGAGGCAACAAATAAAGCCTTACAACTTTTACAAACACATGCAATGTTTACCGATCAAGAATTAAAGATAGCAAAAACATTTTTGGCCAGTGCAAAACAAACATATGTTGCAAGCATACTTAAAAGTATGCTAAAATGGACAATGTTTGTTAATAAATAAAAGGAGATTTTTTATGTATTGGGAATATTATTTAATGGGGATAATTGTTTTGCCTGCAATAATTTTTTCTATATGGGCTCAGGCAAAAGTAAGTTCGGCTTATAGCGAATATAGCAAGGTTTTGGGAGCAAAAGGCTTAAATGGAGCACAAGTTGCCGAAAAAATTTTGAGAGCAAACAATATTCACGATGTGCAGGTTGTGCAAATTGGTGGAGAACTTAGCGACAACTATAATCCTCGCAAAAAGGTTATTTCACTTTCTAATGATGTATATAATGGAACAACAATTGCTGCGCTTGGAGTTGCTGCTCACGAATGCGGGCATGCTGTTCAACATGCAAAAAAGTATGCACCGTTAAAAATTAGAAATATTTTTGCAGTGGCAACTAACATATCTTCTAAACTTCTTTGGCCTTTAATATTTTTGGGATTAGTTTTGGGGTTTGCAGTTAATTCGCCAGCCGGCAAAATTGTTTTGTGGAGTGGTGTTATTGTTTTTGGATTGTCGTTTTTGTTTTCTTTAATAACATTACCAGTAGAATTAAATGCCTCTAAAAGAGCGCTTGCAAGCCTAGTTGAAGTGGATGCGTTAGATGAAATGGAAGTTATTGGTGCAAAAGCTGTTTTAAGAGCAGCGGCACTAACTTATGTTGCAGCAATGCTAGTTTCGCTTTTGGAGCTTTTAAGGTTTGTATTAATTTTTGCAAGAGACAGAGATTAATAATAAAAATATATTTGTAATTAAATTACAAAAAATTAAAGTTGTTGTAGATGGCGAAGAAAAAACATTAACGGAGGGCAACTTTGTTTTAACGGTAGAATCGGGAAAGGTTTACAACCTTGAAATATTTTTATCTGATGAATAAACAAAAATGGCAAATAAAATAATAAAGAGTCCTTGCTTTTGCAGGGGCTTTTTTATATGACAAGAAAAATATAAATATTACCACTGAAAAAATAAAAAAGTGGTTTTAACCACAAAAGAGGAGTTTTTAATAAGAAACAATTAATTGACAAAAAGATTGATTACTTTTAAAATATTATATAAAGAAAGTGGCCACAATAAATTCAAACAAATGTTGTAAAGGAGAATTATGATTGCAAGCTTTAAAAAATTTAAAAAAATAAACGAGTCTAAACTTGTAGAGGCTGAAAAGTACGACAAAGACGATCAGGGTCGTGGAATAATAGATGTTGGTGCGGAAAAATATGAGGATATTTTTTCTTATTACGATCTAGATGGCGAAAATGTACTAGATTGGGAGTTTGTAGATTTTGTTGAAAAAAAGGCAGACGCAATACCACAGAAAGAAGAGTTAGCTTTGCATTTTCATGTTAAGGATGCAACCAAAGAAAAAGAAGAGGAAGTAAAAAGAGCTGTTAGCAACCATTATATAAGAGAAATAAAAGCAAGTTATAGAACACTGCAAAAAAACTCTAAAACTTGTGTATATCTTTTAATTATGGGGTTAATTGCTTTTGGAATATATATTCCTCTAACATTGTTAAATGTGTTTTTTGTGGTGCCATACATTTTTGACTTAGTTGCGTGGGTGTTTTTATGGGAGGTTGTAGACAACTTTTTTATACGACGAGCAGCAATAAAAATGCAAATAGTAAAACAAGCACGCTTTGTGGGGGCAACAATTAAATTGGTTGAGTATAAAGATAAGAAACAAATAAACAATAGAAATAAATTAAAGTAGGAAAAAATGATAGAATTAAAAAGCGATGAACAAAAAATAAAAACAATAATAGATTATTATGTTTTATCAAACAAACTTAAAGATGTTGTTAGGTCTGGCTGGAAAATATGGGGAATTACTAGAGACAGGGTCGAAAGCGTTGCCGAACACATTTATGGAACATGTATGCTTGCTATTGCAATATGGTCCGAAACGCTTCCGAAAGTAAATGTGAGCCATGTGTTAACTATGCTTGTAATTCACGAAACCGAAGAAATTTTAATAGGA
>JAZSMW010000061.1:0-4266 GCA_045536095.1 Clostridia bacterium
TAGAGTTATTAAATAATTTAAGAAATAATTACTCAAAATATTAAAAACAATTAAATATTTTAAATAAAAATATTTTCGTTGTTTTTCTAAAAAATAGGGGTAATTATGACGTTTTCATTAATTTTATTAGGTGTATTATTAATATTGGTTAGTTTTGATATCGGGCAAAGTGTATATAAAAAAATTAATATAAATAAAAAAAATATAATTATTTTAATAATTATTTCTATATTTTTATACTTTATGCCACACATTAAAATTAGAGGTGTTTCGTTTACATGGGTGGGTTTTATTTTGCCAATAATTTTTAGCATTTGCATATTAACAAAAGTTAAAAACATAAAAAAATATTTTAAATTATTTGTTTGTGTTTTAATTTCTTTTAGTTTAAATATAATTTACAATTTAATAACATTTGATGTATACGAGAGTGCAATTTTTCAACCATATATTGCATTGGCAATTGCGTTGGGATCGTTTCTTTTAATTCTTGCAAAAACTCCCCAAAACGTGTATGCAACAAACTTTTTAGGGCTGATTTTTGCCGAAATTATTTTTTATTTTTCTAGATATTCCATATATGGTGAATATTATTTAACATTAGGAAGTTTAAAGGTTTTTGAAATGTTGGTTGTAGGTTTTGTTTCTTCGTTGTTATCTTTTTACGCAATAAGAAAGGCTAAAGCAAAACTATTAAAAAGAAAAATAGATCAAAAAAAAAGAGAGCAATATTTGGCATAAATTATAAAAAACAAAAGTTTTAATTGAAAATTAAAATAATGTGTGTTATTCTAATGCTATAGGAGATAAAAATGAAAAAACCTTTAGTTGCAGTTGTTGGTAGACCAAATGTTGGTAAGAGTACATTTTTTAATAAAATTTGTGGCAAAAGAATTAGCATAGTAGATGACACTCCAGGTGTTACAAGGGATAGAATTTACGCAGATGCAGAATGGTGTGGTTACAATTTTAGAATGGTAGACACAGGCGGATTAGATGCTAAAAGTAACGACGTTTTTCAGGGCAACATAAAAGAGCAGGCTGATATTGCAATAGATTTAGCAGATGTTATAGTTTTTATTGTTGATGGCAAAGAGGGTGTTACACAAAATGACCACGAGGTGGCGGATTATTTGCGTAAATGTAAAACTCCAATTGTTTTGGTTGTAAACAAATTAGATAATTTTGAAGTTGAAAATACTTATGAATTCTACAATTTAGGGCTTGGAGATCCATTCCCTATTTCTTGTGAGCAAAGTAAAGGGCTGGGCGATGTTTTAGATAAAATTGTTTCTTATTTTGGAAATCGTGTTGATGCTGTTGAAGATGATGGAAAAATTAAAATAGCTATAGTTGGTAGGCCAAATGTTGGGAAAAGTAGTATAACAAACCGTATCTTAGGAGAAGATAGGGTTGTGGTTAGCAATGTTGCGGGAACAACAAGAGATGCAATAGAAACAGATTTTAGGCATAATGGCCAAACATATACGCTTATAGACACAGCAGGCCTAAGGCGAAAAAGAGGAGTTGAAAACGAAACAATAGAAAGCTATTCTGTTATTAGGTCTATGGAGGCAATAAAAAGAGCAGACGTAGTATTAATTGTTATGGACTCTTCCGAGGAAATATCAGAACAAGATGTTAGAATTGCTGGTTATGTTCACGAAGAGGGCAAGCCATCTGTAGTTGTTATGAATAAGTGGGACAAAATTGACAATAAGGATGGTAGCACAATAAATAAATATATTGCAGAATTAAAACAAAAATTGTCATTTATGGATTATTTTGTTCCAGTGTTTACATCTGCCCAAACAGGTAAGCGCCTTTTTGACGTTATAGAAACGGTAAACAAGGTTTACGATAATTCATCGCGCAGAATACCAACAGGGGCATTAAATGAACTTTTATCGTCTGCAATTTTATCGAATGAGCCGCCTTATCGAAACGGTAGGAAATTGAAAATTCAATACGTTACACAGGCATCGGTTAATCCCCCTACATTTGTTTTATTTGTTAACGACGGGTCGCTTATGCATTTTTCGTATTTGCGATATCTTGAAAATAGGTTTAGAGATGCGGTAGATTTTACAGGCACACCAATTAAATTTATTGTTAGAGATAAAAAAGAAGAGAGCAATTAAAAATGATAGCATTAAAATTTATATTACTGGGAATATTTGGTTATTTACTTGGCAATTTTAGTTCTGCCAAGTTTTTGTCACGGCTAAAAAAAGATGATATAACAAAGCATGGAAGTGGTAATCCCGGTACAATGAATATGCTTCGTACGTTTGGCTTTAAATACGGCCTATTAACACTTTTAATGGATGCTCTAAAAGGTGCAATACCATCGCTTGTGGGGTATTTTATATTTGGCGGAGCAAATGGCGGAAATTTAGCATACATTGGTTTATTTTTTGGCGGAATTTTTGCAATTTTAGGGCACAATTTTCCTGCATTTTATAAGTTTAAAGGGGGAAAGGGTGTTGCTTGTATATTTGGTATGTTTGCTGTGGCAGAGCCACTTTGGACACCTTTAATGTTTGTTATATGTTTTGTATATTTATTAATATTTAAATATGGAGTACTTGCATCTTTTATTTTTATTACCACGCTTACAATTATAGAAGGGTATAAATTTAGAGGAAATATTACTATTTGTTTGCTTTTATTTGCAATTTTCTTTTTAACTTGGTTTATGCATAGACAAAACTTTTTTAGATTATTAATAGGGAAAGAGAATAAGGTTAATTTATTTAAAAACAAAAAGAATAAAAACAAAAAGCTAAATAAAAAACAAGAAAAAAACAAGGAAATAGGTTAAATGAGTATTGAATTACTTTCTCCGGCAGGAGATATGGAAAGTTTAAAAATGGCGGTGTTTGGGGGTGCAAACGCCGTTTATTTTGGTGCAAAAAATTTTAATGCTAGGGCAAAGGCACAAAACTTTGATACAACTCTTCAAGAAGCAATTGCGTTTTGCCATATGCACGGCGTTAAGGCATATTTAACGTTAAATACCTTGCTAGAAAATGAAGAGGTGAATGAACTTTTAAATGTGGCAAAAACAGCTTTAGAGTTTGGTGTGGATGCGTTTATTGTTCAGGATTTTGGTGTTTTTTATTTATTAAAAAACTATTTTAAAAATGTAGAAATTCACACAAGCACGCAAATGGCAATAAATAATTATTTGGGTGCACAAATGGCATACGACATGGGGGCCAAAAGAGTTGTTTTATCTAGAGAAACAAGCCTTGACGACATAAAACTAATTAAACAAAAAACAAACATAGAAATTGAGTGCTTTATTCAAGGCGCTCTGTGCGTTGGGTTCTCAGGGAATTGCTATTTATCATCTTATTTATTTAACAAAAGTGGTAATAGAGGAGAGTGTTTGCAACCTTGTCGCCTTTTATATTCAGCATATAAAGATAACAAAAAAGTAAAAGAAGGATATTTGTTTTCTGCAAAAGACAATTGCATGGCAAAAAGGTTAAAAGAATTGGCAGATTGTGGTGTTGATAGCTTTAAAATAGAAGGAAGGCTTCGCCGTGCTGGGTATGTTGCAACAACTACCAGAGAATATAGAAAAATTATAGATAACAATTTTGAAGTAAATTCTGGGAGCATAAATAATTTAAAAAAGGCATTTAACCGTGGTGACTACACTGAGGGTTATTTAAATGGAAACAATCAAATTATAGAGGCAAATATACAAAACCATAAGGGTGTTAAAATTGGACAAGTAGTTGGTTTTAATAGTGGCAAGAAGTTTAATATATTAGAAATAAAGTCATCTCATGAAATTGTTAGAGGTGATGTTTTAAAATTAATTAATAATCAAAAAGAAGTTGCAACAATAACCGCATACGATGTTAAAAAAAAGAACAATATTTATGAAATTACCACCACAACTGTGGTGCCAGTTGGGACAAATGTTAATTTAATTTTAGATAGTGTACAAGAAAACAATTATTTGAATAGTGTTAAAAAACTGAATGTAGATTTTTGTTTAGCAGCGTTATCAGGAGAAAGAATTTCATTAAAATATATTTTTGGAAGTATTAGTGGAGAAGTATTAGGAGATGTTTGTGAAAGAGCAAAAACTCAGCCTCTAACACAAAACCAGGCAAAAGAACAACTATCAAAATTAACAGAAACTAATTTTAATTTAAACAACTTTAGTTTTATAACAGATGGTGTTTTTGTATCTAAAAAGCAACTAAACGAGTTACGAAATGAAGCTATAAAAAGAATAATGGATAA
>JAZSMW010000091.1:0-5706 GCA_045536095.1 Clostridia bacterium
ACAAATTTTGACTTTTTCGTAAATTTGTAAGTTTCATGTTAATTTCTTTTTTTAGAAACTAACAGGTTTGTTTATATTCTCTAAACATCTTAACCTTTACTATTCTATTAAATTTTCATTGTTCTTGCCACCCAGGCTTTCTGAGTGACTGCCTTATATTATCACACCCCACATTTACATGTCAACAACTTTTTTAAAAAAATTTAACTTTTTTTTACATTTTTTTACCTATCCCACAAACACTCGGGCAAGAGGTGGCAGCCTTTTTACCAATATTAAATATATAATTAAAAACAACCACAATTTTTATATTCCAACACATAGAAATAAACACAATATTTTTTTGCAAACTATTAAATACACACAACTCTACAAAAAAACACATTGATTTTTTCAATGTGTTTTTTCAATATCTGTAGAGCCAATTACTCCATTAAACCTCTTATATTTATCTTAATGTTATTTTTAAATTCAAAACTTGAAGTTCTTGTATTTTTAATAAACGCTATATATATAGTTAAAGACTCTCCTTCTTTTATCTGTTTTGGAACATCAATTGCCAATTTGTTTCCTTGTACGGTTCCCGCTTTAATTATTATAGATGGGTCATTGCTAAAAAAGTTATAAATTCCCTCACCATAAAGCCTAGTATAGAAGTAATTTATTTTTTCATTGTTAACAACTTCTTCATGAATTGCAATATCTGAAAGTGAAACACCCAAAGCAACATTATTGTTGTCAGATGTATTATTTAAATTCTTAATTGATATTTCAAAACAAATAATATCTATTTCATTGTCCATACCCACCGAGCCATTAGAAAAATTAATAGTTCCAAGCCCCCATGAATCAAATGAAGGAGCAACGCCCGAATAGTAATCTTGTTCGGTATACGATGCACTATACGTGCTATGGGCCTTTTTTTCGTCTAGCGCTTTTTGTCCAACATATACCTTTCCCGTTACCTCACAAAAGGCTGTTTCTGTTTCAATATTAAATGCAACATTATTATTAATTGGAGAACCATCATCAGTAAGAAGCATGTATGTGCCAACTCCAGCACCTCCAATAAAAAGAAACAAACTTAAAATATATGCAATTAATTTAAACTTCATATGCACCCCTTATACGGCTAGTATATAACATTTTTCTTATTTTAAGCAACTAAAGTTTATCACAATTTAAAAATCATTTAAAAAAACACTTGATTTTATATTTTATATATGATAGAATTAAACGAATTTTCAAAAGGAGTCAAAACACAATGCCAAATATTAAATCAGCAAAAAAATGAGTTTTGGTTACAGAAAAAAAGAACGCAATTAACAAATCAGTTAAATCAGAAATTGCAACAGCAAAGAAAAAATTTTTAACAGCTGTGCAAAATAAACAAACAGAAGAAGCAACAAAACTTTTAAGCGAAGTTGTATCTTTGTTAGACTCTGCTGCACAAAACAACGTAATCAGCAAAAATTGCGCTTCTAGAAACCAAGCATCTCTTTCAAAAAAATTAAACGCAATTAACGCATAACAACATAATGTTAAAACTTGTTAATGGGGTTTCCCATTTAACTTGTAAAAAACACATCAAATCCTTGATGTGTTTTTTTTCTTCACAAGTTTTTTCAACCGCTTTTTATTTATTAATTTTATTAAACAAATTTTTAATTATGTATAAATTTTTTAGCATAAATCATAACTAGCACACTATTTTAAATAATAAATAATACAACCCATTTTCTTGAGTCATTAAACCACTTTTTATTCCGTAATCAACATCTAAAAGTAAGTTTTGTATATCCTTTAATTCCTTAGCCGAAAAGTTTTGTGCCTGCTGTTTTGCTTTGACTATTGCATACTCTTTGCAATTTAATTGTTTTGCTAAATCAGCATTTGTTCCCTTATTAATTTTTGCAAAAAACATACGCCTAAAGTGATTTGAAACAAGACCCAATATTTTAATAGGCGGTTCTTGTGCTTTTAACATATTGCACAAGACTTCATGTGCCTTTTGCTTATTTTTGCTACCAAGAGCAGACGTAAAATCAAAAACCTTTAATTCTACATCTTTAAAAACAAGTTGCTCTATAACCTCATCTGTAACAAGCGAGCTTTCTTGCAAATAATCACATATCTTTTTTATTTCAATATTTATTCTTGTTACATCATTTAAGCAATATGTGCACAATTTTTTAATTTCAAAAATATCTATTTTTTTGTTATTTTTTTCAAATTGTTGTTTTACATAATCTTGTAAAAACTGCTCTGAAGGTTCACACTCAATATTTTCTGCATTTTTTAAAAACTCAAAAGTTTCACTATTGGCAATTAACAAAACACAATTTACATTTGGATTTTTTTCATAGCTCAAAAAAATATTTTTTTCGTCTTGCGACAACTCTTTATTTAAATTACTAACAAATACAATTCTTTTTTCTTCGAAAAACGAAAATTGATTACAAGCATTAATAACAGATAAAGCCTCAAAATTTTCGTCATTAAACTCCGAAATATTCAAATCGCTAACGCCTAGATTTTGTGCAATTTTATTTTTTGCTTGCTCCACCAAAAATGTGTCGCCTCTAAGCAAATATATATTTTTTGTCAAATTTATATTTTCTATTTCTTGATAATTCAATTTACACCTCTCATATTTATAACATTATTATTTTTTAATTCAAACGAAAAATCCATTTCTGGTGGTTTAAATGTGTTATTTTTTTGATAAATGCAATTGCCATCAACTATTGCGTAATCACAATCAATATACTCTAATATATTTGTTGCATATTGTTTTTCTCCAAAGATAATGTCCACATCACCCACAAGCAACGCCAATTCCATGCAAAGCCCCGGATTAAGCTTTACATTATTCATAATAAAAGCAGAAATGTCTTTTGTTTTAATATATACTCCGGCAAATTGCAATCCAACCTTTATTGGCATCAGCATAGTATTTTTAAACAATTTCACCTCATTATATTCTTGCTCATCGTTTGCATTATAAACATTTAAAAATAAATTCTTATCTTGTGGCATAATGTTGTTTAAAGATATGTAATTATCTATATTATATAGTCTAGAATACTCAGCAAACCTAACAAGTTTATTAATAGAATTTGTGTCAAAGTTTGATATTGCAAAACTCTCATTATCTATTTCAAAACAATAAACAATGTTTCCATACGAATTTAAAATTGTTATTTTATTGCTTGCTGGTTCAATTTTAAGTGTAGATATAACACTAATTAATAGAGTTACCACAATAATCACACTACAAGAAATAGTTTTTATAACCCAACTAAAATTTACATAGTGTGAAAACAAAAATAAAACCGTGTATACTCCCACAATTAATATTCCTGAAAAAGGCGTTAAATTTATTATTGCCCATTTTACATTTGCTACTTTACCTGCCAAGAACATAATTCCATATATAATTAATTGAGGCAATTTTAACAACCACCCAAAAGCAGGAATTAATAATACAATTGGAATAGTTAAAAATAATAATATAAAAAATATTTCAAAAATTGGTACACATAACAAGTTTACAAAAAATGTTAATATTGATGTTTTTGTAAAATAATTAGACAAAATAGGAAGTATACCCAATTGAACCGGAACAATAACTGAAAGAGGGCTAGCCAAGCAATGTGGTAAATGCCATTTTACAAACATGCGCTCAAATCTTTTAGAAAACATAAAAATACTTAACACACATGCAAAACTCAATAAAAACCCTCCATCATAAACATATAATGGATTAATAATAAGACAAACTATACCCGCAATACTTAAAGCATTTAATTTTTCATATCTCTGTCCAATTAAAGTGGCGAGTTCTGCAATTAAAATCATAAGCGAAGCTCTAAGCACCGATGCCGAAAATGAACATAAATATGCATACACACCCAAAAAAGATGCAAGAATCCCAAAGCCAACAAAGTTATTAACTTTTATTTTTTTTAAAATCCAAATTATAATAAGAGCAACAAACCCAACATGCAAACCAGAAACAGCAAGCAAGTGCGCAACGCCACTTGTTGAAAAGTCGGCTCGAACATCATCCTCTATATAGCTTTTATCGCCAAATAAGCTTGCGTAACTAACACTCGCCTCATCTGCACTCATATTTTTTTGCAACACACCAAAAACCAACTGTCTAAATTTTTCTGGCCCCGAAAGATTGTTTGTGTCACTTATAGAAACATCGTCAAAACTTACAGAACACTCGTATGGAACATTATATTTATATGCATAAGAGTTAAATTTGCCAAGTTCAAAAAGTTGAACATTTTTAATTGTGGCACTAAACGCAATAACATCACCAACTTGCATTTCATTGTCTTTAAAAATATACACTTTAAAATTATGTTTTTGCTTTTCCCCATTTACATACACACTGTCTAAAATTACACTCTCAGAATTTTCATATGTGGTGCATGAACATACCCTGCCAGAAATTAAATAATTTTCATTTTCAAAACTTTTTGCACCGAATGAAAAAAATGAAATAAAAAACACACCAAGCCCAACACAAAAAGCAGAAAAAATTAGTATTAAAGTTTTAATTTTTTTATATTTTATGCACAAAAATGCAAAAACAAACAAAAATGCAAAACAAAAAATGCAAGTATAAACATTCAAGCAAAAAATTGGCCTAGCAAAATATATGCCAAGCGCAAACGCTAAAAAGCAAAAAAATAATGGTCTATTATTTATTTTTGTCATCAATTAAACTTATTCCCAACAAATAATCTGTTGTAACATTAAAAATTTGTGATATTTTAATTAAAACATCAAACTTTGGTTCTTTACCTCTAGTTTCCCAGTCGCAAATTACTGTTTTTTTATAACCTAAGAGCTCACCCAAACATGTTTGAGTGTAGCCTCTTTTAATTCTCAACTCTTTTATTCTTATTGCAAACAAATTGGTTTTCATATTTGCATTATAAAATATATAAATATATTTTGCAAGCATCTAAAACACATTTAATGCTTGTACATATTTGCATCTATAAATGATGGATAAATAGTTTTATATTTGTTTGACATAAAACCAACATTTTGATAACATAAAAAAACACCGCACCTTTAAATAAATTTAAAATAATGCATTTGTTTCACAAATACACTTTTGTTATAACAAAAGCGATGTCTTTTGGTACGGGCGGAAATACTGTTTCAAACTTGCAAGTAAACTTGCGTTTGACGATATTTCCTACTACATAATAAAACCAAAAAAGAGGCAACATGAGAAAACGTAAAAACTTAGGAATTATTATTCAAATTTTAAATATATTACAAGCAGAAACCGACAGCGAACATTTAATTACTCAAAAACAAATTGCAAAGCACTTGCGCACACATGGAATTAACATTCGCCGTTATGCAATTGAACGCCATTTAGAAACACTAAAAGATTTAGGCTACAACATAATCACAATTAAAGGAGTTGGCACATATTTAAAAAAGGAAGGAATTTCTGCTGACGATGTTTTTGTTCTTTTTGAAGCGTTAAACAGAGCAAATTTTATTGTTGAATTTGAATATGTGGAATTAATTAAAACAAAACTTTTAAACCAGCTAAATAAATTTGAAAAAGAAGAATTAAAAAACAAAAATATGATTTTATAATTAGGCCATCCGCCTAATTTTTTTATTCAACAAGAAAACAAAAAATTATTAATTTTAAATCAATTA
>JAZSMW010000122.1:0-5370 GCA_045536095.1 Clostridia bacterium
TCTTTAAAAGTTACGCCTATACAAAATATGATAATGTATACTACATAAAATAACATCTCAACTTTAAATAAATTTTAAGTTTTGCACTTGAATAAATTCAAGTGCCCTTTTGTTGTAACAAAAGCGATGTCTTTTGGTGCGGGCGGAAATACTGAATGAATGTTTCAAGCAAGCTTGCCATTCTCGATATTTCCTACTACATAAAAAATGCACTTATTAACTTAAGTGCATTTTTGTTATTAAAAGTCAAAATCAAATGGATTAGAAGATTCCTTTAACACTTTTTTATTCCTTTGTTTAACATCGTAATAAATAGCATTTTCATCAAAGAATTTTGCTGGTTGATATCCATCTTCCGCTCTTTCTTTTGAGAAAATAGGAACGTTAAACCACTGTGACATCTCGGTTTTAATTGGTGGTTGTCCATAAATTTTTACAATGTTAGTTGTGTAAGGCAATTGCCCCAACTCATATGGCTCTATTAAAGGCCTTGTAACTGTTTGAGTGTTAACAGTTGTGCTCTTATCACTATCTGTTTTTTCTGACTTGCTTTGAGAAGTGTTCTTAATTTGAAGAGTAACATCACCACACATTTTTGAGAATTCTTCTCTTGTTTTTTGATCCTCTGTTCCAATAAATACTTGAATATTGCAGTTCCCTCTAATAATGTCTGCCATTTCTTTAGAGTATTTATTATCTAACTGGCTATAAGATTGAATTGCTATTTCAAAGAATATTCTTCTTGAACGTGCAACCGTAATCATACTATCAAACTTTTGAATTTTAGGTAAATTTGCAAACTCGTCTAAAATAAACCTAACCGATCTTTTTAGTTTAAGCCCTGGGGACATAGACGCAATTTCAATTAATTTTTTATATATTTGAGAAATACACATTGTTGCAATGCAATGTCTACTTTCTTTTTCGTCTGGAACTTTAATAAATAATACAGTAGGTTCGTTTACAAAATCGTCAAACGAAATGTCGGTTGCACTTGTTGCGTAACAAACACCCATGTCTTGGAAAATTGCAATTTTAGGTTGCATAACGCCAAGGAACGACCTTGTTGTGTTTGGAGCATTGTTAACTACTGTTGATGCAAGCGGTTTAACTTTTGAAAGTTCGCCTCTTCCGTCAATATATTTTTTTAATGTTCCCATCATGTTGTCAGGGTCCGCATCTCTTGTTGTACAAATTTTTGCAACATTATAAAAGTTAAATCTTTCTCTTGTCATGCCAAGTTCTGGATTTAAAGAGTCTTCTAACATGGCAAGCATAATACTATACACAAAATCTTGCGCACCTTGTTCCCAAGATGGATCATTTTTATTTTCAATTGGAAGCACTGTTGAAGCAATTTCTCTCAATTCATTTTCGGCCTCATTAATAAGGTTTTGTTTCATTGAAGCAAGTTCAACATTAAGTTGGTTTTTATCAGCATATGCCATGCCTTTAAACCCATAAAACTCTGGGCCATAAACAGCTCCATCAATCTTTTTTAGCCCAACCAATTCTGGCTTAGCATTTTTATAAACTTTTACCTCTTTTTCTAAATTGTGTGCCCTTTGGTATTGCATATATGCATTATCCATTGGATTCCATCTAGATGAAGAGTATGGATTTCTTAAATCTAAAACAATTATTCTATACCCCTCTTTTCTCAATTGAATTGAGTGGTTGTTATATAGTTCACCTTTAGGGTCTGTAATAACCATACATGGTTTTTCTGCAGTATGAGCATAGCACCTAATTGCAGGTTCTAAAATAAATGTTGTTTTACCAGCACCGGTTGTTCCCAAAATTAACGAGTGCATTTCTGGATACATGTTAACTCTTAACTGCCCATTTTTATAAAGGGTAGAAATTAATGTTCCTGCCTTTTGCATTTTTGGCAAATCTCTATATGTGCTAGGCATAAGTTTTGGATTGCGTGTAAGCTCTTCTTCTGTAATAAATCTGGCATTGTAATGTTGACTCATTGTGTCACCACTTTCGGTTTGCCCCTCAAAACTTTTTGCATCACCTAAATATTGTTTGTTGTTTAACACAGTAAACATGCTTGCTAAAACACCAAGCCCCAAACCGATAATTGCCCAAGTTGATGAAAAATGGTCAAGAAAAGAGTCTACCTCTTTTGTTAAAAAAAATGAGGCCACAACACCAATAATATAAAGCACTAACACATTAAACAAACATCTCTTTAATTTTTTCATAATTGCTCCCTCTTAATATTAATTTTATTATAAAACCAATTAATTAAATATGTCAATTTTAAATTAAAATTGCTTAAATAAATTTATTCTTTTATTCAATAAAAACCATATATTTTATTTATTTTAATCGTTTTAATTAAAACACTTGAAAAAAAAAACTAAATTTGTTAAAATATACAAATCTTTGAATATGGAGGTCAAGAATGTACGACTTTAAATTAATAGAAAAAAAGTGGCAAGACAGATGGGCTAATGACGATAGGCTAAAAGCTGTAGATTTTCACCCTACAAAACCTAAATATTATGTTTTATACGAATTTTATAACATAAGTGGAAATTTACATATGGGCCATTTAAAAGGCACTGTTCCAGCCGATGCCCTTGCAAGATATAAACGTTTTAAGGGCTACAATGTTTTATTCCCAATTGGTGGAGATTCCTTTGGCTTGCCTGCCGAAAATGCAGCAATTAAAAACGGAACTAACCCAAATGATTTTGTTGCAAAAGGGTTTAATACTGTTTTAGATCAATCTAAAAAAGTAGGTCTTTCTTTTGATTGGAGCAGAACCTTCTGCACAAGTGACACAGATTATTATAAATGGACTCAATGGATATTTTTACAACTATTTAACCATGGCAAAGCATACAAACAAAAGGGTGTGGTTAATTTCTGTCCTAAATGCCAAACCGTTTTATCTAATGAAGACAGCCAAGGCGGTAAATGTGACCGATGTGGAAGTGACGTTGTTCAAGTAAACCGAAACGTTTGGTTCCTTAAAATGAAAGAATATTCAGAAAAGCTTTTACAAAACGTAGAAAACATAACAATGGCAGAGCATTTAAAAGAAGCTCAACGCAATTGGATTGGTAAAAGCGAGGGCATTCAATTAAAACTAGATTTAGTAGACGAGGCCGGAAATAAATTAACCGATATGGAAATTTTTACAACCTGCATCGAAACTGTTTATGGCATAACATTTGTTGTTTTGGCACCAGAAAACAGTTTGCTAGAACAGCTCTCTGCCTCTATTAAAAACAACGACGAAATAAAAAAATACCAACAAGCAACCGCACTTAGAAGTGAATTTGATCGTATAAGTCAAGTTAAAGACAAAACCGGTTGCAAAGTAAACGGAGTTTATGCAATTAATCCAATTACAAAAGACAAAGTTCCTGTTTACATTGCCGACTTTGTTTTAAATACCTACGGCACAGGAGCAGTAATGGCAGTTCCTTGCCACGACCAAAGAGATTACGAATTTGCAAAAGAATTTAATATTCCATTTAAACAAGTAATCGAGGGAGATTGCTCTACATGCGCAGTAGAAAAAGGCGAATATTTAACCAAAAATTCTAAAATGATAAATTCTCAAGAATTTACAGGCTTAAATGTTAAAGACGCAAAACAAAAAATTGCCAATATGGTTGTAGAAAAAGGCTATGGCAAAAAACAAGTTAACTATAAAATGCAAGACTGGTCATTTAACCGACAACGTTATTGGGGAGAACCATTCCCAATTGTGTTCTGTAACAAATGCGGAACTGTTGCTTTAAGTGAAAAAGACTTGCCTTTAGCTCTTCCAGAAACAAACGACTATTTACCAAACGAAAATGGTGATTCTCCAATTTCAAAAATAAGTTCTTTTGTAAATTGCACTTGCCCAAAATGTGGTGGCCCTGCAACAAGAGAAACCGACACAATGCCAAACTGGGCGGGCTCTAGTTGGTACTGGTTAAGATATGTAGACCCTCACAACAACGAAAAACTTGCCGATTACGAAAAATTAAAATACTGGGGACAAGTAGACTGCTACACCGGTGGAACCGAACACATCACCCGTCACGTTTTATACGCATTTTTCTGGCAAAACTTCTTATATGAAATTGGCGCAGTCCCTCACAGAGACCCATTTGTTAGAAAAATGGGCAGTGGCTTAATTTTAGACGACGAAGGCAAAAAAATGAGCAAAAGCTCTAAAAACGGCGTTTCTCCACTAGAAGTTATAGATAAATACGGCGCAGATGTTGCACGTATGCACGTGCATTTCCTTGCTGGCTACGAAGATAACTGCATATGGACTTTCAACGGAATTGACGGAATTGTTAACTTCTTAGACAAGGTTTGGAAATTACCAGAAATTATTAAAGGTGACGAAATCTCTAAAGAACACGAAACCGAACTAAATCAATTAATTAAAAAAGCAGAATACGATTACGAAAACTTAAAATTAAACACTTGCACCTCTGCTTGTATGATTTTTGTTAAAAAGTGTAAAGAAGACGGTTTTATTACAAAAGAAGAATTAAGACAGTTCTTAATTGTTTTAAACCCTCTTGCTCCACATATTACAAGCGAATTATACGAACAAGTGTTTGGCTGTGATATTTTAGATGCCACATTCCCAACTTACGATGAAAGTAAACTAGAAAAAAGCCAAATAGACCTTCCTGTTCAAATTAACGGAAAAATGAAAGGAACTGTTTCTGTTTCTAAAAATAACACAAAAGAAGAAGTTGAAGAAATTTGTTACTCTGCTGGTAAAGTTCAAAAAGATCAAGTTAAAAAAGTAATTTTTGTGCCAGGTAGAATAATCAACTTTATCTGTTAATAAATTACATTAACTTCAACATTTATTGTGTGTAAGTCTTTCACTAAACAAAAAACACCCTATTGGGTGTTTTTTTTTACCAATTGTAATATAACGCAAAATAAAAGTGTGGCACACATGTGTTTACTTTGAGAAAAACTATAATAAAATCTGCCTGATGTACAAAGTCACGTTAGTGGACGCCGACCCCCACTTATATCAAATTTTAAAAAATTTGATGCGAAAATGTTTTCACATTTTCTAACAGGGCCACCCTGATGCAAAGTTTTTAACTTTGCGTGTTGCCTTGCAACACAAAGGTGGGGGTAATAATATGAAATAAAAAAACTACCCCTTGCAGAGTAGATTTCTTGGTTGGATTGAGTGGACTCGAACCACCGACCCCCACCTTATCAGGGTGGTGCTCTAACCAGCTGAGCTACAATCCATTATAATGTATGTTGGTTTGTGTTAATTTTCTAGGTGGGGGACACCCACTTATAAGAACCTGTTCGCTGCGCTCCAGAACCTTGCGCCTAACGGCTAACAGGGTGGTGCTTTAACCAGCT
>JAZSMW010000104.1:0-3458 GCA_045536095.1 Clostridia bacterium
ATTTTCTTAATGAAACCACATAAAAATCTTATATAAAATTTTTAAAAAAGAGTAACGCTTATAGCAATTACTCTTAATTAAATTATTTAGTTGTTTTTTTAGTTTTTTGTTTAGTTTTCTGTTTTGGCGTAACCTCTGCCCCTTTTTCTTCCTCTATGGGTTGCTCTAAGTTTTGTTCCAAGTTTTCATTTGCCAAAACTTCTGGTTCCTCTGTTTTTTCATCTTTGGCAGCAATATATCTCATATCCATTTCAACATCAACCTTGTTTTTTTCGCCAATTTCTAAAATACAAATTTTGCCATAAGTGGTGTTATATATTCTTTTAATTTTACCATATATGCCAATATGTGTAACTACTCTATCACCAACTTGAAACGAATTTAAAATTTCTACACTTTGTTTCTCTTGTTTTTTTTGTCTAACAATAAGCATAACATAAAAAATAATTAGAACGCCTAAAATTATTAACCAATAATACCAACTCATAACTTTCTCCTTTACTTTTAAGTTTTAAACATTTTATCATGTTTATTTTTGTTTTACAAATAATTTAATAAAAGAAATATTTTTATTATATATTTTTTTGTAACAATTTGTTTGTTTTATGCAATGGCTCCAATTGCCCCTGTTGCGCCTAAAATTAAATACACATAATAAATTAAATATATACCTATAAGAGCAAACCCTTGCCATTTGTATGTTTTTTTATTTATTAATGTAGGAATAAATAACAAAGAGGAACACAAAATCGCTAGTGGCATTGTTAATACAATGGTTTCTTTAGTAATTGGCAATCCACTAAATCCATTCACTATTCCAGCAAGCCCTAATAACAAAGACCCATTAATAACATTTGAACCAACAATATTTCCAATTCCTAGTCCTGCTTGTTTCTTTTTTATTGCGTTTATTGTTGTTATTAGCTCTGGCAAGGAGCTTCCCACACTTAAAACCGCCACACCAACAAGTGTTTCGCTGGCACCAAGCAATGAGCAAAAAAGCTTTGCTTTGTCTACCATTAAAAATGCTCCCGCTCCTACCGCCACCGCAGCAACAAGAAACATTAAAAAGTGTTGCCATGTTTTTCTCGTGTATGTTTTTGCATCCTCCGCTTTTTCTAGCGGTTCCTTTCCTATTTTATGCATATTCATAATTGTGAAAACAACAAAAACAATAACTAACACAATACTTTCCCACAATTCTAATCTTCCACTTATAATCATAACTGCACCAATAGCAAGCAGTATTAATAAAAACAAGTATTCTGTAACCGAGTCTTTTTTTGCATGAATTGTCATAAAGCAGACCAAAATACCCCCAATAATACATGTATTAAAAATAATTGACCCTAACGCATTTCCAACAGCAAAACCCGCAGACTCTCCCCCTGCAGAAAAAATTGTTATTAAAAGTTCCGGAAGGGTTGTTCCTATGCTTGTTAATGTTGCACCTATAACAACAGGAGGTATTTTTATTTTTTTTGCAATTGCAACCGACGAATCTACAAACCTATCTCCGCCCCAAATAATTAATAAAAACGAACCAATAAATATTGCAATATCTAAAACGAGCTGCATTTTAACCCCCAATTAATACCTAAAAGTAATTTTAATTATATTAAATATTTTATTCTTTAATTTTAATTATATAACTCTACTCTCCAAACAAATCAGAGCCATCTTCATCCTCACTCGCACCCTCTAGAGCCTTTTCGCAAAGCCTTAACAGTTCCGGCTTTAATTCTGCAAGCTTGCTACTACATTCAAAGGCAGAAACAGTATCATGTCCGCCACCCCCTAAAGCAACTGCGATTTCTGAAACATCAACACCGTTTTTGCCTCTAAGCGAAACATAATAATTGCCGTTTTCTTTTTTTATAAATAAAATGGCGATGTAAACCCCTTTTACATTAATTGCATGATTAACAATTCCCAATGTGTCAGATTGTTGGGCCTCTGCATCTTCTTGATCTTCTTTGGTTATTTTCATTATGGCAACTCTATCTTCTAAATAAAAACGCATAGAATTTAATGCCTTTTCTAATAATTTTATGTTGCTTTTTGTGTTACTTTTTAAATAATGATCTTTAATTGCATCTAAGGCAGAAACATCTCCAACCCTTTGTGCAATTTCGGCAACAATCTTATAAGAAGACACTTTAATTGCCCCTTGAGTTAAATTTACTGTATCGGTAATTATCCCTGCATATAACATTTTTAGCATTTCAACTGTTGCAACAATATTTAAAGCTTTTAGCAAAACAAAAACCAATTCGCATGTAGATGAACACTTATAAATTAAATTTAGGGTTGCAAAATTTTCATTGTTTTCGTGATGATCTAAATTTATTGTGCTTGTGGCATTATTGAAAACATTTTCATACTCCCCCATTCTTTTTGAGTTTGGCGAATCTACACTTATAGCCAAATCGTATGTTTCTGTTTCAAAAATATTAAATTCCTCACCCTTTATTATTGGGTTATATAAATCGCCATATTCAATGTTTTCAGAAAACAACCGTATTGTTTTTTCCCCTATAACATCTTTAATTTGTTCTAGTCCCTTTTTTAGCGCAACTGCAGATGCCAAACTGTCAGCATCTGGGTTTTGATGCCCAATAATTGCAATTGTTTTAGCACTAGTTAAAACTTGTTTTATTAAATTTATAGAATACATTATTATCTCAACCTTTATTATTGTTTATTTAATACACACTACACTACATCGCTCTAAATAAACCTTGCCATTTTACCATAGCAAAAAATATCATGTCAAACCAAATGTAACATTAAACTAGCATTAAAATTTAAACATCATTATTTTTTATAAATCTGTTTACCAACAAATTTTTTACAAAAAACAAAACCCCTAAATTAAGGAGTTTCGTATTTTGTAAAAACATCTATCATATTAAATTGAGTCTGGGCATCACTCTCTACATATA
This sequence comes from Clostridia bacterium, assembly GCA_045536095.1. Lineage (GTDB taxonomy): Bacteria > Bacillota > Clostridia > Christensenellales > UBA1242 > HGM11367. Next base: position 2,946 of record JAZSMW010000104.1, read on the forward strand.
CATAATTACTAGTGTTAACGTTTTGTAAAAGTGTTCCAATTGCATAATCTCCTGCGGTATCCTTGAAATAGTTTAAAAATTTGTTATCTTTTAAAATTTGGAACAATGTTTGCCCATATTTTAAATATTCTTCATCTGCTTCTATTGCAGTAAATTCCGTCAACTCGAGATCGTTTAAATCTCCAACCAACATGTTTTTTGCGACCCCCGAAAACCAACTTGAATCGGCTGTTGCAGATGTTATAGTGCTTTTTTCTCCACCAGTAACACAATTTATAGATAAATTAACCTCGCTCTTATCTTCCACAATTACCGCAATGCTTGTCTCTTTAAAAACAACATCTTTTTTTTGCATAAAAATCATTGCCAAATAATTTTCACGCTCAACGCCAGACACACCTGCGTTTTCGCCCTCACACAAATAATCTCTAATTATTATTTTTTTACACACGTTTTTCATGTAATTAAAATTAGAATTTGCATCGTCATATATGGCACTTAAACGAGCGTATA
>JAZSMW010000026.1:0-5471 GCA_045536095.1 Clostridia bacterium
ATAATATTTAAAAAGAAATATTATTAAACATTGTTACTTCTTTTTGACGAATTTTGTAGACAACAATTCCAAAATATTGTATACTACTAAATAGTAGAGGTACTTTATGAAGTGTATTTATTGTGGGAATTCAGAATCTAAAGTTATAGATTCTAGAGCAACTATTGAAACCAATTCAATTAGAAGAAGAAGGGAATGTTTGGGTTGTGGCAAACGCTGGACAACTTATGAAACAGTAGAGAGCACGCCTATTTTGGTTGTTAAAAAAAATGGGTCAATTCAACCATTTGATAAATCTAAAATTATAAATGGAATAATTAAAGCTTGCGAAAAGCGACCTGTTTCACTTACTCAAATTGAGGGTATTGCCGATGATATTGAAAAACAACTCAGAGATGAGTTGGTTCAAGAAATAAATTCAATAAAAATAGGTGATATGGTTATGGAGCGCTTAAAGCCAATTGACGAAGTTTCGTACATTCGTTTTGCCTCTGTTTATAGACAATTTAAAGATGTAACAAACTTTATTAGTTTTTTAAGTGACATAAGTTAATATTTATTAAAAGAAAAAGAGCCCCAAAATTTATTTTGAGGCTTTTTTACTGTATGAATTATTATATTTGGGAAATTTATAACAAAGAACACAATAAGCATATTTTTTTACAATTGCAATTATAAAAATTTATTTGTGTCTGTATATTTTTTATGATAATATTTAGTTATGAGATTTTTACAAAAAATAAAAGAAGCGGGTATAGCTGTTTTAGCTATAAATATATTGGTTTGGGGGCTTGTTGCTCTTAAAATCATTCCTTTTAATTTAAATATAACTCTTTGTTTTTCTTTATGTTCAATTTTTTTGATTCTTGGTCAGTCATTTTTTATAATTGGGGCAGAAGATTCTATTATGCAAATGGGGCAAAAAATAGGGTCAAGTTTTGGCAAAATTAAGAAAGTATCTATAATTTTTATAATTGGGTTTTTAATTGGCGCAACAGCAACATTAGCAGAACCGGATATTTTATTTTTTGTGGAACAATTAGTTGGCTTTTGTCCAACATTAAATCAGGGTATTATTTTACTTGGGTTGGCTTCAAGTATTGGAATTTTTGTTATAGTAGGAATTATCCAAATTATTAAAAAAATTAAGTTAAAATATTTAATTTCGTTTTTTTTGGTAATAGCAACAGCCCTTACTTTAATATTTTCTTCAAATTGTTTTGGGTTGGCCTTTGATGCTAGCGGTGTGACTACTGGGCCAATAACAGTTCCACTGTTAATTGCTTTAGGAAGCGGTGTCTCTGCAATATTTCCTAAGGGAGCTGGTGGTGGATTTGGCTTAGTTGGCATTGCTTCTATTGGGCCAATAATAATTATGTCTTTTTTTGGACTAATGGAAACAGGTGGTTCTCTTGTAGTACAAGAGCAAACATTAACTCTTGCTCAAATCATACTTAAATGCGCTAAGGATTCTTTAATTGCATTAATTCCAATAATGGTGATTTTTATTATATTAAACTTTTCTGTTTTAAAATTAAAAATGAAAAATTTAATAAGAATTTTTATATCACTGGTTGTTTGTTATGTGGGGTTAGTAATTTTCTTGGCATCCATAAATTACGGTTTTGCTCCAATGGGTAAGTTTTTGGGCGAAAATTTGGGCAATATGCTTGTAGCTGGTAATGGAACGGTAATAACGTTTATTATATTGGCAATTATTGGTTCTGTTTTGGCATTTACAGAACCAGCCATATCCATTTTGGCACAGCAAATCAATACGGCAAGTAATGGAAAAATAAAAAAAAGAAGCGTGTTTGTTGCTCTTGTTGTTGGTTTAACATTAGCTTTAATTTTAGCCGGGATTAAAACCATTTTTGCAATAAAAACTCAATATTTGTTATTGCCAATTTTGGTTTTGCTTGTAATATTTATTTTTATTGCTCCAGATATTTTTGTTGCAATTGCTTTTGATGCCGGAGGCGTTGCATCTGGAACAATGGCTGTAACGTTTGTTTTCCCAATTTTTATAGGTATTGCTAAGGCTTTAAATTATTCAATATTAGAATATGCATTTGGAACTATTGCATTTATAGCTATTGTGCCAATAGCGTGTGTTCTTGTGTTGGGAGCTATAACAAAAATTAAGCAAAGGAGGCAAAACAATGAATAATTTTTTAATTACAATCACGTCTAGTGGTGTAGCTGAAAGCTTTGAAAAACATTGTATTGAAAACAATATTAAATGTATTGTAACACATGCACGAGGTACGGCAAAACCAAGCATATGGAGCTTGTTTGGGCTAGCCGATAATAAAAAGGTCGTATTCTTTATAGATTCTGATGTAGAACTAAACAAAATTGTTAATTTTGCTTCACAAATAGATGATAAAAAAATATATATGGCACAAATTGGAGGGAAAATGTCAAAAGAAAGATTGTTTGTTGGAATTGTAAATTCTGGGTTCGCTGATGAGATAATGGATTTGGCGAGAAGGTTGGGTGCTACTGGAGGAACAATACTAGACGGAAGAGGCACCGGTAAAAATGCAGAATATATTTTAGGTCAAGAAGTAGATTCGTCAAAAGAGATTGTTTTAATTTTTTGTACAGAAGAACTTGCTAAAAAATTAGAAGATGAAATGAATGATTTTATAGAAAAAAATGATCATGTTAGTGGAATTTGTTTCACTCTTAATGCAAAACTATTTAAACAGTTAAATACTGATAATAACTAAGATAAAAGGGTTTAATTATGGCAAAAGACTTAAAGTTAATGGTGGATAATATTGCACTAAATATACGTACTGGCGTTATTATGAGATATAACGAAGAGGTTGTTGTTGAAGTGTCTACAGTGGGTAGAAATTCTGTAATTCCAGGTGGGAGGATACAAATTAACGAAAGTTCAAAAAATGCGCTAAAAAGAGAGATGCAAGAAGAAATGAACTTAAATATAGATTTAAATAAATTAAAACAAGTTAAAGTGTTTGAAAACTTTTTTGATTATGATAATACACAGGTACACGAAATATTTTTTGTATATGAATATAATTTAACAAAAACTGAAGCAGATGTTATAAACAACTTAAAGAATTTAGACAATGCTACAACATATTTTAAAATGCTAAAACACCACGAATTAGAAAAATATAATTTATTGCCACTCGCTTTATGTGATATTATAAGAGGAACAGATGAGGAAAAAAATTAGTTATTATCTTACAGATCATTTAGAGTTGTTTGCCTTGAGTGAAAATATACTTTTACAATACTCAAATAAAGGATGGATTGTGAGTGGCAAAAACATTTCGAGTGTTTTTACTACACGCATTGCAGAGGCGGTTTCAGAAGATGTTGTAAAGCAAATAACAAAAGGGAAATTACCTAAAAGGCGAGTAATTAAAACAGATAAGGAGAAAATATTATAACATGATAATTGGTGTAGATCTTGATGGTGTAATATATGATACTGAAGATTATTATAGAACATATGCCCACTTATATGATATAAACTTTGTTCATAATGGTTTGGTAAATTCTAGCGAAATGGATGTTCATAAAAGGTACGCTTGGAACAATGATATTGCAGATGATTTTTATGAAAAATACACTTCAGTTGTTTTGGAGTCTGCACCCATAAAGCCGGGAGCAATTTGTGTTTTAAATGAGTTAAAAAAACTTGGTCATACAATTTTTATTATAACTCTTAGAGGTTTATATAGGGATTATGAAATAGACATAACAGAAAAACGAATGAAGGAAGACAACATACCATACGATAAAATTTTTTATAACCAACAAAATAAGGTAAAAACTTGCAAAGATCTTGGCATAAATTTAATGATAGAAGATAACCACAAAAATGTAGTTAAACTGGCAGAGTCGGGAATAAAGTGTATGCATTTAAGAGGAGCAGGCCTTTCTAGTGTAAATCATCCAAATGTTTCTGAAATTCAAAACTGGGCACAAGTTTTGGAGTATATTTTAAAATTAAATAACAAGGCTTTTGTGTAATAGTAAAAGTTACCTAAAAAGTTTATTTACGATATTGTTACGCGTGCACAGCGATGTAACCCACACTTGCAAGTTCTTGACAATAGTGCATTTTTATGGTATTTTTTTTAAAAAAGATAAATAATTTCGTTTTAGATAAGGAGTAGATATGATTCAATTAAAAAAGGACCAAAAAGTTTATGTTTTAAAATCGGGTAATAAATGGTATACCTGTGTGGCCAGCGGTAATGGGTTAATAACTTATAGCGAAAATCCATATATACAACAAGATGATAAGGGTGTAAAAGTTGGAATGAAGGCATTTCAGGAGTCATATAACACAATAAAAAGTTTTGATTTAAAAGCTGAATGTGAAAATCTTCATGAGGTTGAGGATTATAGTAACCTCGTAAATAAAATTATGTCTTTGCAAACTACACTATTTGAAATGGAAGCACTTGTTACTTTTGTTGATGAATCTGTCACAAATGAAGATTTTAAAAAAGGCACAAATATGGTTTGTGAAGTTGCAAAAAAACACATCGAGTCAATAGAGCAAGCTTTTGCGGAGGTCGCAAAACAGGTTCCGTCAAACTGGGCTTATGCAATGTTTCCAGAAAGCAGTTGGACGGCTTATCCGTTTTTGGTAGAAAAACATCGCATTGCCAGTGGCAATATGACAAGGTTTGCTGACTGTTATGGAAAAACCGTAATGGATGCAAGAGAAGCAGATCGTAATACACGAGAACTTAATGAGGCATTAAATCTAGACATTCACAAACAAGAAAAAATCTTTTTAGATTTGCAAAGGCAGATAAAAGCAAAAGAGAGCACAAAAATAGATACAAAATAAATTGCTTGTTGTAGTAGAAAATTAAATACATCCTATGGTAAACCAAGGATGTATTTTTTAATGTTAAATTATTTTGGACGGTAAATAGGGGCATATTCATGCCTACCTAAATTATATTTACAAATTTTTAGTTAATTCAGAATTTGTTATTGTAGGAATAACCAATTTGTTTATGTAAGAAATGTTTTTAAAAAATAAAGATGTGTCTACTTGTGTTAATTCTTCATTTCGGAGTTTGTAGCATTCTTCAAGTAATTTTTTATAGTCCTCAGGAAGATCTAGTGTTTTAGCTGCTTCAAAAATATTTGAGTATCCACTAAGCAAAGTTTTATGCTTGCAATAAATTAGGTTTCTTGTTGCATAAAACATAGATTTATATAAAAATTCATTAGCTAAAGAGGTTTGGTTTTCTTTCATAAGCCTAACGGCAGAAAGAGCATAGCCCAAATTAAAACTTGTATCCATTAATAGATCTTGCTTAGAAATTTTAGGTATTGTTAAATTTTCAATTATTTTTTTACCATATATTGTTTTTGCGTTTCCATTTATTAATGATGCAATATAAATATTTTTTTGAAAAGGTGTATCTATTGTGTAATTTTGAATTTCAGATAATTTAAAAGGA
>JAZSMW010000072.1:0-3154 GCA_045536095.1 Clostridia bacterium
TAGCATTAATTTCATTTTTGCCGTATTTTCCATCACCAATTATATAGAGTTTGTTAAACGCAAGATGTGCTCTAATTTGATGTGTTTTTCCTTCTTTAATTTTTACCGAAAGCAAACTCGTGTTTCCTGCCCCTTTAACAAAATTATACTCAGTGACAATTTTTACCGTATTTGGTTTTTTATTGTTATAAATTTTAACAATGCTCTCATCCTTGTTTTTTTCTAAATAGCCATGTAACACTTTATGTTTTTCTTGCGGGGTGCCAAAAACCTCTGCGTAATACAATTTTTCTACCTGCCCATTTTTAAACGCGGAAACAAGTTCGTTTTGTGCCTCTTGGCTTTTTGCAAAAACAACAAGCCCCAGAGTGTTACGGTCTAATCTGTGAACAGAAAACACCTGTTTACCCTGCTTGCTTAATTCTGTTTCAACATTAAATTCGCCGTCGCATGTTTCTATGCCTTTATTTTTATTTACTAATATAATGTTTGCATCTTCATAAACAATTTCAAACATATTCTTTTTTTCACAATCGTCCGAAACAAAGCAACAAATTTTTGCCCCCTCAGGCACCACTACATTATCTTTTATTCTTTCACCATTAATTTTAACGTCCTTTTCTCTAAGGGCCTTAACAAAAGCAGAATATAAAATGGTTGGAGCCTCTTTTTCTAAGAGTTTTAAAACTCTATCTTGCTTACTAGCAATAAACTCAATTTTTTTCATAAATTTATTATATCACATATTTTTCATTTTGTAATACCAATTTTATATAATTAAAACACTTATAACTTTTATGATACAAAAAACACCCGCAATTTCGGGTGTTTTAATTTTTTAATTATAAAATTTTTGATAAAGTTTCTAATTCTTTAGTTCTCTTCTTTTTGCCCAAAGCAACCTTTTCTTGCTCATATTTAACAAACTCTCTAATTTCGGAATCTATTCTAGTAAACTCTTCCATAAATTTATTGTAATCTTCCAATAATTGCTCTTTGCTTATATCTTTTCTAATTAAGTTAAAAAGTGCCTTATGTTTATCAAAAAAAGTCTCACTTTGTTGTTCATCAAAATAGAAATAATAATCAAATTTTTTAGGGATAATGTCTGGAACAACAATCTTCATAAGATTGTTTATCATAGGTTGTACTTCTTTTAGATCAAGCTCATCGCCATAAGCATCTGTATCCATAACTATAACCTTTTTTGACTTAACTAAATCTCTTAATTCTTGCTTAGTATAAATTCTGTTCTCATCCAAACTGCCATCTTCTGCCATCACAACATAGGCCACATGATAATATTCTGTCCACCAAGAAAAATCTTTTCCATGCCCTTCTGTATATACGCCTCCAGCAATATCATCTGTTTTAATTGTGTACTGTTTAGGGTTTTTAATTGTTTTTGTTACAATGTATTTCTTAATTTCATCTGTTGAAACACTATAAAATTTTTTAAACAAGTCAAAAAATTGTTTATTACTTAACACATCAAAATTTTTAATTAATAATTCAAATGCATTTTTAAGACGTACTGCTTTTTGATAGTCTCGCTGCATCCATATAATGTTTGTAATGTGCACATTTAAAAAATCCGGATTAAAAATTTCAAGATGTTTATCTGCATGAAAGTTTTCATATTCGTTTGGACCTTTAAATTCTGTAAATTTCATATATTCCTCCCTTTACAGCATGCACATTATACTCCATTCACCCATTAATGTCAATACCCACTCCATTGCACATAGAAGGTTTATGTACAAAAAGACTCAAAAAGGCTTTTTAATATCTCTTATTTTCATTAATTAATTGCTCCAGTTCTTTTGCCTGTTCCATAACAATTTTTAACGCTTCCTCTGCGGTTTCTTGCCCCCTTACATTCATTAAAATCTCGTAATCTAAATTTCCTTTATAATTTATTTCTTTTAATTTTTTTGCAAATTTCTTCCAATCAATATTTCCGTATCTGTTTAATGCGTGGTCATCTTTTATTCCCATGTTATCATGCAAATGTAAACAAACTAATTTATCTCCATATTTACTTAAATAATCAAAGTCTTTATCAAACGCATTATTATGCCCAATATCATAACAAAATTTTAAGTACTCGCTTTTAATATTTTCAAAAACGGCAGTAAAACATTCTCTATTTCTAATATTTTCTATTGCAAGAGGGACATTAAATTTTTTACATGTTTTCAAAACTTTTTCAAGTCTTTTTATACCTATTTCACTTGGCTTTCCATACAAATGAACCACAACACAGTTAAACCCATATTTATGCGCCGATTTAACATCGTTTAAAAGTTTTTTATAAATAACATAACCTTTAAAACCTTTTTCCCAAAGCCTCTTAGATTTATCACTATCATATCTAGAATGCAAGCTAGAAGGTGTTAAATTATACTTTTTTAACAATTTAATTTGGCCTTTAAAACTTCCATTTTGGTATTTATATTTTTTATCGGTGCTAGTTATAACACAATTGAACCCAGCCTCTTTTATTAATTTTACGCTACTTTCCGGATTTATCTCATACCCGTAATAAAAAGATATTCCCTTATTCATAAATTCTCCATTTATAACTTTACATTCCCTACTTACTGTATATCACTAATATCTTTTTTTGTAAAGCATGAACAAACAAATTAAAAATTATTACATGTTTTTACAAAAAATGTTGTAATTTTGTAGATTTTTTGTTAATTGTTATAGTAAAATACAAGCAAGGAGGAAAACATATGGCAAAAAAAGGTGATTACTTTGGTCTAGAATGGATTGTAAGTTTAGTTTTAGCAATTATTCCTTTTACTGCATGGATTTGCGGTGTTGTAACAAGATTCCAAGAAGGTAAAGTTGTTGCAGGCGTTATCCGTATTTTCGGTGGTTGGCTAATTTGGGTACTAGACTTAATTTCTATGATTATGAACAAGAAAATCTTTAGACTATTAAACATTTAATGTTACATAAAACCGCACAAATCAACACTCTGTGCGGTTTTTAATTTATATATGGCATAATAAAACCATAAAAAACCATCGCAATTTTAAATAAATTTAAAATAATGCATTTGTTTCACAAATACACTTTTGCTATTCACAAAAGCGATGGTCCTTTGGTACGGGCAGATATCGCATTTAATCTGAGAATAAAT
>JAZSMW010000024.1:0-10017 GCA_045536095.1 Clostridia bacterium
ACATCGACGGGGAGGTTTGGCACCTCGATGTCGGCTCGTCACATCCTGGGGCTGTAGTAGGTCCCAAGGGTTCGGCTGTTCGCCGATTAAAGTGGCACGCGAGCTGGGTTCAGAACGTCGTGAGACAGTTCGGTCCCTATCTATCGTGGGCGTAGGATATTTGAGAGGGGCTGTCCCTAGTACGAGAGGACCGGGATGGACGTACCAATGGTGAACCTGTTGTCGTGCCAACGGCATAGCAGGGTAGCGAAGTACGGTAAGGATAAATGCTGAAAGCATCTAAGTGTGAAACCTGCCTCAAGATAAGATATCCCATAGTGTTAAACTAGTAAGACCCCTAGGAGACCACTAGGTTGATAGGTCAGGAGTGGAAGTGCAGTAATGTACGGAGCGGACTGATACTAATAGGTCGAGGGCTTAATCATCAGATTGATTAAGAAGATAGTATAAAAAACTTTATGCAGTTGTCAGAGTACTGAAAAGAACTTTGAACCATTCCTGGTGACAATAGAGAGAAGGCCCACCTGTTCCCATCCCGAACACAGAAGTTAAGCTTCTCATCGCAGAAAATACTTGGCTGGAGACGGCCCGGGAAGATATGACATTGCCAGGGAACCAGTAAAAAGCACATCCTTTTGGATGTGCTTTTTTTAGGTTATTGCAAAAGTATGCGGACGATATAAGGTTGTTTATAAAAAAACAAGCAATCATTTAAGCAAAAATATATTTTTTTTATTTTATTTATATAAAAAGCAGACAACCCATAGGTTATCTGCTTTTTTGTAATGTGTTTTTTTATTTTTGAGCGTCATGTTGTTCTTTAGTTTTTAAAATTAACTCTTTTAATAGTTTAAAGTTTTTCAACTGCATATTTGCACAATTAGAAATTGATTCTAAATCTCTAATACAATCACTTACTATATTCATATTGCCATCGAGTTTGCTAATGTCTTTATAATTTGCAACTAAATAATCAATAAATGGTTGAAATAGGTCGTCTATTTGTTGTGTTATTGGGGTTTTATTCATAAATTTATCTCCTATATTTTAGAGTTTATTATAATTTTTTATATTAGTCAATATCATTTTATTTTTTGTTGAGTTTAATCTTCTAACCCTAAAATATAATCTACCGAAACATTAAAAAACTGTGCAAGTTTAAAAAGGGCAGAAGCACTTGGTTCTTGTTTGCCGTTTTCCCAATAACTAATGCTTGCATTGCTTAATTCTAAACGTTTTGCCAGTTCATTTTGTCCAATTTTCCGTTCTTGTCTTAAAACTTTTAAAATTTGCCCTACATTTTTTGGACTATACTTTTTTATCTCCATAATATTAAATTCTAACAAAAATTAGAACATAACACTTGACTTCTAATTATAATTAGCGATACAATAAAACATCTAATGATGTCACAAAATTACATTTTAGATAAAATTTATAAAAAGGAGAGGTTATATGAAAAAAATATTTTGGGTAACAGCTTTAATTCTTTTCGTTTTTGGTGGTGCTTGTTTTTCTGGTTGTACAATTTCTTTTGGCAATGGAAATCTTGGAGAAATGCTTGAAATGTCGGGTAGAGATATTGTTTTAACACTTGCAGACGCAGAGCGGATTTTGGACGATTATAGTGAAATAGAAAATCTAAGCGATGTAGAGTTAATGTCCAATGAAAATTCATTAGAGAATAATGAGTCTTCAGAAAATGATAAATACAGCAAAGACGATATAAAAAATTTAATTTATCAAATAAGAATGAATATGTATGGTTCTACTGCCCTTTCATCAAAGGTAATTAGTTATGAAGAGGGAGTTGAGGTAGATAGAGGAGAGGTTCAATTTACTAAAACAGAGGGATATCTTTATTCTCCAGGTAACGAAGAAGTTAAAGAGTGGTATAAAAAAGAAAACAATACTATGTATTATTATAAACAATCTAATGGCCAAAATACAAAAACAACAGCCACACAATTTAACTCTGGTGATAATATTAAAGAATTCTTATATGGTAAATCTCTTATTACAGTTGATAATTTTGCAGATTATATTGGCGATTATAAAATTGAAGGAGGAAGACTATATATTTCTTTAGAGGTTCCTAACGATGATTTAAATACAAAAGAAAGATTTTTTGTAGAAAATGGAAAAATAGTTGAAGATAGAATGATTTGGACTGGTGTTGATATGAAAATAACTTATAAATATAATGCTGATGCAGATTTATCTAAAATCGAACTGCCTGCTGACGTAAATTGGAATAACACTTAAAATAATGTGTATTGAAAAAGGGGTGGAAATAACATTCTTAGGTTCAAAATAAGGAAAAATTTCGAAATTTCTGAAATTTTGCCTTGTTTTATAGTAGGGGTGGTCGTATTTTGAGAATTTATCTATAAATGACTCGATGTTTTGACCGTATCAAAAAATACAAAACATTGTCATTAGAAAAAGATATTATTTTATTTATACTTTTATTTTTAATGATATTAAAAATAAAAGACATCGCATATTTGCGATGTCTTTTTATTATTATACTCTGTCATTTCTGTTATCTGAACACAAATAAACTTTTCCGTGTGTCATAATTGGTGAAATAATTAACCAAAGGGTTGAGATTAAAACCAATATATATACAATTATTGTTGCAACAGATGGGTAAACACCAAAAATGGCTTCTACAAGGTTAAAGTTAAAAATTCCAACTAAACCCCAAGTTAAACCACCAATGCACAAAATGATGTAGGCAATAATGTTTGCAATAATCATATTTTTTACCTCCTTACAATTATCTTTTGTATTAAATTATTTTTTATACATTTATTTAAGATAGCTCAAATGTTCATTGTGAAAATTTGTTAATTTAAAGTTGACTTTTGTTATTTTTTGAGTAAAATAATTTTGGTATATGGAGGAAATTATGGACGTTTGGAAGGAATTTAATTCGGAAAGAATTAAAAAGGATGATTTTGTTGCTTTTATAGAAATAGAAAAGGGCAGTAAAAATAAATATGAATTAGATAAAGAAACAGGGCTTATTATTCTTGACAGAACATTATTCACTAGCACACACTATCCAATGAATTATGGCTTTATTCCACTTACATATTCAGAGGACGACGACCCTTTAGATTTATTTGTTTTAAGCAGTGAACCAATAGAAAAAATGAGTTTGGTTAGATGTTACCCAATTGGTGTTATAACTATGCTAGATCGTAACGAAATGGATGAAAAAATTATTGCAATACCGTTTGGTGACCCTCAGTATAATGGATATAAAGACATTTCTGTTTTGCCAAATCATATAATGGATGAACTTAAACACTTTTTGCAAGTATATAAACAACTAGAAAACAAAAAGGTGGAAATTTTAAACATTGGTGGTTCTGAAGATGCAAAACAATGCATTGCAAAATGTATGGAAGCATTTAATAAAAAGTTTAAGGGCTAATTTTAAAGCAAATGGTTAAACAATATTATGGTTTTTATAAAACAACACCAAAAAATTTATTGAACTTTCAAGCAAGCTGAAAGTTTGCACTCACAAAAATGTGAGCACTCTTTTGTTAGCACAAAAGCAATGCCGTTTGGTACGGGCGGTAATTGCATTTTCTGTAAATAAATTTTCAGAATGCAATTTTGCCTACTACAAAAAAAACAAAGCAGTTAATATACTGCTTTGTTTTTTATGTCAAACAAAAGTTTTCTTGCTAATTTAAAATTAATACTCCCAATATAACTCTCTTAAAATAGGGTTGCTGTTATTTACGCCTTTGACTATTATCCATACGTTGTTGTTGGTAGCTTCAATGGCAGATACGGTGTTAGATGTTAAAGATTCATTTACTGCGGTTGCAAGATGCTTTACGCTACATAGTGTAAAAGTCTCAGGGTCCCAATCTAGAGAACTATCATATTTGCAAGTGAGTTTTACTGATTGGTTGTTAGACTCATCTGCCTGACCTAAAGAGAAAGAAAGAGAAATTTTTTTGGATCCTTCTCCGTCTAAATCAAAATAAACGTCAAAGGCTTGGGGTAGGGTATCAGTATTTGAGGTTCTTTCAATTTTTGGAGAGTAGCAGTTGGTCACTGTTGCATCGCTCTCATACGATTGAATTCCACCAGCATAATCACGGGTTTGTTTATATATAATTGATTCTTCCTGAGAGAAATCGTTTCCTTCATTAGTGTAAATCCCGAAAAGTCCCGACTTCCAATAAGATTTTTCAAAAAACCTAACATATATTTTATATTCATAGGTATTTTTTCCGCCAGAAATATCAGTCCTACTGTTGTAACAAGAATCTATACTAGTGTTTGAATCGCCGTATCCTAATATTCCGCCTGCGTTTCCTATGTACTTTTTGTTTGTGAAAGTAGAGGTTGAAGTTGAACTAGCGTAGGTTCCAGAATTTGTTCCGTTGTTTTTAGTTGTATGGCTTTTTACACTTCCGTCACAAAAATACCAGCAATTATAATCGTTGTCGCCAGGTATTAATGTTGTGGTTATTTTGTTTAAGGTAACGTCGTCAGCATTTGCTTCTTCTTTTGCAGTAACGTCTGCGGTGTTATAGCAGTAAGAAATAGAAGATTTTGTTGAATACCCACAAATTCCACCAGCATATAGGTCTGAATTATCTTTTGTTGTGTTTGTGGCTTCAATATTATAACCAGAATAATAGCATTTTAAAATTTTGCTATTTTCACACAAACCAACAATTCCACCAGCGCATGAATATGTTGACGAAGTTGCATTAATCCCATTAGGACCATAATATATGCCTGTAACTTTTGCAAAAGATAATTCAATTGATGCAGTGTCATCTGCACCTCCAACAATTCCGCCAATATATGCGGCAGCTGGAGTGGTTTTTTCTGGCTGTATGTCTAAATTATATAAAAAGCAATTAGTTATTGTTCCACCAGTGGTTCTTCCTACCAAACCACCACAATAAACTTTATTGGTAGAAGCATTTCCGTAAGTTATTATCTTGCTATTTAGGGCTGATGGAGCATTAATAATACAATTTGAAATTGTTCCTCCATGCAAAAGACCTGCAACCGTTCCACCAAGTTCATATGCTGTAACAATTTTGGGTTTAACAAGTGTTAAATTTGAAACGGTTCCGTTCTTGATTGTGTAAAATAAGCCCGCTCTTTCTACTTTGTCTTTGGCAGGATAAATTAATAAGTTGCTAATTGTGTGATAAAGTCCATCAAATGTTCCGGTAAAATTTACAGAGTTTGGAACCCATCTATATCCGCTCATGTCTAAATTTGCAACCAGGTGAATTGTAGAAGATGCATATGTGCTTAAGTTTTCATTAAAGTACGCTAGCTGTTTGGCCGAGGCAATTTCATAAGCTCCAGTTTTGGTGTTTTCTGTAAGAGCTTCGGTTGCTTGTGTGGACCATGTGTCTGTTGGCATGTCGTCGGCACTTACCCGATTATTAATTAGCGGTATTGTAAGAATAGATGCCACTGCAATAATTGAAGCAAATAAAACGCATAATATTTTTTTTGTTTTTGTCATAAAAGCCCCTTTTAGTGTTGTATGGTTTTTAGAGAACTTACTCTTTTAGTGTTAATTTTCTGTTTGTTCAAAAAATGAACTTAATTTAGTAAATGAAATAGAAATTGTAGAATTTTCACTTCCTGCAAGTTTTAAGTTGCTGTTTGTTGGGTTTGTTGCAATGCTTAATTTTTTATTTGATAAATTGTTGTAATTATCTTCAACAGGCACAGCGGGGATGGTTACAACATCTTGTGAAACATAGGAAATGTCATTCCATAAATAAGAAACTACAATTTTAATATAAAGACTTTTTGTTTTTTCAAAGGCAAATGGTAGAGAATCTTTGGAATAAATTGTTTCGTTTGTAACAGTTTTATTATCTTCTTCAAAAGAATCTTCAGTGCAAGCAAAAACATTAACCAATTCATTTTGGTTATAGCCCATACTTAATTCAACTTTGGTTATTGTTGCAACATTTTCTCCAGAAACAGGCACATTGTTTGTAACAACAAAGCTATTAAGAGATACAAACTCGCAATTGGTTTCGTTAAAAACTGCCAAATAATTTCCTGCCGTTTGTTCATTTACATTAAATGTATATTCTTTTAATGTAGAAACAACCTTGCCGTCATGTAACCAACACATAAAAGTGTGGCCAGAGTGTTCGGTTGTTGTAACCCTTGTGCTTGTTCCTTCTAAAAAAGAGCCTCCGCCATTAACAATGCCGTGCACGGCGCCATGAATTTGTGTTGTTATTTCAAAGCTTTTAGGGTCTTCTCCACAGCCTGTAAATAAAAAAGCAAAACATAAAATTAATGCACCCAAAAAAGATGATATTATTTTGTTTTTCATAAATATATTACCTCTTATATATATTTAAATATATTTTACCAAAAATTGTCAAATAAATTACACAGCCGTTCACAATTAGTTTGACGTAAAAAAATTATTATTTAAAAAAGAGTAAACACACAAAAATATTTAACATTTTTATGTGTATTTTTAATTTTGTTGCATAAAATACATAAGAAACCTAAAGGAGAATTTATGTGGGAACTGAGTATTAACTTGTCTGATTCAAAAATGGAAACATCAAAAAAAATATATTTAAAGCTTAAAGAATTTTGTTTAAATTTAGGCGGACTTGTTACCACATATGAAAGGTGCGAAAAAATTTCCATTTTGGTGTCGGCAGAAAACTGTGACGAAAATCGGTTTAAGCATTTTATAACCAATCTCATAAGTGATGTTATTTGTGAGGACTACAAATTAGAGTATTTAAAACAAAATTTAAATTTGCCAAGTTTGGACCAAATTTCAAAAAATGCTTTTTTGCAAGCACTGCTGAGTTTTGATAAAGAGTCTGACAAATACATAGTACAAAAAATTTTAAAACTAGAAAGTTCAATAGATGTTGATGCTTTTTATATGTTTAAATTAACTCCGCTAAAAGACAAATGGAAAGACTTAGTTCAAATAGCAAATGACAACAGAGCTTACTTGTCGTCAAATGAAACGCTGGTAGAACTTTTAAAATTTTTGGTTGATAATTTAGAGTTTAAAAATGATACAATAAACATAACTCAAGAAGATGACAAAATTGTTTTTTATGATATTAACTTTAATAAAATTAAACAAAGTGATGTTGGCGAAAAGGATATAGATTCTAGCATAATATCCGATTTAATTTCGTTTGCTCCAAAATATGTAAATATTTATTCGGGACATAAATTTAATGGCCAGGTAATAAAACTTTTAAAACAAATTTTTGATAAACGAATTAATTTTTTGAATATAGAAAATTTAGAAAAACAACAATAAAACTGTTGACAGATGTATTTTTGTGGAGTAATATAAAACTATCTTTAATTTAAACAATTAAAAAGACAAGTAGTTATATGGTAGAAAGTTACCAGAGAAGTTGCCATTGGCTGGAAGCAACAAACAATCACATATATATGAAACCACTTTTTAGTTTAACGGCACACGCCCTCCGAATGGGCAAAAAGAGTGACCTTTATTTTAAGGTAATTAAGGTGGAACCACGGCTATAAAAATTAAGTCGTCCTTTGCTTTTGGCAAAGGGCGTTTTTTGTTGTATTAAAGATAAATATATAAAAATTAAAGGAGAAAATTATGGATGAAAAATTAGAAAAAATGCAAATGTGTAGGCACAGCCTTTCACACGTTTTGGCAAAGGCGGTTAAAAATGTTTTTGGTAGAGAAAAAGTTAAACTTGCAATAGGTCCAGCAATTGACGATGGGTTTTATTATGATTTCGACATGGATGGTATAACGTTAGAGCAGTATGCACAAATTGAAAATGAAATGAAACAAATTATTAATAAAAACCAAGAATTTAAAAGAGTGGAACTTTCTAGAAGTGAAGCATTAGAACTTTTTAAAGATGAGCCTTACAAAATTGAACTTATTAATGAACTCCCTCAAGACGAAACAATTTCATGCTATTATTTGGGTGACGATTTTGTAGATTTATGCCGTGGCCCACACGTAGAAAACACATCTAAACTTCAGGCTTATGCATACAAAATTAATAGAGTTAGTGGTGCATATTGGAGGGGCAACGAAAAAAATAAAATGCTTCAAAGAATTTATGTTTATGCTTTTCCAGATAAAAAACAATTAGCTGAGCATATTAATAAAATAGAAGAGGCAAAAAAACGTGACCATAATAAAATTGGAAGAGAATTAGAATATTTTACAACGGTAGATTATATTGGACAAGGGCTTCCTATTATTATGCCAAGAGGCGCAAAAACAATTCAAATTTTGCAACGCTTTGTTGAGGATGAAGAAGAACGTAGAGGTTATCAACTCACAAAAACTCCTTATATGAGTAAAAATGACTTATTTAAAATTTCTGGACACTGGGATCACTATAAAGAAAGTATGTTTGTTTTGGGAGATGAAGAAAAAGATAAAGAATTGTTTTGTTTAAGACCAATGACTTGTCCGTTTCAATATCAGGTTTATTTAAACAAACAACGCTCTTATAGAGAACTTCCAATGCGTCTTGGCGAAACTTCAACGCTTTTTAGAAATGAAGCAAGTGGTGAGTGTCACGGTTTAATTAGGTTAAGACAGTTTACAATTTCTGAAGGACATTTAATGGTTAGACCAGACCAATTAGAGCAAGAATTTAAAGGTTGTTTAGATTTGGCAACATACATGTTAAAAAGTGTTGGGCTATATGAAGATGTTAAATTTAGATTTTCTAAGTGGGACGAAAATAACAAAGAAAAATATATAGGATCTAAAGAGGAGTGGGAAAAAGTTCAAGGCGAAATGCGTAGAATTTTAACCGACTTAAATATAGACTTTTTTGAAGCAGACGGCGAAGCAGCCTTTTATGGCCCAAAACTAGATATTCAAATTAAAAACGTTCATGGAAAAGAAGATACAATTATTACTATTCAAATAGATTTTCAAATTGCAGAACGTTTTGGAATGTATTATATAGACGAAGATGGCCAAAAGAAACTTCCTTATATAATTCACAGAACATCGCTTGGTTGCTACGAAAGAACACTTGCTTATTTGCTAGAAAAGTACGCAGGTGCGTTGCCACTTTGGATGAGTGCGGAGCAAGTTAAGGTTATGAATATTTCTGAGGCAAGTGAGGACTATGCTAAAGAAATTAATTCTAAACTACTATCTTATGGAATTAGAAGCGATGTGGATGTAAGAAATGAAAAAATAGGTTATAAAATTAGAGAAGCGGCTGCAAATAAAATTCCTTATATGATTATTGTTGGTGACGGCGAAAAAGAAAAACAAACAATTTCTATTAGAGGTAGGGGTAACGAAAGCTTGTCAGACTTAAAACTAGACGACTTTGTTGCAAGGCTTTTAAAAGAAATTGCTGAAAAAAAATAAAAGGTATTGAACTTTCAAACCAGTTGAAAGTTTGCACGCACATAAAACGATGTTGAAAATTTCAATCAAGTTTAAATTTTTGATGTCGATAAACAATCTCACTTTGCTAAACGCAAAGAGATGTCAATACTTTTGCCCGTTGTCTGATTTAACTTAGTTTATAGGAGTGTGCCTGTTTTTCGTAGCTAAACCACAACATTTGTATCAAGACGAGCACACGATTAAGTGCCAAATGAAAAAATGTATAAATTTATTAAAATTTGATAGGGATTGATAATTTTTATGTTATCATTAAAATAATGAGGAGTTAAATTATGAAATTTACAAATTTATCAACTAAATTAAAAGATGTTGTTTTTAAAATGATTTTTGTTTTTATGATATTATCTATCCTTGGACTTGCTGGGCTATTTTTATGGGTTGATTTATCTAATTCTATTCCTATGATAAGTTTATTTTGGATTTTATTGATACCTACAATGGGGCTTGCAATAAATTGGTATATTGGACGATTCTTTGGCGATAAATATTACAACACTGGATGGGTCAGAGAAGGGCGAAGTATAAAAGATGTAGTTAAAACACCTCAATATTATACAAGAAGAATGTTT
>JAZSMW010000075.1:0-2296 GCA_045536095.1 Clostridia bacterium
GTTGGTGTTGGTGTTGGTGTTGGTGTTGGTGTTGCAGGAGGAACTGGAGTTGCAGGCGGAACTGGATTTACCGGAGGTACTGGTTCTGGTGCAGGTTCTGGAGCTGGTCCAGGAATATTAGATCCGTCTTTTGCTGGCACAAATCTCTTTTTTGCAGTTCCTGTGGTAGATTTTTTAGCGTCAATTGGCCCCTTTTGTTTGTGAACCTTTAACGAGCTTTTTGATATTCCTAAAAATGCAATAGCATTATCAATTTCGGTCTGAGACATAATAAAGCCAATAGCAGAGGTTAAATCTTTATAAATTCCTTTTCTTGTTGTGTCATAAAAAGCAAGTGCGGTTTGTGTTTTGTTGTTTATTTGAACAACTTGTGCGGTAGGAATGATTTTTGTTCCTTGAACAAAATATGTTTGAGGTGGAGTAATGCTAGCTGGAGTTTTTAAAATTTTTAATTTAGAGCCTTTAACCTCATGAGTTTGGTAACCATAAGAATCTCTAAGGAAAGAATACATTTGTGAAGGGAAAGCAGTAATATTAATTATTCCATTTGAAATAAGTTGAGCAAAGTCTTTAGGTAAAGTTCCGTCTAAAGGTTTTGCAAATGTTAAAAATGGAGTAAATGTTTTAGTGCCTGGGTTTTTTATAGAAATTACATTGCCTTCTATTTTATAAGTAACTTTTCCAGAATCTGTATCAACAGAAAATGAAATATTTTCGGTATTGTCTATTGTTAAATTTGAAAAATCTAACTCTACGTTTTTGCCGTCTTTATCTACATAGCTAAACTTGCCGGCATCAATATCAATTGTTGCAGCAGGAGTGCTTGTGCCTTGTTCGGTAAAATGCATAACATTGTTGTTTGCTGCTGTAAATGTTTGGTTTGCCACGCGTTTGCCGCCAGCCATAAGTGGAATTGTGAATGAATGGTTTTGTGGATTTGGTGCTGGTGTAGGTGTTGCTGTTTTTGTGGTGGTTTTCTTTTTTTCTGGTTTGTTTTGCAGGCCTGAATTTATTTGTTCTACAACTGCTTTTACTTCGGCACTTGCACTTTCTGGAATAACAACAGATTGTAGGTTAGAACAACCATCAAACAAAGAAGGATGAATGCTAGTAAGAGAACTAGGAAGTGTAACTTGTATTAATTTTTCACAGCCTGCAAATGAGAGCTTACTTATAGATGTAACACCTTCTGGAATTGTGATGTTTTGTAAGTTTTTGCATTGTTTAAAAGCTTCAGGCCCAATTTGTGTTAGGGATGAAGGAAGAACAACCTCGGTTAAATTTTCACAACCTTCAAAAGCATTGGCTCCTATTGTTGTAACGCCGTTTGGTACATTAATTATGCTTAAACTTCTACAAGAATGGAATAAACTTTCAGATATTTCTGTAATAGAGGGAGGAAGAATAACTTCGGTTAACTTTTCGCACCCTTCAAATGCATACGCCTCAATTGTTTTAACGCCCTCAGGAATTGTAATGGACTGTAAATCGTTACAGTTTAAAAATGCATACGCTTCAATTTTTGTGAGGGTGCTTGGTAGTTTTACTTGAGTTATATTTTTTAGGTTTGCAAAAGCAGATTCATTAATTACAGCAGTGCCCTCAGGAATAGTAATGGTGTTGCCGTTTATTACTTTGCTAGCAGGCGTTGTTTCAGAAGATTTAGTGCTTGATTGTTTTTGTTTTGCCATTTTTGAAAATTCGGCTTGAAAGTTTTTTAAAGCTGTTTCTGAATTGGTAATAGACGTAGCGTCTAAATTATTGGCTTTTGCCAATTCAATTGCCGATTGCAAAGTTTTAACAATAAAGTCATAAGATATGTTTTTGTTTGGAACTTTGGTTTTAACAAAAACATCCAAAGCATCAATAATTGAAGAAAGGTTTTCTAAAATTGGTTTTGCTTCGGTGTTGCTTGCAATTGGTCTGAGCATAAAAATAGAGGCTTCTAAGGCTTTGCCCCATAAAGTAACTAAATCAGGTTTTGAACCTGGAATATCTCTAACTGGTTTCATAAATTCTCCCTTTATACATATTTGTATGTATACATATTACCACATACTAGTAAATAAGTCAATAGTGAATACTAATCAATTTCTGTTATTTAAAACAACTCAAACCGTTTAAAGATAAGCTATAAAACGGTAAAAAATACAAAATATTGTTAGCATATTTAAAATTATTGTTGTTATTTTTGAATTGGTAACTAATTTTTTATGCTGTTTATTTTGCAAAAATGGGTTTAACCCATGTAAAGGCTAAAAATTATTAAATTTTAGAAGATGATAAAAATATTTAC
>JAZSMW010000044.1:0-7156 GCA_045536095.1 Clostridia bacterium
ATTGAGTTTTTGAATGATAAAAGAGAAGGGAAAGTAATAAAGGAATTATTTACTAATAAATCCTGGATAAATAACGAATGGGCAAGAAAGGTTAAATTAAACAATCCTTATACTTTTTATGTTACATCATTTAGCAAAAACAAACCTACAGACTCGTTAAAACATAAATATGGAAAAAATGTATATGGTTATAGGTCAGACAAAATTGCAAATATTGTTTGCCCAATTATGAATAATAATGGGTTTCCTCAATTTGGACAAACATTAAGTTTTGATATAATCTATGATAGAGATGAAGCTAAAGAAGAACTAAATTTTCTGTTCAATATAATAGATATGTTGCCATTACAGGATAATGGTAAAATTTCATTTGCGAACGAAATAATAAGTTACTGGTTTTTGTCTTTTAAAGATAAAAAGTGGAAAGATGAGAGCGAAAGAAGGTATCAATTGTTTTATTATGATCAATATTCTTATTTTGATTTGGAAACAGATGATAGATTTTTAAAAATTAAAAGTTCTGTTTATCTGTACCCAGATAATATTTCAAAAGATAATAACCATTTCAATCAAATCAAGTTAAATATTTTCGATAGGTACTCTGCTATAGCAACAAAAGAATTTATACAATGTAAAGATTGTCTTAATATTGATTTTGAAATTTGGGGTTCTGAAGATAGTTATATTTGTCCTATATGCTCATCACAAAATTTTATAAAAATAGATCCAATGGAAAAAAGAAAAAAACATCCCAACTAGGATGTTTTTTATTTGAAAATTGGTGCAACCGAGATGATTCGAACATCCGACCTATCGCTTAGGAGGCGATCGCTCTATCCAGCTGAGCTACGGCTGCGTGATTTCGTTTTTAGTGGTTTGGGTGCATATGTCTTGAGGAGTTTTAAGCAATTGAAAAGTTTGCGTTTTATTTGCATCCAAAAATTTAATTTTTCTTTGGTGTGTTTTAAATTGCACCCCACTAAAACACTCTGCGTTATTATAGCACAGAGTTTTCAAAAAATCAATCTTAGATTAATGGTTTTTTCAAATTGTTATTTAAGTTTTTTGTTAATCTAAATTACAGCCTTGCGTTATATTATTAATCTCTAAATGGTTATTAATTTGGTTGATAATAATTTTTTTGTGGGCATTCCATTCGGGAGCCACAAGCAAACTCTTTGGTGCATCTCCAGAAATTCTACAAACAACAATGTCTTTTCTTAAATTTGCAATAATTTTACCAACCATTTCAACATAATAATTTAAAGAAATTGGATGATATTTACCCATTAAAAACAATTTTTCAAGTTCTGTATTTTTGATGACATATGTAGAGTGAATTTTAATGCCCATAATTGGCTGATTATTTAAAAAATCAATTGTATTTAAAACATCCTCTTTTGTTTCTCCCAACAGTCCAACCATAACATGAGCCACAACGTCTATTCCATAAGCATTCAAAAGCTTAACAGCTTGCACAAACTGATTAGTTGTATATCCTCTATTAATTAATTCACCAATTTTATCACTTGCGGTTTGAAGCCCAAGTTCCACATAAACATAGTGCGACTTTTTATATTCTGCAATAATCCTTGCCACGTCCTCATTAATGCAATCTGGTCTAGTTGCAATGGCAAGTGCCACAATCCTTTTGTCAATTAGCGATTGATCGTATTTTTTCTTTAAATTTTCTACACAATCATAAGTATTGGAAAAGTTTTGAAAATACGCAATGAATTTATTTGCACGTTTGCCCTTATACCCATTTAAATGGCTTAAAACCTGCTCTTTAATTGATATTTGTTTTGTATTTTCTCCAGACCCTCTTTCGCCACAAAAAATACAGCCACCAAACCCGCAAGTTCCGTCTCTGTTTGGACAATTAAAATTGCCATCTATACAAATTTTTAATGTTCGCTCCCCAAACTTTTGTTTTAACCAGTCATTAAAATGCAAATAGCGCTCTTTATTCATAATTCCTCTAGCAAAATTATACACTAAGCACAAATAAAAAACAATTGCTAATCGTCAATTTTTTTTGACATGAGTTGTTGTTTTAAAATATCAGATCTAGAAAGTTTATATTTGTTAAAAACAGCAATAGCCAATGCAATAGATAGGCCACAACCCAAAATCACAATAATGCCCAACGAGTTTTGAACCTTCATTGCCTGAACAGGCTCGGCTGGATTAAACTTGATTAAGTCTAACAAAACACCAATAACCAAAAGCGCAACCGAGTTAGATATGTTGTATGCAAAAGTCATATATCCGCTGTATGTTGCCGACTTGTTTTCTTTGCTCTTAATTTTTTCTAATGTAACAACATCGGCATACATAGATATTGGCAAACTATAAAGCGCGCCCGTTCCAAAACCACAAAACAATACACTGGGCATTATCAGCCAAAAACACAACCAGTTAGACATAAATGTACGTAAACAAAAAATAACACCAATAATCCCAATTGCAACCAAAAGCAAACTTAAGGCAATGTTTAATGCCGGTTTTTTATCTATTCTTTTACTTATATAAATCCAAACTGGCTGGCTAATTATTGCCCCAAAAAATAACGTCATCATAATTAATGAAATTTGCCTAGTGCCAAAATGGAACGAATAAGTAAACAAATGCATTCCCACGCTTGTTAAAAAAGCAGCAGCAATTAAAGCTATTGAATATCCACAAATTAATGGACTAAAATTTTTGTTTTTTAGTGTTTTAAAAAAATTGTAAAAAATTTTAAAAAAAGCATTATCTTCTTTGCTTCTAGTTTTAAACTCCTGCATGGCATTTACACGTTTTTTTGTTCCCAAAATAACAATTGTTCCACATACAATACATAAAACACTGGTTACATAAGAAATGTTTATATATCCAAGTTGCGCCAATTGCCCGGCACCTTCGGAATTTGGCATAAAAATCATCATTAAAATGGTTGGCAAAATCATCCCAAAAATAAAGAAAACTGTTTTAAAACCCTGAAGACTACTTTGATCGTTATAGTCGGGTGCAATGTCTATGCCAAGAGCCACATATGGCGTTGCAAAAAGTGTGTTAAATGTTTCAATAGCAACCAAGCATATTAAAAGCCAAACAAACTTTATTCCAACAGATAACGAGCCCGGTATACTCCAAAGCAAAATATTAAAAACCGCCATACCAAAGGTTGCCACAAGCATAAATCCAAGACGTCTTCCAAAAATTTTGCTTTTGCTCCTGTCGGATATATAACCAACAATTGGGTCACTAAGTCCATCCCAAAAAGCCGAAATTGCTACCGCCACACCAACCAACGTCCCAGATATTCCCAAAACACTTGTACCAAAAAACATAATAAAATTAGACATGGTCTGCGAAATTGTACCATATCCCAAATTGCCAACGCCATAAAAAAATTTTGTTTTTTTCGAAAGTTTTTTCAAATTTAACCTTAAATACATTTTACGCAAAAAATAATCATTTTATTAGTAATAACAAAAAAAATTATGTTATAATACAGTCATGGAAAAAACAAAGAATATACACGCAGGGCATAGAAGCCGTTTAAGAGAACAACTAGAAGTAATGCCAACCGAAAATATATCCGATTTACATTTTTTAGAATATATTTTAACTTTTGTAATTCCCAGAGCCGACACAAACCCAATTGCTCATGCCTTGCTAGAAGAATTTAAAACAATTACTGCAATATACAATGCCACATACGAAGCATTAATTTCTGTTCCTGGCGTTGGTCCTAAAACTGCAAACTTTATTAAATCTTTCAATTTAATTTACTACATGAAAAATAGAACAATTGCCAATAAAAACTGTAAAATTAGCACTCTTGGCAAAGCAATTGAATATATTAAAAACATTTTACCGCCAACCCATAATGAACAATTTATTGTTATTATAACTGGTAAAAATTTTGAAGTTAAAACTTATAAAATATTTAAAGGCATTAGCCATTCTTATATTGCATTCGACTTAAAAGAACTTTCTGAATATTTAATAAAAAACAAGGCATCTTTTTGTTTTATGGCTCACACACATCCAGAGCATAAAGCAACACCTTCTCCTGCCGATTACGACGCTTGTTCTAGGCTTTTACCTCTTTTAGACTCGTTATCTATTCAATTAATAGATAACGTTGTTTTAGGCGAAGAAAACTTTTATTCGTTTAAACTAAACTCTTTAAGAGAATATGATGATTTTATTTCTACAACAGCAAAAAGTATGACTCTTGCAAACACATATTTAAACCCTAAAAAATTTGTTTCTAACCCTTTTGCTTAATATCAAGAATGTTCACAATTAAAAAAGCAACAATATTTTTATTGTTGCTTTTTATTATATCTTAATTAATTTTATTAAACCTTTGTTATTTTGCCAACAACCTTATATTGCTAATAACAACTTCTTCTGCAGCTCTACCATGGAACACAAAGCCAATTTGCCAATAAGCAACTGTGTTGGGTATTACAATATTAACATTTTCGCCACTTGAACAATCAAAATAAAATCCTAAATAAGTAGATAAATACGTTCCCCCGTCAATAGATAACGCATCCGTCATTAAGTTGCCTTCTTGGTCGTACGCTCTAACCAAAATTCTATTACCTCTGGTACCTGTAGTTTCGCAACTAGCCAAATATTCACCAACTGCAATTTGTTTAGTATTAAAGGCATACACGCCGGCATAACCATTTGCCTCTGCCATAATGGTATTTTCATCCAATGTAAGAATTGTTCCGGAAGATGTTTCATAATTTGACTCACTGCCCACATTAAATAAATTTGCCGATTCTTTAGAAACAACTAATGAATAATTAAAACTAGCAGAATCTTCCATTTTTAAGTTTTTATTTAATTTAAAGTTTATTTTAAACGTTGAACTAGGAGCAATGTTCCCCTGTTTAGCCCCTATTTTTTGTTGGTCCGAAAGAGCCACATTAATTATATTTTTATTAATAGGCTCCCCATTTTGTTTTGCATTTCCATTTAACGTATCTTCTACAATTAAATTTTCTGAACCATTTTGCGTAAAATAAGTAAATATTGGCATTGCTGTGTTGTTTATAACCACAAACGTCAATACCGCATCGTCAACTTCATCGCTTCCTTTTTCGGCCACAAATGAAAAATTCTCGGTTGTTAATGTCCATGGGTCTATGCTATCTTTTGTAAAGGTAAAATCGGGAGTTTGTTTCACTTCATCTCCAATGTAACAGTTAACAATAACATCTATATCTGGAGAAACAAAAGTAACCGTGCTCCGTATATCAAAAGTTGAACTTTGCGCTGCATAAACACCAATGGTTAATGAAAAAGCTAACACAACCATTAGCGCAATGCTTGGAATGATAATTTTTAACTTTTTCATATTGCCCCTCCCACAAATATTTCTTTATTTAATTTTACCCATTTAATTAAATTCATGTCAAACCTTTTTATATATTTTAATGATTTTTAAAGTTAAATTCATTGGCCTTTTATTTTTTAATAAAATAATTGATATAATACAAATATATATTCTCTCGCTCAAACAATGGCTCTTTGGTATAAAAAACTGCCCATTCCCAATACAAACAAATTTGGCCCACATAAAAAAAATTAAGACTTTAAATAGCCTTAATTTTTTATGGTGTTTTATAAATTAATAAATGCTTCCTCAATTACCATATTTGTATATTTTTGACACTTAGAACAAACATCTGGCTTAATTAAATTTAGAACTTTTTTTCTTGGACTTACACCCCAAATTAAACACATAATTTACCTCCCAATCTTTACAACCGCAAGTATACTACGGCTTTGCATAATTTTCATCCATGATATTTTAATTAATTTTGTTGCCAAATTGCTAGATTATAAGGATAACTCTCATGCTTTTGATGCTTGTTTTAAAGTTACCCACGAACTAAATCTGTCCTGCACAAACCGGGTACAAAAAAACAAGAAGACTTTCTCCTTGTTTTTTGTTGTTACTTTATTTAACTTGTAAAATATCTAAAACTTCTTTAATTTGCTTCATGGCATAATCCATTTGCTCTTTAGTGTGTGTTGCAGTGTAAGATGTTCTTAAAAGAGCATACCCAACCGGAACAGCAGGAGAAATTGTTGGATTAACATAAACTCCTCTTTCTAAAAGCATTTTACATGCCATAAATGCCTTTTCGTCTTCATAAACATAAATTGCAATAATTGGCGTTTCGGCATCAATAACTTTAACTCCAAGATTTTTTAAACCATCTCTCATATATTTAGATATGTCTAACAACGCCTTAACTCTTTGTGGCTCTGCTTTTAAAATTTCTAACGCCTTTCTTGCTGTTGCAACTGCAGCTGGAGTAATACTTGCACTAAAAATATATGGACGTGATGTGTGTTTAACAAAGTCTACCACTCTTTTAGAACTTGCCATAAAGCCACCCAAAGATGCTAAAGATTTACTAAATGTTCCCATTTGAATATCAACTTCGTCTTGAAGACCAAAATATTCACCAGTTCCTCTTCCTCTTTCACCTAAAACACCAAGGCCGTGAGAGTCGTCAACCATAATTCTTGCACCATATTTCTTTTTTAATGCAACAAGTTCTGGAAGTTTACAAATATCTCCGCTCATACTAAACACGCCATCGGTAACAATTAAAATACCTTTATCTTCTGGCACTTCTTTTAATTTTTCTTCTAAATCTTGCATATCATTGTGTTCATAACGAATAAGTTTTGCAAAACTTAACCTACAACCATCGTAAATACTAGCGTGATTTTCTTTATCGCACAATATAACATCGTTTCTTCCAGCAATTGCAGAAATTATACCAAGGTTGGTTTGAAACCCTGTAGAAAATGTAACGCAAGCCTCTTTTTGCAAAAATTCTGCAAGTTCATTTTCTAGTTTAACGTGAATGTCTAGTGTTCCGTTTAAAAAACGGCTTCCACTACAACCACTACCATATTTTTGAATTGCATCCACACCAGCTTTAATAACTTCTGGATGAGATGTTAAGCCAAGGTAGTTGTTGCTACCAATCATAACCGTTTTAATGCCTTCCATATCAACAATTGTGTCTTGCCCACTTCTTAATTCATGAAAATATGGGTAAATACCTGCAGCTCTTGCAGTATCGTAGTTGTGTTCACCTAACGTTTTTTCAAATAAATCCAT
>JAZSMW010000101.1:0-4590 GCA_045536095.1 Clostridia bacterium
TGTTTCCTAAAAGTTTTATTGGGGATAAAATTTAGAAATGTAGGTTAATTTGTAACCTTGTCTGTAATTTAACACACAATTAATTGCTTGTCAATACCCAAAATAATAAAAAATTTGAGTTTTTTTGTCGACAAACAAAAATATTGGATAATCATTTGTTAATAGTTTTTAAATAATATATAATTTCCAGCGGGGGTTAATATGAAAAAACGTAGTGAAATAGAAGAAAAATTTAAATGGGATTTAACCGACTATTTTAAGGATGATAATGCGTGGCAACAAGAGTTTAATCAAATTAAGCCACTATATAAAAAACTTCAAGAGTATGAGGGCAAGCTTTTTGATGATAACGTTTTTTTAGAATGCTTAAAATTAGAATCGCAAATAAGTGAAAGAGTTGGCAGACTATATGTTTATATTGCGTTAAAAGTAAAAGAAGACGGCAAAAACAGCTTTTATCAAGAGAGAGAAAATCTTTTAAATAAATATTTGAGTGAGGTTGCACCAATAAAATCGGCTTTAACAAGCGAAATAAACGATTTTTCAGACGAAAGACTATTAATGCTTGCAAAGGATGAAAGATTTAAAAATTTTGATATTCTGTTAAAAGATATAATAAAAAGCAAGGCACATATGCTTACTAAGCCAGAGGAAATGTTACTGGCCAAGGTTTCTGAGTGTATTGGTGGAGAGTCTAATGTTTTTGATATGTATGACGCAGTAGATATTAAGTTTAATGATGTTACAGACGCTAACGGCCAAAAACACCCATTAAACAATTCGAATTACTCTAAATATATAATCTCAAATGATCCAATTTTAAGAAAAACGGCGTTCAAAAACTTAAATGGAGAGTATGGAAAATTAAATTACACCCTTGCAAGTAACTATGTTAATAACGTAATAACAAACTGTACTTTTGCTAAAATAAGAAAGTTTAACAGCGCATTTGAGGCCTCTCTTTTTGAAGAGGATGTTAATGAAACTGTTTACAAAACATTAATTGAACAGGTGCATAAAAATAAAGAAACATTTTATAAGTATTTTAAATTAAAACAAAAGTCATTAAATTTAAAAACATTTCATAACTATGATGTTAATGCGAAATTAATAAATGAACAAAGCAAAGAATGTTCATATGACGAAGCTTTTAACATTGTAACAGATTCTCTTAGTGTTTTAGGGCTAGATTACATTACGGTTTTAAATCGAGCAAAACAGGAAAGATGGATAGATGTTTTGCCAAATGAAAATAAAGATACAGGAGCTTTTGCTTGGGGTGCATATGGAGCTCATCCTGTGGTGCTGTTAAACTTTGAAGGAACAATAAATTCCACATTTACTTTAGCACACGAGTTGGGTCATATGATGCACTCATATTATTCAAATGATGCACAACCTAGCACAAAGGCAGACTATCAGATATTTGTTGCCGAAGTGGCTAGTACCGTAAATGAAATGATACTTGCTAAAACATATTTGGCAAAAGCAAGCACAAAACAAGAAAAATTATATTATTTAGATTATTTGATGAATATGTTTTATAGCACAATTTACCGTCAAACAATGTTTGCAGAGTTTGAGTATAAAGTTCACTATGCTTATGAAAACAATGAGCCAACAACCACAGATGCAATAAATGAAATATATATGTCATTATGTAAAGAATATTTTGGAAGAGATGTAGAGTTAGAACCGGAACTAACATATGAGTGGTCAAGAATTCCTCACTTTTATAATTCATTTTATGTATACAAATACGCAACGGGGCTAATTTCTGCATTGGCAATTTCTAACAATATTTTATCCGGTGATAAAAACGCAGTAAGCAGTTATAAGCAGTTTTTAAGGTCTGGTTCAACAAACAGCCCAGTAGAATTATTAAAAATTGCAGGTGTGGATTTAACAAAAGATCAAACATTTAACAGCGCATTTGGATTTGCAAACCAAATTTTAAAAGAATGGGAAGAACTTATAAATGGATAAGACAGCACAAAATAGCATGAAAAAAACTTTAATGTAGCATTATAGTTAATAAAGTTAATGAATGCATTATTTTTCATTGAGCTATTTATTACTTCACATTCAAAAAAAATTGCCGGCAATTAAATAAATTGCTTGCATTTTTTTTATGTGTGTGTTATACTCCAAAAGTCATTGGACAAATTAACACTCGTTTGGCAAATTTATAAGCGGTTGCCGTGCAATTTGCAAGGTTGCTTATAGAGCTTTAAAGCCTCGGGGAAGACTAAAAACAAGGAGGATAAAAATTTATGTCAGTTATTTCAATGAAACAACTTCTAGAAGCAGGCGTACATTTTGGTCACCAAACAAGAAAATGGAACCCAAAAATGGCAAAATACATTTTTACTGCAAGAAATGATATTCACATCATAAATCTAGAAGATACATCTGTGTTAGTAGACAAAGCATATTCTTTTGTTAGAGATGCTGTTGCTGCTGGCAAATCAGTTCTTTTTGTGGGAACTAAAAAACAAGCACAAGACGCCGTTAAAGAAGAGGCAGAAAGGTGCGGAATGTTCTATGTGAACAATCGTTGGTTAGGTGGTTGCTTAACAAACTTTAAAACAATCCGTAAAAGAATCGACCGCTTAAACAAATTAAACCAAATGGAAAAGGTTGGAGAATTTAACCTTCTTCCTAAAAAAGAAGTTGCCATTTTAAAACACGAAATGGAAAAACTAGAAGCAAACCTTGGCGGAATTAAAGAAATGAGAGAGCTTCCTGGTGTTATCTTTGTTGTAGATTCATCTAAAGAACACATCTGCGTAAAAGAAGCAAAAAATCTTCATATTCCAACAGTTGGTTTAATCGACACAAACTGTGATCCAGACGGAATAGATTATGTTATTCCTGGAAACGACGATGCTATTCGTTCAGTTAAATTAGTAGCAAGTGCAATTGCAGACGCTGTTATTGAGGCAAGAGAAGGTGTTTCTTTAAATAAAGAAAATACAGAAGATGATGCAGATTTTGACTTAAAGGCAGCTTTATCAGAAGTTAAGCCAACAGTTAAAGAGGCAGAAAGCACAGAAGACAAAAAGAAAAAACCTGTTAAAAAAGCTAAAAAAGCAGAAGCTGTAGCAGAACAAGAAGTTAAAGCAGAAGAAACTCAAGAAGCTGCTGAAGAAGTAAAAGAAGAAGCTCAAGAGGAAAAACCTGCTAAAAAAACTAGAGCAAAAAAACAAGCAGAAGAAACAACAGAAGTTCAAGAATAAACTCAAAAAAAGCATAAGAATTAAAAATTTTAAATTAAAGAAGGAGAAAAAATTATGTTTTCAGCACAAGATGTTGCAAAATTAAGACAAGCAACTGGCGTAGGCATGATGGACTGCAAAAAGGCATTAGAAGAAACAAATGGAGATTTTGATGCTGCAGTTACATATTTAAGAGAAAAAGGTATGGCTGCTGCCGCTAAAAAAGCAGATAGAATTGCTGCAGAGGGCGTTGTTTCCTCATATATCCACGGCGGTGGAAAAATTGGTGTTATTGTAGAGGTTAACTGTGAAACAGATTTTGTTGCAAGATCAGAAAACTTCCAAGCACTTTGCAAAGACATTGCAATGCAAATTGCAGCTTCAAACCCAAAATATGTAAGACGTGAAGAAGTTCCAGAAGAAGTAATAGAGTCAGAAAAATCAATTGCTAAACAACAAGCAATAAACGAAGGTAAAAAACCAGAATTTGCCGATAAAATTGTTGCAGGCAGATTAGAAAAATTCTTTAAAGAAGTTTGCTTAATGGAACAAGAATTTATTAAAGATCCTTCTATGGATATTACAAGAGTTATTAACGAAGCTGTTCTTTCAATTGGCGAAAAAATAACAATACGTCGTTTTGTTCGTTATGAAATGGGCGAAGGCTTAGAAAAACGTCAAGACAATTTAGCAGAAGAAGTTGCTAAAATGATGAAAAAAGACTAATTTTTAAAGCAAAAAACCACAAGTTTATACTTTGTGGTTTTTTTATTTTGTTGGCTAAGTTAATAAACCAAAAATTATTTTTTTAGATTTTTTGCTATGTCTTTTTTTTTCTAAATATACCATTGAAAAATAAATTTAAATATGCTACTATTAAAATAATAGGTGCTAATTAAGGGTAAAATTACACATTATTTTAGGAGGCGTTATGTTAAATTTTAGTCAAAAGAGTTATATAAATTTAGGGCTTCAAGATAGGTCAAAATGCTCATACTATTGGTCTAGTAAAGAAATTAATATTGTATATATTGATAGCAGAAATGATAAAAATAATGGTTCTGTAGTATATGGTATTAAATTTGAAGATGTAAACAAGGCTAAGTATTTTTTAGAAAATTATATAATATATGATAAATGCTATTTTAGTGTTTTTACTCACGATAAAGAAATTATAATTGAGCCAATTAGGGTTGATGGAATTCTTAAAATACATTGTGGTAAAAATGTGGAGATGGCTAAAAAATTAGTTAAAAGGTTTAGATTTCAAAACATTGAAAGAGTTTATAGGGACAAACATGCAATGAAAAGCGAAAAACAAGATTTTAAAGGAATTAAATTTTAAAAGGTGTATTATAAGTGTGGTATACTT
>JAZSMW010000109.1:0-11941 GCA_045536095.1 Clostridia bacterium
CGTATCTAGAGTTGGAAAAATTCTTGTTCCAGAAAGCGAATTATATAAGTATCCATTAAGTAGCGTAAACAATAACAGCAAGCAACACGAAAAAACTTTATAATTATGTTTTGAATTTTACAATATTTACTACTACACAACAAAAACTGCAAGGGATTAATTCCTTGCAGTTTCTTTTATATATTATTTAAAACGCTTATTCTTCATCTATACCTTCAGCAGATGTTGTTGCCCCACCAGCAATTTTTTCTTTAATTAATGACTCCACCTCTTCATAAATTTCTGGATTATCTTTTAAGAACTGTTTTGCATTTTCTTTGCCTTGGCCAATTTTTTCGTCGTTATATGAGAACCAAGATCCAGTTTTTTGTATTATATTGAATTCTATTGCCATATCTAAAGTTGAACCAATTTTTGAAATACCTTCGCCATACATAATGTCAAACTCAACAGTTTTAAATGGAGGAGCTAATTTATTTTTAACTATTTTAGCACGTGTTTTATTACCGATGATATTTGCACCATCTTTAATTGCGTCTACCCTTCTAATATCTATGCGGATACTAGCATAAAATTTTAAAGCTTTACCTCCAGCTGTTGTTTCTGGATTTCCAAACATAACACCAATTTTTTCACGAAGTTGATTAATAAAAATGATGCAAGTTTTGCTTTTATTTGCAATGCCTGCAAGTTTACGAAGTGCTTGGCTCATTAGCCTTGCTTGAAGACCCATGTGCTGATCGCCCATATCACTATCTATTTCGGCCTTTGGAGTAAGAGCGGCTACACTATCTACAACCACAACATCAACAGCCGCAGTGCGAACAAGAGTGTCACATATATCTAATGCTTGTTCTCCGTTATCGGGCTGAGAAACGTATAAATTATTAATATCCACACCAAGTTTTGAAGCATAAATAGGATCTAGTGCGTGCTCTGCATCTATAAATGCAGCAGTTCCTCCCATTTTTTGAGCCTCGGCAACAACATGAAGTGCAAGAGTTGTTTTACCTGAACTTTCTGGGCCATAAATTTCTACAATTCTGCCCCTTGGCATACCTCCACAACCAAGCGCCAAATCTACAGGCAAACATCCTGTTGGAATAACTTCTATTTTTTGTTCTGGAGCATCTCCTAGGCGCATAATTGCCCCTTTACCAAACTGTTTTTCAATATTTAAGATTGCCTGATCTAAAACCCTTTTTTTATCTTCCATTTAAAAATTCTCCTTTAAGTAAACGCCTTACCTTTACTTTTTTATTATAACACTTAATTACATAAAATGCAAACAAAAAGAACAAATGTTTTAAAATTATTATATTGTTGCACTTATATGATATTTCGTTGTATATTAAAATTACAAGGTTAATTTATAATCATTTAAAACTAATTTTTTAATTAAATAGAACATCATACTTTTTAATATATTAGCCTTTATTGTTTCGTTTGTACCGCAAAAATTGTTCTTGTATACATCTATCTTTTTTTTGTTACCAATAGCAATAAGATTTTCTCCCACAGAACTTTGAATGTTGCTTAAACACACCACAACTAAATCAACATCATAGTTATTTAAACATTGAACGGCAATTTCATATGCGGTTTGCGAACTAACTTTGTTTGCATTTGCCACCACATCTTTATTTTTAACAAATCTTTGGCAACTGCTTTTTGTTGGTAAAATAACACATTCTGCTAAGTGGCCTGCTAAATTTGTTTCGGTTAAACAATTAATTAAACAAGCAACAGTAGCATCCCCTGCAAAACAAATTTGTGCATTGCTATTTTGTATTAACTGATTTAAATATTCTTGCAATTCTATCCCATGAATTGAATATATATTTTTTTCAAGAGTCTTATAAACCTGCCTTTGACATTCTTGAAAACTTTCATCGTTTTGCTTTGCCTTGATAACAATTGTGTTATCTAAATCCTCTCCAAATACCGAAATTCTTATGCTACTAAAACCATTAATAATGCTAGCTAATGCCCCTAAAATACTTTCTGTTGTTAAGCCAAAGGTTTTGTATGTTTCACTTACATAACCGTTGCCGAGCTCTTCTAACTCATTTAAAACAGAATTATAATATATACTCTTTACTTCTAAAACCTCGTTTGGCAAAACAAAAATTTGACACTCCCCAATAGTAACTTTAAAACCTTGTGTACGCGATTTTTCGTTAATTATTGGCTGAGCATTTTTGGGAATTAACCACTCTTTTTGAGTATTTGCATCCATTTGCAATCCGCTTGATTCAAAAAACCTACAAACATATGTTTTAAGAATAGAATTTTCTGCAAGTTCACTCCCCGATAGGCTTGCTAAATATTTATTTAAATTTTGATTGCTTTTGCTCATGAGTAAAAAATATATTTGCTTGTTTTTAAAGTTTATTTGCGAAAAGTCAAAATCAAAAGAAAAGACAGATGTTTCTTCAACTTTAAGATTTAATTTATACATTTCTCCACATAAAAACTTGGAAGAAAGGTTTTCCCTTCTTCCAATTAGTGTTTTATTACAAAAAGTGTAAATATGTACCATATTCCCCTTTATTTGCTACCTTTAAAAACTTGTTTATTTTTTACTAAATAATTAATTCCTGAAAGAACAGTAAATAGTGTTGCGAGCCCAATAAACACCCATGCAACTATTTGACAAACTAAAAGCACCGTTTGATTAATTACTACATTATAACTTAAATAAGAAACAACAAAAAGCATTGGTAATGCAATTACTTGTGTAACTGTTTTTAACTTGCCAAATTTATCGGCAGCCATAACAATGTTTTGTGCTGCTGCAATTTGCCTAAAAGCCGAAATTAAAAGTTCTCTTCCTATTATTATAATTGCAATAATAACGCCATATGGAGCCGGAATTGTAAAGTCACAAACAACCAATAGTAAGCCAGAAATAACTAAAAGCTTATCGGCAATTGGGTCTAAAAGTTTACCCAAATTTGTAACCAAATTATACTTACGTGCAATTTTGCCGTCAAGCATATCGGTAAATGATGCAATAATAAAAATTACAAGTGCAATTATTTTGCCAAAGCTAATAAAGTCCGCCATAAAAAAGAACATAAAAAACGGTATTAAAATAATTCTTATTAACGATAATTTATTTGGTAAATTCATACTAATTCCCCCTTAAAAAAATAATATAAATAATCGGTAAGTTTTGCTGTGTAAATTTCTCCAACCTGAACATTTGAATTTGCATCTATTAACACGTAAAAATCTACATCTGGAGAATTTTGCATTGTTCTACAAACATAGTATCCTTCATCTTCATCAAAAAAGTCAACTATAATTTGAACAATGTTTCCAATTTGATTAATATTGTTAGCATTCATAATTTGTTCTTGAACTTTTTGAACTTTTTTAACTCTATGTTTTTTAATAAAATTTGGCACTTGCTTTTTTAAAAAATATGCCTTTGTTTTTTCTTCTTTACTAAATGGGAAAAAACCAACATTGTTTAATCTTGCCTCTTTTAAAAAGTCTAGAAGTTTTTTAAACTCTTTTCTTCCCTCACCAGGAAAACCAACAATAAACGTTGATCGAATTGCAATTTGCGGATAATTTGTTTGAATATTCTTAACAAGATCACGAATTTGTTGTTCGGTACTACGCCTATTCATGCTTTTTAATATTTTTTCATCGATATGTTGAAACGGTATGTCTACATACTTACAAACTTTTGGATTATTGTTTATTTCATCTAAAAGCTCATTTGTAACCATTTCTGGATATAAATAGTGAAGCCTTATCCACTTAACACCCTTAATTTTAGATAGCTTTTTAATTAGCGGAACAAGCCTATATTCGCCATATAAATCTATACCATATCTTGTTGTGTCTTGTGCCACAATAATAAGTTCTTTAACACCCATTTCGGCAAGCATTTTTGCTTCTTTAATAATGTCTTCTTCTGGAACAGATTTAAACCGCCCTCTAATTCTTGGAATAGTACAATAAGCGCAACCATTGTCGCAACCATCGGCAATTTTTAAGTACGCAAAATGTGGTTGGTTTGTTAAAAGTCTGCCATTTGTGAATTGATAGTTATTATCTTTAACATCGTAAAGCCCTAAAACTATGTTTACAATATTTTGGTTGTCTTTTAAATCTACAAATGCATCTACTCCGTCTAAATGAGAAATAATTTCATTTTTAAACCTAGAAACCAAGCAACCTGTTACAATAACTTTTTCTAACCCCTTATTTTTTAGCGTTAAAACTGATAATATGTTTTCTATTGCCTCATTAACTGCTGGGGTTATAAATGCACATGTGTTAATTATTACAATATGTGCTTCTTCTACATTTGGAATAACGTTAAAACCAAAATTTTTTAAATTAAAAAGCATTTTTTCAAGATCTATTCGGTTTTTATCACACCCCAAACTAATTGCAGAAACTTTTTTTGTTTTTATCTCTTTTAAATTCATTTTTCCTCTTTTGTTTTTTTAATTATTGATCGCCATACAAAGCGTCATATTCCTCCATTGTTATATATACCGAACGAGATTTACTACCATCAGACGGAGAAATAAACCCTGCTTCTTCCATTTGGTCTATAATTCTTGCTGCCCTTGGGAATCCAACCAAAAATTTACGTTGAATCATTGAAATTGATGCATGGCCATTTTCTATAACAGATTTTAATACTTGTGGCATTAATGCATCAAATCCATCGCTAGACGCCCTATCGCCATCAATTTGAGCAACAACATCATTTTTTGGAGGGTTTATAATTGCTTGTTCAGTTTTTGCATCAAACTCAAAATCTCCATTGTTATTCTTAATAAAGTTAACAACATCATCTATTTCTTTAGTGGTTACAAAACACCCCTGAATTCTTTTTGGGACACCAGTATCGCTAGACATAAATAGCATGTCACCCTTGCCAAGCAACTTGTCGGCACCACCTTGATCTAACACAGTTTTACTGTCGGCAGAGGTCATAAGGGCAAAACAAATTCTAGCATTTAAATTTGCTTTAATTTTGCCGGTAACCACATCCACCGATGGCCTTTGCGTCGCTAAAATCATATGAATGCCCGCAGCTCTTGCCTTTTGCAATATTCTACAAATATAATCTTCTGCCTCTTTTTTTGCAGTCATTAAAAGGTCGGCAAGTTCATCTATTATAAATATTATATATGGCATTTTTTGTGCACGCCCCTCTAGCACTTCTGCACTTTCGTTGTACTCTTCTAAATTTTTGCATCTTGCGTTTGCAAAAACAATAAACCTTCTTTCCATTTCGTCAACGCACCAAGAGAGTGCATTTAATGCCTTTTCGCTATCTGTAATAACATTTGGCATAAGAAGATGTGGCAAATGATTATACATAGAAAATTCAACACGTTTTGGATCCACCAAAATAAGTTTAACCTCGTCTGGAGAATATTTATATATTAAACTTAAAATAATTGAATTAATACAAACCGATTTACCAGAACCAGTTGTTCCTGCAATTAAAAGATGTGGAACTTTTACCAAACTAAATGTTTTTACAGTGCCAGAAATATCCTTACCTAAAGCAATGGCAAGCGATGTCCTACTTTCCATAAATTCTCTAGACATTATAATGTCTCTTAGAGCAACTGTGGCAATTTTTTCGTTTGGCACCTCAATACCAACCGCACGACGCCCAGGAATTGGTGCCTCAATTCTTATATCACCATTACTAGAAAGGTTGTATGCAATGTCTTCCTGAAGGGCTATAAGCTTTCGTATGCTAACACCTGCTGGCATCTCCAATTCATAACGTGTAACTGCTGGACCAATAACCACACCAATAACCTTTGCAGGAATGCCAAATGTGTCTAGTGCCATTTCTAACTCTTCTCTTTTCATTACAACATCTTGACTAACAAGCGACAAATCCATGCTTTGTGTGGTTAAAAGATCAATTGGTGGCTTA
Source organism: Clostridia bacterium (assembly GCA_045536095.1). Lineage (GTDB taxonomy): Bacteria > Bacillota > Clostridia > Christensenellales > UBA1242 > HGM11367. The sequence goes on from JAZSMW010000109.1 coordinate 5,933, forward strand.
ACATAATTTATTGGTGCTTTTGGAACAATTGGCTCAATAACCTCTGGTTTTTCTTCGTTAAACATATTGTTAGGTGATGTATGTTTAACAACATCTCCATTGTTTTCATTTTTTAATGATTTTAAAATATTATTAGAAAAGTCTTCAACATCCAATGAATTAATATTATTGGGATTATACTCATTGTCCTCTTGATTTAAATTGCCATAATCCTCATATTCGTCTTGATTAAAATTATAGTCATCTGTTTGTGCCAAAGGTTCTTGTTTAATTTCATCGGCATCTGGTTCATTATTTAATGAAATATCACTAGTTGGCTCGTCTGGTGTTAGCATTTCTTGACTGCTTATTTCTTGATGTATAGGTAGTGTTTCTTTCAATTCTTGAGCAATGCTTTCATTTACATCCGACTCAATTGGTTCTATTATTGTTTTATTGTCCTCAACTAATTCTTGCTCTACAAGTTGAACTGCTTCTTCTGTTTTATCATTATTCACTTCGTTTATATTATTTTGTGAGTTTGTTTGTTGAGATATTATATTAACCTCGGGCGAATCATGAATAATTAAATTTGGAGAAGAATCTATGCTGGCTTTAAATTTTTGAAAACCATTTATACCCTCTAAGCCACGATTAGATATTGGATACGAAGAATATCCTGGCCTATTTTTTAACTCTTGTAAATTGTTTTGAATTTCTTTTAACTTATTTTCAGAATTTTGTTTGAGCGGCTCATCTATAACAATTTTTTTAGTTTGTTCATTAATTGTGTTAGTTACAAAATATCGGCTATTATCTTCTTGATCTTGCCTAGAAGATGCAAGAAGCCCCAACTTTCGTTTTGCAATTTCTTCTGCGCTTGGGGTTTGCTCCTCTTTTGCATTTAGTGTTAAATTTACCTTTTGTTTTGGCTGTTTTTCGGCAGGTTGCTTAATTTGCTTTTTAACACTATCTTCTAAGTTTTTAACAGTTACATTCCCCGCTGTGCACTTTTGCTCAACAACCTTTACAACTTTTTTAATATTTTCATTTTTGTTAAGATAACGAATATAGTCGGCAGTAAGTGCAATAAAAATCACAGATAATGCCGAAAAAATAATGTAAGCACCAAGCCTGTTTAAAATATATAAAATTGGACCAGTTAAAAGACCTAAAACAATGCCACCCGCTGTTGTTTTTTGAGTGTAGCACACACCCAAATATTGCCAAAAATTAAGACCCGTGTTTTTTACCAAAATTAATTGCAAAATACATAAAACACTTGTAACCGATAAACATATTAAAACAATATATTTTTTTGGCATAACATATTTTTTATGGTTAATTAAAGCAAAACCTATTGCCAGCGCAGTTATAAAAAACGGATAACAAAATAACCCAAACGCTCCTAATAAAAAGTTTTTAATAAACGGAACAAAATGAGTTATTAAACAAAAAAGAGCAAGCACAGAAACAGCGACACAAATAATGCCACATAATTTTTGATTATCTGTATTTTTATTTTTTTGTTTTTTTGGTTCTTCAAAATTGTATATTGCCATAACACCCCTTTAAATACACAATATTTCCAATTTACAAATTATTAAAACATAATTACAAAGTAATTATAACATTTTAATTAGACATGTAGCAACATTTTAAAAAACATTTTTTGTCTAAAAATATTTATATTAAAACTTACATAATGTTTTTATTCTTCAACCTCAAACAAAAAGCATTTGCAGTGCAAATGCTTTTTGTTGTAGTTGGATATGCCGTGTACTTAAAAATTTATTTACAAACAAAGTGCCCAACACTTGCAATATCAAAAACTCCTATTTAATTTAGCAAAAATAAACCAATTTATTAAAATTGTAAAAATTAAATTAAAATTTTTTTGATGTTAATTTTATGCCAAATTTTCACTTACCGTTAATATATTTAATTTTAACTCTTTATACTTTAAGATTACATCTAATAAGATGCTTGCAGTTGCTTTTGTTGGATGCATCAAAACAAAATCACCCGCTTTTATATTTTTAGTTGCCCTTTCAAATAACACGCTTGTGTCTTGATCTCTCCAGTCTATAGTATCTTTGCTCCACATTATTGTTTTATATCCAAGCCCCTCAGCAATTATGGGAGTGTTTTTGTTAAAAGCTCCGCTAGGCGGTGCAAACAAATTCATTTTAACACCACAAACATTCTTTATTAATTGTTCGGTCATTAAAATTTCATTACCCTGCTCTTCATCCGAAATTTTACTGTGGTCTTTATGCCAGTATCCGTGTGAGGCAATTTCGTTTCCACTGTTTACAATCTTTTTAAAACATTCTTCATTTTTGTTAACCCAAGAGCCTCCAACAAAAAAAGTTGCCTTAACATTTTGCTCGCTTAAAATATTTAAAATTTGCTCTACATATTCATTGCCCATGTACACATTAAACATTAACGACACACCATTGTTTTTTGCATTGCCATTATAATATACGATTGCCTTTTGCGAGCTAGAAAAAGCACCAACCACCCCACCATTGTATGTGAGCATACCAACAAAGATAATTGCCAAAACAATTAAAATATTACTTAAATACTTCCTAAAAAAACTCAACGATATTTTCATGCAATATTTATATGCAATTCAAATTCAAAATTAGAACATTGCTAAAACAAAAAAAGGAAAAGTTTAAAACTCTTCCTTAATATTGCCAATAAAAATCTTTTATTATTGGGTTGCCACCATTTAAGCTTGAATCTATTGCCCAAACACTGCTATTTGCTGTGGCGATGTCGGCCACTTTGGTTGATGTAATTGAGTTTGCGATGAATGTAATGGGCCTAGACATTGTATAGGAAAACTGCTCTGTGCCTAAATTTGTTCCAAGATTTGAGCTTCTAGCATAAATTTTAAAATTATCACCACTATGAGTAAGTGATACATAACATTTTACATTTAGGGTCGCAATAACAGTTCTTGAAAAACGAACTTCCACCTTGGTCCCATTCGTAAAATTTCCATATCCACTTGAAAAGGTTGTTGAACTATAACAATTTGTTGTTGTTGCCCCTGCTGTTACATAGCCAGCAATTGTATCTTTAAAATAACAGCCTATGTTTGCAGTAAATGTTTTAATTGGATAATCATAGTCGTCTTTCCCCCAATCATCATAGTAATACTTTGTTGCAAATGTGTACACATTCTTACTCATACCATCCGATTCCACAGTGCCCGTGCCATAACAATATGAAACACTAGTATCTTTCGACATAAACCCCACAATTCCGCCAGCATAACAGTTTACATAACTTTTCTGCTTAGTAGACTCTTGAGTTGTATCTTTATAAGTTCCTTCCCCAGACCCCTTTTTTGTAGGGTCGCATAAAACTATGTTATCATACAAAGCCTTGGTAGTTATACCACATGCTCCTATACTTTCGGCCGCTTCTGTTACAGTTTTTGCATGTGCTTCCACCTTAGAAGTGTTAAAGCAGTTTTCTACTGTACCGTAATCCAACTTGCCTACAATTCCGCCGGCATATGCATTTACAGTTGCTGTGACATTGCCTGCTAAAACTGTGCCATTACCTATTGTTTTTGCATAACACTTTTCTATTTTTGTGGTAGATTGACTGTTTGCATAATGTAGCCATCCAACAATGCCACCACAGTAAGCCGTGCCATTGCCCTCTTTTTCACTTGTGGCTAAAGAATATATAGGATTATCACTTTCATAAGAACAAACAGAAATTTGTGTGTTATTGCAATCTCCAACAATGCCGCCTATTACAGTTGTGCCTGGGTAATCCCATGCATCAGTATATTGTGCGTGGGCATACATGTTATAAACCATACAATTTTTAATTATTGATGAATAAGAAAACCCCGCCAAACCGCCAATTTGAACCGTGTTATTATTATTTTGCTTGTAATAAAAGTATGCGTTTTTAACTATAATGTTTTTAAAATTATATGGTTTGCCATTTGCTCCCTCTAAGTATCCACAAATTACACCTGCTTTGCCAGTAACATTATTAAAATCGCATGTATACATTGTTAAATTTTGTACTTGCCCACCGTAATCTATTGTTGCAAAAAGGCCGTTGTTTCCATTTGTTGATAAATTATAAATTGTGTGATAATTTCCATCAAACAAACCTTTAAACTTATAGCTTGTGTTTGCACTCCAGTATGCCTCCGATAAATATATATCGTCAGTGAGTTTTATTGTTGCACTCACATAATCTTGTAAATTTTTATTAAAGTATGCTAATTGCCTTGCATTTGAAATTTCATAAACACCAGAGCCCAAACTTACCTCAGTTGGCTGTTCATAATTTGTAACAAAATTATCCCAGTACACATCTTCAGACTGAACTGGACCCGAAACCGAATATGATGTAAAGCATACGAGCGAACATAATAAAAAGCATATACATAAAGAAATACTTAATATTTTTTTTAACCTCATACTCCCTCCACATTTAATATGTCTTGTCTTTTTATATTTTAACAATTTTATACATAATAGTCAAAATAATATACCAACCTTTGGTTTCTTTTTTATTCATGTTCGTTTTTAATAAACCATTATATTTGTTTTGTTGCAATCGCCAACTGCACAAACAACATATTCGTTGTTTTTTAATAGCCTTTTTGCACATTCTGATATTTGGCTGGTTGTTATTTTGTTATATTCATTTATTTCTTGTTGTTCGTTTAAAATTTTGTTTTCTTCTAACAGTTCTGTGCCATTAATTTCCGCTATTGAGCTGTTTGTTTCTTTACTATATTCAAAAGCGGTAACCACTTGGTTTTTTACTCTTTGTAATTCGTCTTGTGTTACATCACCATTTGCAACTTGCTCTATTATGCTTTTAATTTGCATTAATGTATCCTTTACCTTTTGTGGCGATGTAGAAAAAAATATTTCACCAAAATGATTGTTACATAATTTTTCAAACACTGCCGAGATGTGATAAACAGCGCCCATTTTTTCTCGCACCTCTTCAAACAATTTACTGCTCATGCCCCTGCCCAATATGGCAAACAACAAGTCGTATGTTTTTTGCTCCCTCTTTGTAAGTTCTTTTAAATTGTATAGTATAGCCACATTAGTTTGTTGAGTTTTGTGTTTAAAAGTAATATATCTTGAAAATTTTGAGCATGCTATTTCTTTTATTGGGTTTTGATGGTTGGTTCCCTTATTATTAAATTCACTTACAAAATATGTTTGAATTAGTTGTTGAATTTGTTTGATATTTACCGCCCCAGAAACAGATATAACTACTTTTTCTGGAAGGTAATGTTTTTGTTTAAATTCTTTTAATTTATTAGATGTTACCTTTTTTATTGTAGATGGGGTACCTATTGGAGAATGCCCAAGCGGTGTATTTTTGAACATACTAAGAAGTGCATTTTCTATTGCTTGTTTTTCGTAGTCGTCTTTGCCCATTTTATATTCTTGAATTATAACGTTTTTTTCATTTAATATTTCTTGCTTATCATAATCTAGGTTAAAAAACATATTAGAAAAAATTTTAATAACCTCTTCTAATACCGAACTAATGCATTTAAAATAATAACATGTGTGGTTTATTCCTGTGTATGCATTTTTTGAAACTCCAAGACCATCTAACAATTTTAAACTTTCATTTTGCTTATAATTTTTTGTGCTTCTAAAAAACATATGCTCTAAAAAATGAGCATATCCAAACTCCCCCACTCCCTCATCTTTTGAGCCAACATCAACAAAAATTTTAAATGCAACAACGTTGGTTGAGTTATTTTCATTTACAATTAATCTTAAACCATTTGAATATTTTTTTAACTCCATATATGCTCCGTTTTTTTATTTTTGCAAAAACCAATGCCATCGCTTTTGCTTTTAGCAAAAATGCATTTGCAACGCAAATGCATAATTTTAAATTAATTTAAAATTTCGATGGCAATATATTATTTATACTAATTTATTTTTTAATTATTTAATAAAATTATTCGCTTATACTATTTTGTATAATATTTAAAATTAA
>JAZSMW010000095.1:0-7490 GCA_045536095.1 Clostridia bacterium
ATAATAATGGTACTGAAGTAACAGATACAAGTGTGTTACCAGCAGGAGATTATGATTTTGGAATTTTTGTTGGTGATATTCAATATGGTGTGTATAAAGTGCATATTCAATCCCAAAGTCCATTAGGAGTTACACAAAATGGAGAAACATTATACTACGGCTATGGTGATGGCAAACCTCTACAGTATGCAGATTTAATAGTTAAATTGCCAAAATCAACTGCTTATGGTGAAGGCGTAACGCAATTAAAAGACGGCGACGCTTTTGACATTGTGGTACGTTACATAGATGGTACAGAAGATAAACCTATTCAAACCCAATTGGTATACCAAACTTCTGCAACAAATGGAATTAGGTGTGTATTAGCGTTAGACGGAGACTCATATAAATATTTAACAGATCTAGAAAAATTTAATGCAAAAATTTATTTTAAGTATAAAAATAATGCAGGTACAGATTTGTATGTTTTAGCCGAGCACGAGTTAACATCAAGGTATGAAATTACGTACAACGGTAAGATTGTTGACAAAAAGTATTATAATAATTTGGTGGATACTGGTGCAAACCTGGATATAATTCCCGAAACTGGTGTTGCCACTGTTGAGTTTAAATTTAAAAGTGACATTGTATCTGACAATCCTTCATCATTTGAATATAACGTACAATTTGACCTTCAAGTTACAAAAGATTTAAGCAATAGATTTACAAAAACTGCAAACCAAATTTCAAACGGCGAAAGCTTAGTTGGTTTAATTGGACTACAAGACATGTTAGGTAACCCAATTGGTTACAATAACATAGCAATTTCGGGTTATACCTTTAAAGGTACCTGTGATTATGATGAAACAGATAGCATTGAAGGACCAAGTCCCGCAATCACTCAAGAACCTACGAGAAATTTTGGAGATGAAAAAATTTACGACTACACCTTAAAATATGTTGGTGCTAAAAGAACAAACACAAATGTAACGTTAAAATTAACTATTTCGTCTGGAGAAACACATTTTACTCAAGAAATTATGTTTGAAATTATTTCTGATATAGAATATAAACTTGTTATTTCAAGAGGTGACTCATCCGAAAATAGTGGTAGCACCCCTACAACAATTTCTTCGACAGATACATATAACCTTGTTAACCCAAGTCAAACCGAGGCAGATTATGACAACTATGGAATATATGTTACGGGTAAATATAAAAACGGTGAAAACATTGCAAGCACATTTAATTGGACTCTTGTTGTAGACGATACGGAAGCAGTTGGAGGAGTAAGTAATTACATTGACTTGGTTGGTAAAACAGGAATAAACGTTAAAAAAATTCCAGTATTTGGCAATAAAAATGTTCAAATAATTTTAACCGATAATTACGGTTACACAATCACATACTACATTGTATTGGTTGCACAAACCACAGTAGACGAAATTGCTTTTGTTGGAAGTGCGTCAAGTTTGTATGAGGGAGACAACTTTACAATTTATAACAAAAATGCTGATGCAAGTAGACCCGAAAATGGAATTGCTCTCACAATTGATGGAACCCAAAAAACAACAGGCATAATATTACAAACTGTTAAATTAACTGAGGAAACAAAAGTAGAATTAGGTTTAAATGGAACCAATGTAACAGGGGAATTAAAAAACTCAGATGGTACAAAAACATTAAGTGCTGAAATATTTAATATAAGTGACAACACAGTAACATTTAACACACAATCGCAAGAGTTCTGGGATTATTTTACAGGTAAAACCGTTGGAGTTGTGTTTACAATAAAATTAGACGATGCAACTGCAACTGATGAGTACACATTTACCAAATCATTTAATTTATATAGAAGATACACCGCATCTGTAAGCGCAGACAATGTATATGTAAGAGACGGTGTTACGTTTGATCCAGAATTCTTAATTTCGGTTTATGACCAAAAAACCAGCAAGCGTTTAGGAGAACCACAAATTTCATATACCGACGCAATTGTTTTAGGCGGAGAAATAACATTAAATGACGAGACAATAGCCAACGGTACATACGGAAGTGGTAAAACAGGAATTACTGTTGGTTCTGGGGTAAAACTTTATACAATTATAAATGCATGTATTAGCGGAAACCCTGAAGTGTCTGGAGTTGCTTATTCTGCAACGGCTGAAACTGATGCACAACAAATAAGTGCACTAGAAAATTTTTTAAGAACTCAATATCAAATAGGTTTAAATGTTACCAAAGACGGAACTAACATAACAGCAGTTGGCATTTCCATAAATTTAAACGTTGTTGCAAAACATAAAACAGATTCGTCTAATATTATAACAGGCAACTTTGTTTTATCTGGTAGCATTGGATTAAATGCAACTAAAACGGGAACTGATACTGGAGAAATTACTGTAGACTCTTCAAGTTTAATTTTAATGGGTAAAGAACACACCACTTTGGGTGAAGCGTGCAACATCAACGAATTTAACTTTACACTACTAGACAACAACAATGAAATAATTGTAGAAATTATTAATAATGAAAAGAATGTCGATAATAAAGCTACTACATTATTTAGTGCTGTGGATAATTTTACTCTTCAATTAACAAAAGTTGCTTTGTTAGAAGTTAATGTGGCTGATGACACAACTATTTTAATTGAATATAAATATGATATTGATCCTTCAAATAATAATGGTGCTGAAATCGTTTATGAAACAGCTTATGAACAACTAGCAGTAAACCAAAGCACGTCGGTTGTGTATTTAATAGAAGAAAGGCACTTACAAAACCCTCAAACAATTAAACTATATAACGGGGTAATAACAGATGAGGATGAAAGTAATACGCTGTATAATTCATCTGACGGCAATTTTAATAAAAACTTAAAAGATATTGCAGACACTTACTTTAATGGGCTGTCTAAGTGGGAAGCACAAAGTGCAAAAAAATTATCAGCTGTTTCATTAGGTGGTTTAACAGCCGTTAATTTAGACACCGCAGAAAACTTAATTTACGATGAAACATTAAAAGTTCATTATCAACTTGTATCTGTAGAATTTAGTTACACCATTGATGATGCGACCTATAAGACCGAAGGTAGTTTAAAAGTTACAACTGCTTACACTGGGGTAGACACATCTAAGGCTTACACTGGTACGTCAGAGTTTGCAATAGTAAATTATGAATGTGCAATTGAAGAGGGTGATGCTATTGTGGAGGTGGAAAAATGGTCACAAAACATGACGTTAGTTCCAGGGGTTGGCATTGTTTCAACAATTGCAAAACAAATTGGCGAAAATTTAACATTTGATGAAGCCGATTACAACACTGGTGAGTATACCAAAATTATAACCTATAAATTAGAAAAAGTAAAAGGTGGCGGAGATTCATTAATAAGCCTAGACGAAACAACCGGACGAATTACCCTAAAGAAGGATTTTAGAGAAAACGAAGAAAATTATCACGTAGATATTGCTATTTACTGTTCTTACCCTAATGTAACAGAGGGTGGGGCGGTGCCTGCAGCTGCCGGTGGCTCGGTTGAACCAGTAAAAATTGGAACAATAACGCTTCACTTTAACGGAACTTTAACAACTCCTGCAAGTTAGTTTTAAAAATTAATTATGCAAATTTTAAATTGAAGTAATGACATTTTGGCATTTTGCTGAATTTGTTTGTAAACCAATAAAAACGTTATAGTTTTAATAAAAAAAGGTAAAATTTCAAAATTGAGATTTTGCCTTTTTTAAACAATTTAAATTTAATAATCTATAAATTAATTAAAATTGCATGAAAAATTTAAAGAAGATAAATAATTTTACTTGTCTTTCAGAGACTGTTTAAAACACAATTGTGGTTGAGCTTTATGTTGCGTGGGTAATAACATGCTATTTTGTTAATAATATATTAATGTTAAAAGTTATTTTAGCCATAAATTTGGTGTTTATTTTAATTGTTTTTATAGAGGAGTATAAAAGTTTGCATGTGTGCATAATTTGGGCTTTTGTATGCCTTATTTTGCCTCTTTTAGGCTTTGCCGTTTATGTTTTATTTGGCAACAAATTAAAGTTTAAAGCAAAAAACCAAATATTAAACAAGCAACATACAACAAAACAATATTTAAAACAAACAAGTTGGTATGCCAATTCAAAAATTATGAAAAAAAACAACGTTTGGTTGAACAATAAAGTTACATTTTTTTACAACGGTAAAAGTTTTTTTAATTGTTTAATAAAAGATATAAAAAAGGCAAAGTATTCCATAAATATAATGTTTTATATTTTAAAAGATGATGCTTTTGGTAAAGAACTTCAAACCCAATTAATTAAAAAGGCAAAAGAGGGGGTAGCGGTTAATGTTGTTTATGACGCTTTAGGGTCAAGAAAAACAAGCAACAAATTTTGGCAAAAAATGAAAGATGAGGGAATTTGTGTTGCTCCATATTTTCCGCCCATTTACAAACTTAACTTTTTAAACTTAAAGGTTAATTACCGAAACCATAAAAAAATTGTGGTAATAGATGGGGCAATATCTTACACTGGCGGAATAAACATAAGGGCAGACCACATGGGAAGAAATAAAAAACTTACCCCATGGCGAGATACGCAAATAAAATTGCAAGGAACTGCAACATATGAACTACAAAATTTGTTTTTAAACGATCTTGCATTTGCAACAAAAAGTAATATATTGCCAAAACAAATTGATAAGTATTTTAAAATGCAACAATGCAAAGAAAAAAATAAAATAAAAATAATAGATTCAGGCCCTTTGCAAAAATCTAAAATTTTAAATGAGTATTTAAAAATTATTTCCACCGCAAAAGATTTTTTAATTATTCAAACACCATACTTTGTTGTAGAAAAAAATGTTATTCAGCAAATATTAAATGCAAAAAATAGAGGAGTAAATGTTATGGTTTTTATACCTAAAAAACCAGACAAAAAAATTGTTTATTCCGCAACGTTAAAAACAATAAAACCGTTTGTTCTTGCTGGTGTAAGCGTCTTTTTATATAACGGATTTATTCATAGCAAAACTCTTTTAACATCAAGTGTTTTAAGTGTGGGTTCATGCAATTTTGATAATCGCTCGTTTTATTTGAATTTTGAAAATACATGCTTGTTTTATAATAAAGCAGTTATAAATCAAAACTTTCGGCAAATTAAAAAAGATATGTTAAACTCAGAGCAATTAACAATAAAAAAATATAAAAAGTTAGTAAAAAAGTATTCAATTTTTAACTGGATATACGCACTAATAAAAAATATATTATAGCTTTTACCCTTAAAATACGATTTATCATATTCATATTATAATTTAATCTATTAATAAATTGTAACAATACAAAATACTTTTAACTTTTCACGTTTAGTTTTTCGTTTCAAAATAAATCCGAACCTTACTAGGAGAGATTTGTTTTGTTTGGTGCTGTTCAGTGAGCAAAGCGAATGCTTGATAGGCACCACGCACAAAATATTTTTTATTTTGTGCATATGTTTTGTAAAACATATAAAAACAGAGCAGATTTTCTGCTCTGTTTTGTGGTGCAACGATTAATAACGAATCCGAACCGAAAAGTGTTTATCGGATATGGTTATTTTGTTGTTAAAGTGAAGATTAAAAGTAAATAAAATTAATTTAATTCATACAAGTTTTCTGTTGAAAACCACTTTGCAAATTCTTGAATAGCTGTAGTGTGTCCGTCTTTTCTATATTTTCTTTCATCATCTGTCATTTGAGCCATCGTTTTTTTACAATTTACAGGAATAAAAACATACCATAAATCAGACCATTTTTTATCAGTGTCATCACCTAAAATTTCGGTTGAAATTTGTCCATGTGTATATCCAAAAAATTGTTTAACTTCTTTCCAATCATAATAAGATAAACACTCCTTAAAGCAGCAACTCCTATCTTGCACTCCTTCCATTTCTTTAAGCAACCCAACAATTCCTATTTTATTGAGTAACTCTCTCTTTGGGAATGCTCCAGGAAAATTTGGTTTATTTGGATAATTAGGAATATAAAATCCAGCGTCTAAAGCTATACAGGGTTTATTTAGTTTTTTATAAGCTTCTAAAACTTTATACTTAGATATGAATTCAATATCATTTACATCTGGTTCGACAATATCTAAATCACAACTAATAAAGTTAACATTAAAGTCAGCAAAGCTTTTCTTCGCAGATGCTAATTTGCCTTGATTGCTAGTTACAAAAACTATTTCATTCATATGAAATCTCCTTAGTGAAATTATATCACACTTCATTTATTTTTGTATATGTTTTTACATAAAAAGAGAGAAGGTAATGCAAAATCTTCTCTCTTATGATTAGTTGTTGCTTGATAAATCTTTGTTTTTGGTGTTTAATAGGTATAACCACCTTGAGCCGAAAAAAGCAACCCGAACACAATGGTTCGGATTGCTCTCATTTGGTGCTGATGAACGGTCCGCGATTGCTTTAGTACGCGACCGTTTTTGCCTTAATATTTTTTCATTCAAGCAGTTTAGTTTGCTTTTCCGCGTGTGCTTGTCTGGCGGAGCGAAGCGACGCCACTTGTTCAAGACAAGCACACGCGGTATAACCATTTTTTTATTTAAACTGTTAAATCATTATCACTTTTTTGTTGTTTCTCTTCCAAATATTCAGTATTAATTCTATCTTCTATTGATTGAATTGTATCTAAGTCCAAATTAAAAGATAAACGCTTACGTATTAAATAGCCACATAATTCTTCTTCTTTATCTGTTAACTTTTCAAGACTTTCTGGAATTATAACTTCATGACCGCCAGAACATTGATCGGCTTTATAATAAGGCTTGCCAGTTAATATATGTTTATATGCGGTTGTAAATCCAATATATAATGGAACTTTTATAAATAATCCATAACGAACATCATTATCATATTCCCAAGTATGATTTGTTAATACTTTATAATTTTGACCTAAAAATCGCACATTATTAACTTCTGAACTAACTTCTGATTGTTTTGCGATTTTACCAACATATATTTTTCTAATATCTACTTTTTTCATATATTCACCTCAAAATTTAAAAAAATTATAACACAAATTAAACATTATTTCAATCCCTAATTTCAAATTTGTATAAAAAAACTAAATCGGGTTCGATTTAGTTTTTAAGTGGTGCTGATGATCGGACTTGAACCTTTTGCGGTATTGCTACCGAGGGGCGACGCGTTAATAAAATAGTCCGATGGACTATTTTTAGCCAAAGCCGGGAGCACTTTAGTGCGGTCTGGCTCCGACAGGAGTTTAATGTCCCAAGGGACTTAAAATCCCGAAAAATAATTTATATTAAAAAACTGAAAAAAAAAGAGACAACATTTGTTATCTCTTTTTTGGTGCTGATGATCGGACTTGAACCTTTTGCGGTATTGCTACCGAGGGGCGACGCGTTAATAAAATAGTCCGGTGGACTATTTTTAGCCAAAGCCGGGAGCACTTTAGTGCGGTCTGGCTCCGACAGGAGTTTAATGTCCCAAGGGACT
>JAZSMW010000050.1:0-13064 GCA_045536095.1 Clostridia bacterium
CAAAGCCAAGTAATTTAATGGAACTATACTCCGAATCGTTAAAAATAGAAGAAGTTTATGAGGCAAGTGTATATAACTTAACAGGAATAATTTCTGTAATGTTCTTTGATGGAACTGAAGATATAAATGAAATTGAAATTATAGACACATATTTTAGCGAGGCGGTTTTAAACAAAATTAAACAAGATAAACAAATTAGTTATCAGCAATTGGTAAAATATTATTTTGATGCATATTCTAAAGTAGAAGAACATCGTGGGAACAATGTGGATAACACTGCAATTAATTTTGTTTTAGAAATGATTAAGTTTGATTCATCTCTTGGTATTAAAGAAAACACAACGCAAAATTTTAAAAACTTTATAAAAAATAACAAAAAATCTATTGTTGATGCAATGGTTGATTTAATTACTGATGGTGTAGACAGCAATAAACGAGCGCAAGCGCTAATTCAAGCAACAAATATGTCAAATTTATTGTTAAATATATTAACTGGTGAAAGTGAAGACTTTGAAGGTTTGGCAAATGCAATTAAAGAATATGGTCAAAACTTTTCACACGAAGCTGTAGAAACAAGTATTTATGCTATTGGAACATTGCTTGCAGTTATGATTGGTGATACAAACATAGATTATAACAAAATATTTGCATTCATTGAACTTCCAGATGGGGTAAGTGTAGATTATAATGTATTTATGCAAAAATTAATGGCGGAAACAACATGGCAAGATTGTATTACAATTGAAGAATTTAATTATGTTGTAAATGAAAATTCTGCAAAAGATAATTTTGTTAGTGAAACATATTATTTAAAACTCAATATAAATTTTGATGCTCAAATAGCAAAATTGCAAGGAGACTTAAACTTTACATTTACAATTAATAACTAGTTAAAAAAAATGGGGTGCTTATAACGGACCCCATTTTGCTGTAAAAAAGGATAAATATATGGAAGAACTTATTTTAAGTATTAAAGGAATTAAAAAAAGTTACGGAAAAGTTAATGTTTTAAAAAATGTTAGTTTTGATATTAATAAAGGTCAAATTGTTGCATTACTTGGCGTTAATGGAGCAGGGAAAAGCACGCTAATAGAAATTATTTGCAACGTTAAATCCTATGATTATGGAACAATTACTAGCAACATTAAACAAAAAGAAATTGGGTATATGCCACAATCATTTAGTCTTTTTGCAGATTTAACGGTAAAAGAAAATTTAGAATATTTTGCAGTTTTATATGATATAACAAAACAAAGAATTGGGCAGGTTTTAGAACTTTGTAAACTAGAGGGAAAAAAGAATATGCTTTGCAAGAATTTGTCGGGTGGGTACAAACAACTTGTTTCTCTTGCTGTAGCTATTTTGCACAATCCAAAATTTTTAATTTTAGACGAACCAACAAGTGCAATGGATCCGCTGTTTAGAGAAATTTTTTGGGGTGTTATTAAAGATTACGTTGCAAATAATGGAACGGTTATGGTTACCACTCATTATATGGAAGAAATTAATATGTGTAATAAATTAATGATTTTGTCGAGCGGGGAAATTGTATACGATGCTTTTGTTAAAGATACATTCAAAAAAGGGAAATTTACATCGGCAATAGATTTAATTAACACAATGGTAAAGGACGAAAGATATGATAAATAGCATAAACAAGTTTTTTAAATTAATTTTTTTTGAAATAAAAAAAATCACAAGAAATGTACCTGTTTTTTTGTTTTTGCTTTTAGCTCCTGCGGTTTTAGCCTGCGTAATGGGGGGATTACATTCTTCTGAAACTAAAGATATTGGAGATATTAGTGCTGGCGCAACTGCAAATCCAATTTTTAACGAAGTTGTTTTTGTGTGTGACAATTATGAAAAAATAGATGATGAAGTAGCTAAAAACTTAAATTATTTATTAAGTAATAACTCTTACAAAATAATGTGGAAAACAAATTTAAGTGAAGAAATTACAAATTTGCAACTTTCTAATATTGCCCTTGTTATTTTTGTAGATATATCAACAAATCCAAATCAAATTTCTGTTATTTATAATCCAATAAACAATAATTCTAGAGCTTATAAAAATTTTATAACAAACAAAGGGTATCAGTATTCTTATTATTCTATTAAAGAGTTTATTTCTTCTTGGGGAATTACCGTTGATGATAGCGTTTTTAATGCCACCAAATTTCAATC
Source organism: Clostridia bacterium (assembly GCA_045536095.1). GTDB lineage: Bacteria > Bacillota > Clostridia > Christensenellales > UBA1242 > HGM11367. Next base: position 2,185 of record JAZSMW010000050.1, read on the forward strand.
ATTAAATAGCCAAGGTGATGATGGGTTAATGAGTGCAAATATATTTACAACAGTATTAATTATTAGTTTTATGTTGGTTGTGGGGATTTCTTATTCCATGGCAAGAGACAACGAAACAGGAGTTATTAAGCAACTGTGTTATACACCAATGTCTACTACAAAATATTTAAATATTCGAGCATTTATGTATACTATATTGGGCATTTTGCAGTGTGTGGTAATGTTTTTTATTTTTAGTGCATTTGGGGCAAATGGATCGCATTTTTGGCAGAGTTTAGGAATTTTTGCTTTGTTTGCGTCTGCATTTTCTATGCTGATGTTTTTGATATCAACAAGCAACAGCCAAATAGGAATGGTTTGTTTGTCAATAGTACTAGTGGTGGGGCCTCTTTTGCTAAATTTATTAATTAATATAGAAACAGTTAATATTTTTATTAAAATAATTTTATATTTGTCGCCGGTAACAAACTTTATGTTAGCATATAGTTCGGGGTTATATTATGGAACGGTAGCAATTAGACATATTGTTGTTATGATTGTCCAAATAATTGTATATTATTTATTATCCGTTATTGTTTTAAAGAAAAAAACAGGAGAAAAAATAATTAAAAGGGCATAAAAAATTATACATATATTAAAAAAACAACTCAAAAGGCATGGCCATGAAGAGTTGTTTTTTTTTGTTATTTGCTATGAGCATTAAGGTTAATGATAGGTTAATTTATGCTTTTTGTTTTAAATACATTTTTAATTTTATGTTCAACAAGAGCTTCTACAAGGTTGGATGCATTTTGTAAATATTTTCGCGGATCAATTTCGCTTGGATTATTTTTTAAATATTGTTTTATTCCTAAAGTGGTTTCCATTCTTAAATCGGAGTCTACATTTATTTTGCAAATGTTATGCTTTGTTGAAATTTCGTTTAAAATTTCTTCTGGAACACCCTTTGCTTTTTTTAATTTTCCACCAAGGGAATTTATTTTTTTTACAGTTGTTTCTCCTATTGAAGAGGCGCCGTGTAAAACAAGAGGAAAGTTTTTAATGCTTTTTTCTATTTGAGACAATATGTCAATTTTAATCTCAGCCTTTTTGTTAAATTTGTTAATGCCGTGACTTGTTCCAATTGCTATTGCTAGGCTGTCTACATTTGTTAATTTAACAAATTCTTTTGCTTCTTTAGGGCTTGTATAAATAATTTTTTTACAATTAACATCATCTTCAATTCCTGCTAATGTGCCAAGTTCTGCTTCTACTTGAACACCCTTTTTATGTGCAAAATTTACAACTTGTTTTGTAATGGAAACATTTTCTTCAAAAGGCAAAGATGAAGCATCTATCATAACACTATCAAAACCAAGGTTTATTGCAAGTTTGCAACTTTCTAATGATTTTCCATGATCTAAATGTACAAAAAAAGGCACGGAATATTCTTTTTTTGCACTTTTTATTGCGCCCTTTAAAAATTCTGCTCCAAAGTATTTTAATGCACTTTCGCTAACTGCGATAATAACAGGAGTGTTTAATTTTTGCGCAACATTTAAAATACTTTTCATACTTTCTAAATTGTAAAAATTAAAAGCGCCAATGGCATATTTTCTTTTAATCGCATCTGAATATACATCTACTAAATTCATATTTTTCTCCTTATTTTTATAATAATTTTTTTTAAACGAATTGTCAAAATTATATGTTAGAATTACAAAAATAGTTGAATGTTGTTATACTAAAAAGTAGTGTGGCATAAAATAGAATATGAAAAAAATAATTATTTTAGTTGTTGCACTAATAATTTTTTGTTGTTTTGTATGGTTGGGATGTGGTAACCATATGCAAAAAATTGTTTTAAGTAACATGGCAGATTTAAGAATTAATTATTATGAGGGCACTTGCGAAACCTTTTATGCAAACATTTCTTGTGGGGAAAGAGAAAGTATTTTTTTGTATGATGGAAAATGTACAGAACGGGTTGAATGCGGAGTTGTGTCTCTTTATTTTTTTGAAAATTGTGAAAAAAACAAAATAAATGTAACCCTTAAAATTGATGAGGAGCAAATTGAGATTGTGTTAGAAAAAAGCCCTTATGAAGAAGTTTTTATGGCAGATCTGCAAAAAATAGTTAATTCAAGCGACGAAATACAAATTGTTGAACAAGCAAGCGGAGAAAAAGCGAGCCTACAAAAAACATCTAAAAGTTTTAAAGTTAATTATAAAAAGGCAATTAAACTTGCGGTCGAGTATTTTGATGATGTGCTAAATGGCTTATATTTTAACAATAAACTAAATGCAGAGTGCTATTTAAAGGTTTTGGCTAAAAAGGGTTATGAGCAAATATTTTGGTATTTTTCTATTATAGATATTAGTGGTGTAAATTACAGCATGTTAATTAACGTAAACACTGGTGAAATTGTTGGAAATAAAAAATAAGAAAGAGTTTAATGTTAAAAAAAATTAAACTCAACAATTAAAAATGTGTGTAATTTGCATGCATTTTTTTATTGTTTATGTTAGGATACTAATAAGAAAGCAAATTTATAGATTGTTTTTAAAGCTTTTAAAGGTTTACTGTAAAAAAATATGTTAACGTGGAGGGGCTATGAATCTTGTTATAATGGGAAAAAGCAGATGCGGTAAATCAACATTGGCGAATATGATTTGCAAAAATATTCCGGGATATAGTAAAATTTCTTTAGACTATTTGGTAATGACATTTAAAAAAGTTTTTACAGATTTAAATTTAGAATATTATAAAAACACCGAAAATAACTTTACCCAATTTGTTGAAAATTATTTTGATAATTGTATTTATAAAGACAACGACTGCGGTATTAATTATGTTTTAGAAGGTGCAGATTTGCCAAGAGAGGTAATTTTAAGGCTTGGCAAAATGAAACGCACAAAAGTAATTTTTTTGGGAAAAACTAAAATTTCACCGCAAGAGTTTTTTGATGAAATAAGAAAATATGAAAAAAATCTTTCAACTGGCGGTTGGACAAAAAAATTAAGTGATGAAACTTTACTTTCTTGGTGTACTGATTGGATAAAAAAGAGTGTGGAAAATTTGCAATTTTGTGAAGAAAACGGAATTGAGTTTATTGATACCTCATTTAATCAAAATGAGGTTTTGAGCAAGTATTTAGATGTAAATAAAAATATTTTAATGGATAAAAATTTGCCAGAATAATTAAAAAATCATGGCAAAAGGAATAAGGAGGTGAAACATGGCGTATAGCAATAAAAACATACAAGAAAAAGCATTTTTGGTTGGAGTTATTTTTTCTAATAAAGAAGATGTTAAATATTCATTAGAGGAATTAACAAGGCTTGCAGAAACTGCAGGTGTTGAAGTTTTGGGTTCTACCCATCAATTGGTGAGAGAGGTAACCCCAGCAACCTTAATAGGAGAAGGGAAGGTTGAAGAAATAAAAAATGCAATTCAAGAAAATGGTGCCAATTTAGTTATATTTGATGTTGAACTTAGTGGGTCTCAGTGCAAAAATTTAAGCGAGATATTTAACGTTAAGGTTATAGACCGAATAACATTAATTTTAGACATTTTTGCTGGTAGGGCTATGAGCAACGAGGGTAAACTTCAAGTTCAACTTGCGCAATTAAAATATAACATATCTAGGCTTTCTGCCATTTCTGGAACTCAAGGAAGATTTGGTTCCGGCGGTGTGGGAATGCGTGGCCCAGGTGAAACAAAATTGGAATTAAATAAAAGAATTGCACAAGAAAATATATATAAATTAGAAAAAGAAATATTAAAGATAAAGCAAAATAGAGAAATTCAAAAAAAGAACAGAAACACAAGTGGTGTTTTTAAAGTTGCCATTGTTGGATACACAAATGCAGGCAAAAGTACGCTTTTAAATTTAATTAGTAAGGCTGGAATATATGCAGATGATAAACTGTTTGCAACCTTGGATACAACAAGCAGAAATGTATTTTTAGAATATGGCAAGCAAATAGTTTTAACCGATACGGTTGGATTTATAAGTAAACTACCACACGACTTGGTAGAGGCGTTTTCGTCAACATTAGAGGAAGCAAAAGATGCAAACCTTATTTTACATGTAATTGATGTATCTCACAAAAATATCAAAAATCAAATTGAAGTGGTTGAAGAGGTTTTAAAACAAAACAACATAACTGTTCCTGTTATAAAAGTTTATAATAAGTGTGATTTGGTTGAGAATAAAGATTTTGTAGACGGCATATATATTAGTGCAAAAAACAAACAAGGAATAGAGGAACTTAAAGAAGAAATTAAAAGTTACATGTAAATTTAATTCAAAAAAAATTAAAATTTAGTAACACATTTAAAGGTTTTTAAATATTATGCTATGGAACAACCGATAAAACATGGGTAAACATAAGACAAAAAACGAATGTAAATTGGCTAGCAAATTTGCAAAACGTTTAAACTTATATGTTTTTGGGGAGGTAGCACATGAATTTTGGAACTTTCTTTGGAGGTAGAGGCGCTCAAGGTGACGACTGCTGTTGCTCAATTGTATGGCTTTTATTCTTGCTTTCTGTTTGCGGTAATGGCTTTGGTTGTGGCTCTCATGGTGATAACGACTGCTGTATGTTAATAATTTTATTATTATTGCTTGGCAATTGTGGCTGTGGTTCTGGTTGTAGAGGTTAATACATAAAATATAAAATTCAAAAATGGCTTGCATTTATGCAAGTCATTTGTTTTTTTGTGGATAATTTTAAAGTTTGATTTTATATTTAAGCATTAAAAAACAATATACTAAAAACAAAAAAAATAAAAAGAAGTCATTTTTCTACATTTTTAGTTAACATACAGAAAAAATCATAACACATAATAACAATGAAAACGATATAAGAATTACATGCAAAAAATATTTGCAAATACATTTGAAATGTTGTAATTTCGTTGACAATTTATTTGTTATAGTATAAACTTATGTCGTTATTAAAACAATTTTAGGAGCGACAAAATGAAAAAATCACTAAAAAGAACATGTGCAATAGCTTTGGCAGTTGCTGCAACCGCTGGTGTTTCGGGGGTAGATAAACTTGCTAGCATAAAAGAGGCAAACTATGTTTCTAACACAAGCATTGTTTATGCTGAGGGAGAAGTAACTGCAGGAGTTTTAAAAATTACTAACTTTTCAAAAACTGCAGAAGTTGGTGTTCCATACACTCTTCCAACAGCAACATACGAGGGTAATGCCATTTCTAAATTAAAGGTAACTGGCCCTGCTGGTCAAGAGGTAACACCTAAAGATGGTAAAGTTGACATAGATGGAATAGGTAAATACACAATCACATATTTTAATAACTCAGATGAAGAGTTGGGTTCTGTAAACTTTACAGCAAGTTTGTTAAAATATGAATTAAGCATAGAACAAAACAAGGCAACCGTTTTACCTTCAAAAATTGGTTCAAATTTTGCGGGAACAATTAATTTCCCTAAACCAATAATAGGTGGCGACGTTAATGAACAAGATTATTCTGTTGAAATAACACTTCAATCTGAATCAGGCATCTTAAAAACAGCAACTAAAGATGCGGAAGGAAATTATTCTTGCACAATTGCTAAGGGCGATTTTATTGCAAATAAAACATATTATGTAATTTACACTTTATATCATAAAGGTCATTACATTGATAGAATAGAGCACGAAATTAAATGTGTGGATGGCAACGCATACGCCAATGACGCAAAACTTTCTATTTCTTACTCTAAAGAAAAACCAGAAACATTAAACATTGGTAAAACAGTTGAATTGCCAGCAGTTACAGCAAAAGTTGGCAAAGAAAATGTTCCTGTGTATTACTCTGTACAAGTGTTTAAGGGCACAAGCACAACAGAATACGCAGTTGAAGGCAAAACAGTTTTAAAACAAAATGAATCTGGTGCGTGGGAATTTACTCCATATGAAAAAGCAACATACACATTTAAATATACAGTTAAATCTGCACTAGGGTTAGTAGAACAAACAACGGCAGAGTTTTCTGTTAAAGAAAGCAATGTTAAAGACGACATTAAACCAACTCCAATAGTTGTGGAAAAATCATATTCGGTTACAGAAACTGAAGGTTTAAAAGATGCAAGTTATGCACTTGCTTCGGTTATACATTCGTCTCAAGTTATGAAAATTTTACCAATTTATGCAACCGATTTGGCATCAGAAAAGTTTGAAGATTTTACATTTAAAAGAATTGTTAAAAACGCATCTGGAAAAATCATGTATGAAGATGAAGTTAAAGAAGGCGAAGGTGCAGTTGCAAATAAAGTTGTTGTGTTAAATGCTCCAGACAACTACGAAGCAGGCGCTGGAGAAATTATTGGTAAAAAAGAAGATAAAAACATTAAATTACCAATTGGTTCATACACAGTTTATTACACTGCAGTAGATAAGGCAGGTAATAAAACAGAAGATGTATACCATAGCTTTAAAGTTTCTAGTGATTACGATGCTACAGTTGCTCCTGAGGTTAAAATTGAAGATAATTTCTTAGCAAGTATTGATGCTGGTGAAAAAATTGAGTTTAGCAATGTGAGTTTTACCGACAAACACGACACAAGGCTTTTAAAAGAAGTTGCTTATAAATACACATACAATGATGGAACGGAAAAAACAACAGAGGAAAAATCTCTTGAGTTGGAAAATGGTAAATATGTTGTTGATACTGCTAAAATTAAAGAGGTATTTGGAAACATTGCGGGTGTTCAAAGCGTAACAATTATTGCAAGAGCAACAAACGATGCTGGAAAAACAACAGAAGTTAGCGAAACAATAAAAATTAATTCTCCAGACAGAGTTATTACACCAACAACAATTGTTGACGATGGCGGAATTACAGCTCCAATTAATTTAGATCTTGCAACTTTAACAGACGCAGTTACAATTCCTTCGGTTAAATTTGAAAATGATCCAACAGGTTCATTAAAAGTTACAACAAGCGTTGTTTGCACTCCAACTGGAGAAGATGCAAAACCATTTGAGGTTGATGCATATCAAGATGGTGCAATGGGAATTTATCCAGACGTATATATGTATCAAAACGTTAAATTTACTCCATCGGTTACAGGAACTTATAAGGTTGCTGTTCGCGCTGAAGACGATGCAAATAATGTTATTATTAAATATTTCACATACAACGTAACAGATTCTGTTAGAGATAGTGGTGAATTAAGGTTTACTAAAATAGGTTTAACAGATGTTACTGTTGAATTAGGCGAAACTTATGTTCTTCCTCAACCAGATATTTATGGCGAGAATTGGGAAGATTATGACTGGCGTGTTAGAAGAATATCAGGACCTACAAATTGTGAAGTAGAAAAAGATAGATTTGTTGCTTACAAAACTGGCGATTATGTTCTAGAATATTTTATGTTCTCTGGTGACAAAACTTCTGGCTACACAGAAAAGGCAGGTGTTTCTGTAAAGGTTAACATTACAGTTCAAGATACAACTAATCCAGAATTATTCGTAGACTGGCAAACAAGTTTAGTTAACGATGATGAAATTGCAAAAAGTCAAATTGCTAAAGCATACGACGAGGGAACAAGCATTTTGCTTCCTATGTTCTCAGCAAGTGATTTATCTGGAATTAATGAAGAAGAGTCTATAATTACAATTTCAACAACAGCATCTGGTGTTGGTGTTACAACTATTAAGTTTAAAGACATGGTAAAAGAACATTCAGAGTCTGGTGTAATGAACTACACATTTAGCAAGAGTGGTGAATATACAATTAAATATACAGTTAAAGATTTAGCTGGTAAAACAACCACTAAAGAATACACAATAAAAATTGGCGATACTGATGCTCCAGTTTTAACTGTATCAGATAAAATTGCTAAATCTGAATATAAAGTTGGTGATACAATTTCATTTAGTTTAAACAATGATGAAAAGAACTACTTTGACATTACTGATGCAAAAGATACAGAAATTGAAAAATCAGATATCTCTGTTAAATTAATGGTGAATAACGCAGATAAAACAAAAGACTTTAACACTGCAACAGAAGATGGCGTTTATAACTTTAATTTGAGCGAAGCTGGTGAATATCAATTAGTATTTACAGTAAAAGACTCTGCAGGTAACATTTCTGACGAAGTTGTTAAAACATTTACAATAGAAGAAAAATCTAGCGAACCAGTTTCTACAGCAAAGGTTGTGGGTATTGTGCTAATTGTTGTTTCTGTTGTTGTCCTTGCTGGAGTGGTTGTTTACTTCATAATTTCTAAAAGAAAAATGGACAAACTTTACAAATCTTAATAATTAAATAAAAAAGATGTTCTTTATAAGGACATCTTTTTTTTGTGTATTTAAAATAATGAGTCATACAAAAACATCAAATAATATTTTGTTTGCCATATTTTTATTTATTTGTTATATTATTAATATGAAGAGTAATATTGTAATTGTTTCTTTAAATTATAATCTTTCAAAAAATGTATCTCTTTGCTTAGCAAACAAACTAGATATGTATTTTTTGGATGTAAAAGATTTAATAGAATACAGTTTAATAGATACTAGAAGAGTTGAGCTATTGTGTGGTGAAAAATACTTAAAAAAACAAGAAAAAAACGTTATTATGGGAGTGGCATGCTATGAAAATACAATTATTAACTTTCCATACGAACAACTCTTAGATGAGGATTATTACAGGGCAATTGGCAAAAGTTCAACTATAATTTATTTAGGAGCTAGTAAGGAATTGCTTTTACAGCAAAGCTTAAAAAAGAAGGCTCAAGAAAATTTGAGTATGGAATTAATTGCATTTGAAGAGTTAGACAATTTGCTTACACAAAAAAGTGATATTACAATTAAAATAGTAAATAATAGAAAAGATGTAATAATAAAACAAATAATAACACAGTTAAAAAATAGAGGGTAGTTTATGAATATTAATCAAAAGTGTATTAACGAATTAAGAATTATGAGCGCAAGCACAATAACAAATGCACAATCTGGGCATACTGGCAGTGCGGTTGGAGCGGCTCCAATTTTATTTGCACTATTTAAGGATCACTATTTTTTTAACCCAAACGATAGCAAGTTTTTTGCACGAGACAGGTTAGTTCTTTCGGCTGGTCATGTTAGTGCGCTATATTATAGTTTGCTAAACTTATTTAATATGGGAGTAAGCGACGAAGAACTTTTAAAGTTTAGAAAATATGGTTCTAAAACCCCGGGGCACCCAGAACTTGGAAAAACTAAATTTGTAGAGGTTAGCACAGGCCCGCTTGGGCAAGGTATTGCTAATGCTGTTGGGATGGCAATTGGGCAATCTATGGTCGCAGAAAGATTTAATGCACAAAAGGCAGATATAATAAATAATTACACCTATTGTTTTTGTGGTGACGGTTGCTTACAAGAAGGCGTTGCGATGGAAGCGTGTAGTTTGGCTGGGACGCTAAAGCTAAAAAAACTTATTTTGTTATACGATTCTAACAATATAACCATTGATGGAAATGTTAGCATATCTAATACAGAAAATGTTGCCAAAAAATTTAAGGCAATGGGCTGGAATGTTATTAATTGCTCAAGAGGAAATAGTTATTATTTTGTTACACGAGCAATAGGGAAAGCAAAAAGAGCAAACAGACCAACAATAGTTATTTTTAAAACAACTATTGGTTATGGAACTTCTTATGCAGGAACGGCTAAAATTCATGGAATGCCTCTTAACGATAAAGAGTTAATTGAGTATAAAAATGATTTACTTATGCCAAACTTTAAAAAGTTTTCTAAAGAGGTTAAAGATTATTGCACGAGAACAATAAGATATAATAAAATTTTGTTGGAGAAATGGAAGAGGATGTATTGCTTATATGAGCAAACTCATCCAGATCTTTGTAAACAATTTGAAAGTTTTATAGATGAAAGAGATATTGATGTTTTAAAACTTTTAAAACCCGAACAATTGCAAGAAAGTATGAGCACTCGTGATGCAAACCAACAAATTTTAAAAGAAGTTATGGCAAAACTTCCACGAATGGTTGGTGGAACTGCCGACTTGGCTCCATCTGTAAAAGCATATGTTAAGGAATTTGGAGATTATTCTTGCACAAATTACCGAGGACGTAACATTCATTTTGGTGTTAGAGAACACGCAATGGGTGCAATTTGTAATGGACTTGCATTATATTTAGAAAGCCCTGTGTTTTGTTCAACATTTATGGGTTTTTGCAATTATATGATTCCTCCAATAAGAATGAGCGCATTAATGAATTTACCGGTTGTTTATATGTTTAGCCACGATAGCTATAAGGTTGGAGAGGATGGCCCATCACACCAATGTGTTGAGCAACTTGGTCAGTTAAGATTAATTCCAAATTTAAACGTTTATAGACCTGCTGATATAAATGAGTTAATTTATGCATATAAAGGAGCTATTAGCAGTCAAGGGCCAAGTGCATTTGCTCTTACTAGGCAAAGTTTAAAAAATGTTACCTATGGGGCAAAGAATATTTCAAAGGGTGGATATGTCCATTCTGGAAATAAAGGAGATGTTTCTATTTTTGCTAGCGGAAGCGAACTTGCATTGGCACTAGAGGTTGCAGAAAATTTAAGAGGTTCTGGATACAAGGTAGAAGTTTGTTCATTTCCATGTTTAGAAGTTTTTGACAAGCAAACCGATGCATACAAAAATTCGGTGTTAAATGGTTCTAAGTTAAAAGTTGTTATAGAGGCATCTAACGATAATGTGTGGTATAAATATTTATCAGAGAAAGATTTGTTTATAAATGTAGATAGATTTGGCGAAAGCGGTAGTGCACATGATTTAGATCGTCATTTTGGTTTTACAACTTCTGCTATTGTGCGTAGAATAAAAAATTTATTATAATATTTATTTAATTAATTTATTATAAATATAGTAAATTA
>JAZSMW010000108.1:0-4449 GCA_045536095.1 Clostridia bacterium
TAAAGCAGACAAAAAGCGAAAGTGTTGGTGAACGTAACACACTTTCGCTTTTTGCTGTTATATAATGGCTAATTTATTCCATGGTGTACTTGACAAGAGTCTCTGAAATGAGTTTTCTTTTTTGCTGGTTAAGACAGAGAAACGATATTTGTGCTTGTGAATTTGTATTTTCGTTTCTCTGCCTTTTAATATTGTTTTTTCATTTCTTCTCTTGTCAAGTACCTTTCACGGCATAAAGTAGCCAAGAAAAAAGAGTTAAGATATTACAATCTCAACTCTAAATTATTACACTAGTTTCAAAAGTGTTAAAATGCCCTAATTCTTTTTTTTGTTTATTTTAAACTGTCTATTGAAGACTTATAGTCATCAGAACCATATATATAACTCCCAGACACAACTATATCTGCCCCATTTGTTTTTAACTTTTTAGATATTTCTGGAGTTATTCCGCCATCTACCTCAATTAAAAAGTTTGCCCCATAATCTTCTCTTATTTGTTTTAGTTTTTTAACCTTTAGGTGTGTTTTTTCCATAAACATTTGTCCGCTTTTACCTGGGTTAACACTCATTACTAAAACAAGATCCGCATAAGCCAAATATGGCATAATTTCTATAACTTCTGTTTCTGGCTTAATGCTAATTCCAGACAATGCCTTATTCTTACGTATATTATTTAAGGTTTTAATGAGTTTGTTTTTGTCTTTAAACGCCTCATAGTGAACTGTAACAATTTGAGCCCCTGCTTTAATGTATTCGTCAACTAGTTTTTGCGGTTCCATAGCCATAATGTGTACATCTAATGGAAGCAGAGTGTTTAAATATAACTCCTTAACAACCTCTGGAGTTAACGAGTTTTTATTAACAAAATTTTTTTGCATAACATCACAATGTAAAAAATCTGCAATACTATTTAATTTTTTAACATAAGCAATAAGCTCTTCCCCCGTTTCAACCGGATCGGTTGAAGGAGCAACTTTTAATAAATTAACCATGTGTTCTTACCCACTTTGAATATAAAATTTTATATATTTCTTTATACCTTAAATATCTTTCTTTGTCAACCAAACCATCATATACTGCTCTCTTTACTGCACAATCACACTCATTTTCACCAATATGCAAGCAAGACTTATACTTGCAATTATTCAAAAACTGTACAAAGTCGGGATAATAATATGGCAATTCAAAATATGAAATCGGCAATAATTTTTCGTCTAATGATGTAAAACCCGCTGTATCGGTAATTAAAATATTATCTTCAAAAAATATTTCACAATGTCTGGTTGTGTTTTTGCCTTTTTGATTTTTTATGCTTATTTCACCAACCTCGCTTAAGTGTTTTGCCATAATTTTATTAACAAGCGCAGACTTGCCAACTGCCGACTGCCCTGCAAAAGCAGATAGTTTGTTTTTCATTATTTTCTTTAGGTCTTCTAATCCATCACCAGTTATAGCATTTGTAAATAAGATGTGCTTAACAACATTTTTGTATGTATTTAACACATATTTCCCTAAAGACTTATCTATGTCTTTTTTATTAATAACAATTACAGGTTCAATTCCGTAACAAAGTGAAAACAAAATAAGCTTGTCTACAATCATAAAATCTGGTGCTGGAACCTGCGCGAGAACAATTATAAGCTGATCCAAATTTGCTAGTGGAGGACGAACTAATATGTTCTTTCTTTGATGAACCTCCTCTATTGTTGGCTGATTATTCACAACATTAATTGTAACCTTATCACCCACAAAAACACCATCTTGTTTTAAATTGCCTCTTGCAACAGCCAAATAATCGCCGTCTTTAGTTTTTACACCAAAGTGATTTGCAATTTTTTTATAAACTAAACCTTCCATTATTTTCCTTTTAGTTACTGCTTAAAATTTTGTTTCTCAATTGCCCGCAAGCCCCCTCAATATCTGCTCCCATTGTTCTTCTAACAGTTGCAGATATATTGTGAGAAGCCAACCTATCCATAAATGCATATGCCTTTTTTTTGTTGGTTCCAACAAGTCCGCGTTCTTTTACTTCGTTAAGCGGAATTAAATTAACATGGCAAACAATCCCTTTTAAAAGTTTTGCAAGCTGATCGGCACATTCAAAGCTATCATTTTTACCCGAAACCAAAGAGTATTCAAAAACAATCCTTCTTTTGGTTTTATTAAAATACTCCTTTACCGAAGAAATGAGTTCATCAATGGGATATGTATTTGCAATAGGCATCATTTCTTGACGGATTTCATCATTTGGTGCATGCAATGAAATTGTTAATGTAATTTGTAAATTTTCATTTGCCAAATCTTTAATTTTATTAACCAATCCGCAAGTAGAAAGCGATATGTTCCTTTGCGAAATGTTAATTCCTTTTTCGTTGGAAACAAGCTTTAAAAATTTAACTACGTTATTGTAATTGTCTAGTGGCTCTCCACTTCCCATTAAAACGATATTAGTTACCTTGCGATCTTTTAAGTCTCCACCGTTGTCTTTATTTACAAAAAGCACTTGTGCCAAAATTTCGGCAGGAGTTAAATTTCTTATTAAACCTCCTAATGTGCTTGCACAAAATTTACAGCCCATACGACAACCAACTTGGGTAGAAACACAAAGCGTGTTTCCATATTTATAACTCATATAAACACCCTCTATTATATTGCCATCCGAAAGTTTATAAACATACTTAACAGTTCCGTCTTTACCAACAAGTTTTGTGTGGAGTGAAAGCGGAAAATCTGTAAATTCTTGCATTAACATTTGTTTTAAGTTTTTGCTAATGGTTGTTATTTCTGAAAGCCCCTTGCCCAAATATTGCCCCTCAAAAATTTGCTTTGCTCTAAATTTGGGCTCATTATATTTTTGCAAAATTTGTTCCATTTCTTCTAGGCTGTAATTTAATAAACTATCCATTTACAACCTCTCCAACGGGTAATGTTTTTCCGTTTAAATAACTTTTTGCAAGCATTTTTTTCGAGTTTGGTGCTGTTATTTCTATAATTTCTACCGCACCACCTTCGCACTTAATAACAAGCCCCGCCTTAGAACTTGCGCTAAGTATTGTCCCGTTTTTTTCAGGACCTGTATATGCTACCTCTTTTGATTCAAACACTTTGTATGGTAACCCGCCCAATGTAAAAAATGCAATTGGGTTTGGATTTAAACCTCTAACCAAATTAACTATTTGGTTAGCATTATTGTTAAAGTTAATTTGCGTGTCTTCTTTTTTAAACATTTTAGTATGAGTTGCCATGTTTTCAATTTGCGGTGTATACACTTCTCTTTGCTCCTCAATTAAGTCTAGCGCAGTAACACAAAGCTCTGCACCAATATTAGCCAATTTTTCGGAAAGCGTACCATACGTATCGTTTAATTCTATTTTACATTTTTTTGAAATAATCATATCTCCAGTGTCAATTCCAGCATCGGTCTTCATAATGGTTATACCTGTTTCTGTTTCGCCATTTATTATTGCTGTTTGAATTGGTGACGCACCTCTATATTTTGGCAAAAGTGAACCATGCACATTAATTATTCCTTTAGGGCATATATCTATTATTTCTTGGCTTAAAATTTGCCCATACGCAGCAGTTACCATTATGTCGGCATTTAAATTTTTTAACGTTTGGATGCCTTCAACTCTAATTTTGTTAAATTGATATACATTAAGGCCAAGTTCCTGAGCTTTTTGCTTAACAGGTGGAGCAAGCATTTTATTTCCTCTTCCGCTTGGTTTATCTACCTGACAAATAACACCAACTATTTGGTGTTTTGAGTTGCTTATTGCCTCTAAAATTTTAACAGCAAATTCTGGAGTCCCTAAAAAAATTACTTTCATTATTTTTCCTTACTAAACCTTTTCTACTTTGTCTACAAATAAAATTCCATTTAAATGATCAACTTCATGACAGATACACCTTGCAAGCCATTTTTCGCCCTCTAACACAAATTCGTAACCAAAACGATCTTGTGCCTTAACCTTTACTTTATATGGGCGTTTTACATAATCTCTCATTTTGCCACAAGAAAGACATCCTTCTTGCTCTAGATCCTGCCCCGACTCTTCTATTATTTCGGGGTTAACAAGCTCAAAAAACATGTTGTTAACATCCATAACAACAACCCTTTTCAAAACTCCAACTTGTGGAGCAGCAAGCCCCATACCGTCATACTCATACATGGTTTCTTTCATATCATCTAAAAGTTCCCATAATTTTTCATCAAACACGGTAACGGTTTTACTCTTTTTTCTTAAGAGTTCATCACCCATTTTAACCACTTTTCTTACTGCCATTTTTATTTCCTTTTACTTTAGTTATATTATATATTAAATAAAAACCTTTTTCAATAAAATTTTACAAAATTTATATGTCATTATTTGTTAATAAATTAATTTTTTAGTTTTTTATTTTAAGTAAGCAATCCCACTTTACTATCTGTAAATAATTTTATTATGA
>JAZSMW010000048.1:0-8296 GCA_045536095.1 Clostridia bacterium
TGTTATAGCAAGTACGTTTGGTTTTTTTGTAACAAGTGTTTTAAATATAATAAAAATAAAAAAACACATTTTTTTAAAATTCAGTATTTTAGAATTATTAATTCCTATATTATTAAGTGTGGGAATTGGGGTAGTGCTTTATATTGTTATAAGTAAAGTGTCGTCAATTAATGTGGTTGGCTTGGGTTCGTTAATAATTGCATTTGCCGTTGCGTATTTTTTAATTATGATTATTACAAGACAAATTTCATTTAAACAATTAAAAAATATGTTGCAAAAAACAAGCACATAGTGGCATAATGTACATATGAAAATACAAGGAAAAAATTTAGGGACTTTGTTTTTGGCGCCAATGGCAGGTGTTTCGGAGATTGGCTTTAGAACCGTCTGCAAAATGGCTGGAGCAGATTTAACCTATACCGAAATGGTAAATTCTGCGGGTCTTGTAAGAAATAATCAGGCAACTAAAGAATTGTTAAAAACAAATATTTTAGAACAACCAAAGGCTGTCCAAATTTTTGGACACAATCCACAAGAGATGGCAAATGCATGTGCAATGTCAGAACTGGATCAATTTGATTTAATAGATATAAACTTTGGGTGTCCGGCACCTAAAATTATTAAAAATGGTGACGGCTCGGCACTTTTAAAACAACCTCTTTTAATTAAGGATATTGTTGAAAGGTGTGTAAAAGCAACAAATAAACCAATATCTTGTAAAATAAGAATGGGTTTTAATAATGGCGAAAATTGTGCGTTGGAAATTGCAAAAATATGTGAAGAATCTGGTGCTAAATTAATTACGGTACATGGAAGAACAAGAGAGCAAATGTATTCGGGAACAGTAAATTTAGAAGCTATTGCAAAAGTTAAGGCAAATTTAAAAATTCCGGTTGTTGGCAATGGTGATGTAGTAGATTTTGCCTCATACAACCAAATGAAACAAACCGGTGTGGATGCGGTAATGATAGGGCGTGGGGCACTTGGTAATCCAAATATATTTGCGGAATTAAAAGGTCAAGAGCCTTTAAATAAGTTAGAATTAGTTTTAAAACACATACAAATTTTAAAGCAGAACTTTTCAGAAAGTTTTGTTAATGCAACAATGAAAAAACACCTTTTATGGTATATTGCAGGAGTGCCAGGGGCGAGCAAAATTAAACTTCAGGTTGCAACGGCGAAATCGATTGAAGAAAGTTTGCAGTTAATAAGGCAAATTTTAATTTAATAAAAAAGGAAGACGATTGTAGAAGAGCAGTCTTTATGATGCAAAATAGTTAAATAATTATAAAAAGAACCTTATCTAAAAAGATAAAGTTCTTTTTTATGTTTAATTTTGTTTAGAGTAATTATTTATCTAAAGATTTATTTTTAAATATAATTCTAGATATCATATCAAATATAATAATAGAAGCAAAAATAATTATTAAACTTTGAATCATATTTAAACTAGGTCCAATAGAATAACTAAACATACCAACTTTAGATACTGTAAAAAATTTATATAATCCAACATTTAAACTTGGAATAAATCTAATCCAACTGCTTGTGACTAAACCGCTAATAATTGTAGAAATAATAAATATACTAGAAGTTATTGCTGTAGAAATTGTTGTTGGTTTTATTATCATAGATATTAAAACGGCAAGAAGTAAATAAAATAAAATATCTATTAACAGGCTGATAAAATGAATTAACATTACCCAAATTGGACTAACAACCAAAACCTTGCTTGCGTTTACAACAAGTAATACTTTTTGAGTTGTAAATCCAAAGCATGCAATTCCAACGGCAAAAGAGGCAACTAAAGAAATTGTCATAAGTATTAGCGCAACATTAAAGCATGCAAGCAATTTGCCAGAATACAATTTGTTACGAGAGTAGGGCCTAATTGCAGTCATCTTTAAAGTTCCGGTATTTTGTTCACCAGAAATAATTCCACATGCAAAATAAATTATGAATAAAATTATTAAAGCACTAAGAATTTGCATCGCAAAAAAGGCAAAGTCAAAGGCATTTGTTTCTGTTCCGCTGTTGGTATTAAAATTAAAAGCACTTAAATATTCGTAACCAAAAGTGTTATTTTTTAAAAAATAATCACCTATAGTTATTTCTTGTTTTAAATTATAAACCGAAGTTCCAGAAAACCCATTATATTTAACAATTTCGTCATCAGTTTTATTTCCAATTCTTAAAAGTTCAAAATTGTTAGATAGCATGGCCTTGTTTATTTGAACATAGTCGTAATATTTTGCAATTTTTTCATTTAGCGAGTTTAAAACGTCTTTATTGGTGCTTGTTAAATTTTCATGATAATATGTTTTAATGTCGGTATATAATTCATTTAACTTTCCAACTTCTTTATATTCGGTTTGTCCTAAAACAACAACTTCTTCAATATTGTTAAAGTAATACTTGTTTAATAAAGAAGACAATTCTGATGAATCAATTTTAATTTTTTCTAAGGCATGAATAGTTTTGTTAATGTTTTTTATGTTATAAGACTCAATCAATAAATTAAACCTGTTAATTATTTCATCTGTGGTAAAATCTTTAATTTCGGTTGTTGTAGGTAAATTGTCGTTTATACTCTTTAAAGTTTTATAAATATTTTCATAATCTTCAGTAGTAATAAAAAAGTTTACACTTTTGTTTTTAACTTTTGTGGAAAGTTCCACCCTTAAATTATTTAACAACTCAGAAAAGTAGCTTAATTCGGTTGATATTTTTTTAATGTTTTGCGCATTTGGCTTGAATTGCGTTTTATCCATGTTAATTATTTCATCATACAAAACAAAAAATTGACCTGTTTGGTTTTCGCTTTCAAAAGCCTCATTAAATAATTTTTGTATATTGGCAAGAGTATCATTTTCGGCAGAGATAAAAGCTACTATTTCTTTTTTTGCATTTACCAATTCATTTTTTATTTTTTCATGGTCTTTTTCAAATTGTTCCAAATAAATTTGTGCGGTGTTAATTCCGTCATATGTATATTTTTGTGTTGTGGTTTGGGGTTTAAACAAAAAGAAAGATAAAACTAGGGCAAGAACTAATATAGTAGAAAGAACAAACATAGACGGTCTTAAAAATATTTTATTTAATTCGGCATTGGCCATTCTAAAAACTTTTTTCATAAAACCCTCCTTAATTTATTCCTGTATCAGATTTGCCGTCGTTTACAACATTTAAGAAAATATCCTCTAAACTTGCATCAACTTCGCCGGCGCCAAAAACTGAAATTTTCTTTTTTGTTAAATTAATTATAATTTGTGCAATTATTTCTTCGCTGGCAGTAAACAAAACCTTATTTTTACATATTTTAACAGGTAAATTAAATTCTGCTTCAATTACTTTTCCCGCAAAGTTTGGAGCGTTACACTTAATGTAAACCGATCCAAAAGTAGTCGCAATTTGCTTAATTTTATCTATTGAGTTAATTTCAAGTAAAACACCGTTGTCTATAATTCCAATTGTATCACAAAGATTTTGCATTTCAGATAAAATATGGCTAGAAACTAAAATGGCAATTTTATTTTGTAGAGCCAAATTTTTAAGCAAATTTCTAAACTCTCTAATTCCGTTTGCGTCCAGTCCATTGGTTGGTTCATCCAAAATTAAAAGCTTTGGAGAGTTTAAAAGTGCTTGGGCAACACCTAGCCTTTGTTTCATGCCTAGCGAATATTTGCTAACTTTTTCGTGTATACGGCCAGAAAGACCAACAATTGCAACAACCTTGTCTATTTGTGATTTGTTTTTAATATTACTAAGTTTTGCAAAATACTTTAAATTTTGGTAGCCAGTTAAATAATTGTAAAATTCTGGGATTTCAACTATAGCACCAATATTGTTCATTGCATCTTCAAAGTTATATTTTACAGATTTTCCACAAACAAAGGCATCGCCACTTGTTATTGGTATTATTCCTGTGAGCATTTTAATGGTGGTAGATTTACCTGCGCCATTGGCTCCTAAAAAACCAAAAATTTCTCCTTCCTTAATAGAAAAGGAAATGTTGTTTGCAGCAACACGGGTGCCATATTTTTTTGTTAATCCTTTAAGTTCTAAAACTGTTTTAGACATATAAACTCCTAATTAAAATTCTTGAATAAATAGATCATAAATGCTTTCGTAGGCAGAGTGAGCTTGGTCTTGCCATTTTTTGCATGCTTCTATAGCGCTTTGCCTAGAAGGTGCTTTAATTTTTACCTCAAAAAGAGGCTCTGCTTGGATGCTATCTGACCTTATTTTTAAAACAACAATGTATGACCCGTCTTCCGATTTAAAAAAAGTAGAAACATATTCTTGAGATCGTTTAAAATGCATTCTGTTAGCTTTTGTGTATTCTGTAATTTGCTCTCTAAGCGAATCATCTAGTTTAGTATAAAAGTGGTTTAAGCAATTTCTTCCATCATAAGTTATATTAAAACGTTCTTCGCCGTCTTTGCCTTCTGTTTTGTAAATTAAATTTGTTTCAACCAATTTATACAAATAATCTTTGCAGTCCATATATGAAATCCAATTGTTTCTATAATAGCAAATATCAAAAATGGTATTTTCTGTTAATGGGAATTCCATTTTGTCTAGTGTAAATAGCAATATTAATTTACATAACATTGGATCTGTGGTTGGAGTATTTAATTTTTTCTTTTTATTTTCCATAATATCATTATAACATAATATTAATATAAAACGCAATATTTTTATAAAAAAATGCTTATTTGAGTGAGCGAGTTACATGGTTTTATTAATTTATAAAAAATTCACTCTTTACAAATTTAAAAGACAGTGTTATACTGCCATACGGCAAAAGGAGAAAAAATGGAAGAAAATAGAGTATACTTAAAACAGGTTTTGTTATATATCGACTCAAAAAACAATATTAGGCTTTGCGTTGCAGGCGAAATTCCAGATGATATTGTTACTCCTTTTATTTGCTCATATAACTATGTTTGGAGAGAGTTGGGTGTTGCTTGGCAAAAAAAAGGAGCTTCGAACAACTTTTTAAAATTGGCAATTACTGGAGGCAAAGAGTTTACTCAAAAACAAAGAGAAGTTATGTTAAAGGTTAAAGAGCGTTTAAAAACTCTTAGAAGAGAAAAAGGCATGGAATATGAAAGAGCTACCATCTCTAGACAACATTTGCATACCTTTGAAAAAATATTAAATGACTATAAAACCGAAGAGCAAATTAAGGCAATGATTAGTTCAAAACCTAAAGAAAAAACACAAACTAAGTAATAACGAAAAAAAACGCGGACAAAAAGGTTTCGCGTTTTTTACATGGTATAGAGGATAATTTTATATATTTAATTCGGTTAAAAAAAACAATTGTATGTCATTTTTGTTTGCTGTGGGTGTGTGTGTTGTAAAAGTTATATAGGGATTATAAAAACAAAAAATAATAATTATTTTAAAAAAAATGCAAAAAAAAATAAAAAATGTTGCAGTTTTTTGCAACATTTTTGTGTTTTTTATTAAAATTATTCTTTTCCCTTAGATTTAAACAATTTAATTTTTGGAAGGGACCCTGTAATTTCGGTTGACATCGCTGTTTGAATATCCAAAGGCAAATTTTGTGTGTATGAGGACTTTATTGCATTGAGTGCAGGGTCGTCTTCAGCTAGTTTTGGAAATTTAAAGGTTAAAGAGCCGTTGCAAGAATAAGTAGCACAAATGCTTTTTGCAACCTCATAATTATATACTTGCTTAAATGGCGTGATTTTGTTGGTATGGTCGGTTTTAAAAACTCCTTTACCAATCATACTTTTAACAATATCCATTTTTTTTTGCATAGGCAAAAGTAAATAGTTTTGTGCCGATTTGTTTACCTTGCTAATTACGGCATCAATAATGTCTTTGGCTGTTTCATACTTAATAGAATCTACACTGTGCCTTTCAGTGAGAGTAGCCAAAATTCCACCTAAAATGGTGTATGCAGATATTTCTCTCATTTTTCCCCTAAAACTTTTTCAAGTACGAAACAATGGTAGCACAAATAAATTGAACAATGCAAACAAAAAATGAAAAATTAAAAAAAATATTTTATAAAAACAAATTTTAAATTTTAATATTTAAAAAATTAAGTCTTTATTTATTAAAAAATTAGTTTTTTGTATTTGAAAATTGTTTTTATATTATGTGTGGGAAAATACTGTTTCAAGCCAGCAAGCAAACTTGTGGATGTTTACATTTAATACTACATAAAAAAATGAATTTTTATGTATAAGGTTTTACTTTGAATTATTTTTACTAAAATAAATAAAATATATTAAAAAATAATATAAAGCGTTTGACATATATTTTTTTCGCAAGTATAATTATAACAAAGAATGTATAATTATGTTTTTGGGGAGGGCGTTTATGCATGGTGTTGCAGTAATGGAAATTGGCACATCAAAAATTAGTGTAATAGTTGGTTCGCTAGGCATTAATAACACCCTAAACATTATTGGCTCGCATGACGAAAGTTATTCAGGTTTTTATGACGGCGAGTTTGTAGAGGAAGAAAAGTTAAGTCAGGACATTTGCAATGCTTTAGCAAAAGCAGAAATTAATTCGGGCGAAAAAATTAAAAAAATATATGTTGGTGTTCCAGCTGAATTCTCTATTTGCAAAACAAAAACTTTCATGCAGAGTTTTGGAGATAAAATTAAAATAGATCAAAGCCACATAATTAACATTTACCAAGAAGCAAATGAATTAAAAGAAAACACCGATTATATTTTAATATCTTGTTCGCCAATCAATTTTATTCTAGATGATGGCAGACAAACGCTAAACCCTGTTTTAGAAAAAACTTCACGGCTTAGCGGAGAAATTAGTTATGTTTATGCCGAGCGACAATTTATTTCTAAAATTAATGTTGCGTTAAGAAAATTTGGTATTAGCACGGTGGAATATTTAAGTTCTCCACTAAGCGAATGTGTATATTTGCTGTCGGCTCAAAAAAGGGAACAGGCAAATATTGTAGTAGATTGTGGGTATATAACAACATCGGTTTTAGTTATAAAGGGTGATGGGCTTATGCATCTTAGCACTTTCCCTGTTGGTGGAGGGCAGGTTGTTAGCGATTTAAGCGATTGTTTACGCATTTCTTATAAAGAGGCAGAATATTTAAAGAAACAAATTGTTCTTTCGGTTGTGCCAGAACTTGGAGACGGTTACGAAATTAAGCGAAATAATCAATTAGTACCAATATCCATGAAAGATGCAAACGAAGTAGTTTCGGAAAGGCTTAGTCAAATTTGTACATTAATAAACAAAAGCTTAAGCGGTTTGCCAAAAAATGATTTAAGCAAAATGCCAATTTACTTGACAGGCGGCGGAATTTGTTTTATAAAAGGATCAAAGGACTACTTGTCTAAACAGCTGGGTGTGAATGTAGAAATTTTAATTCCTCCACACCTAGAATATACAAAACCCAACTATGCAGAAAGTCTTGGTTTGCTGAATACGGCAATTAAACAAGACAAAAAGCAAAAAACCAATAAAATATTAAAATTAATCAAAAAAATAACAAATAGATAAAGGAGCAAATTTTATGTATAATAATTTAAACGTTGGAGCAGTAGCAAACATTAAAGTAATCGGAGTAGGTGGTGGCGGTAATAATGCCGTTAATAGAATGATAGATGCAAATATAACAAGTGCACAATTTGTTGCAATTAACACCGACAAACAAGCACTTTTACTTTCAAAGGCAGAACATCGCTTACAAATTGGTGAAAAGTTAACCAGAGGTCTTGGTGCAGGGGCGGATCCAGAAATTGGTCAAAAAGCCGCTGAAGAATCTAAAGCAAGCATATCTGAAATGCTTAAAGATTGTGATCTTGTATTTATTACTGCAGGAATGGGCGGCGGTACCGGAACGGGTGCTGCTCCAGTTGTTGCACAAATTGCCAAAGAAATGGGCATTTTAACTATTGCAGTTGTTACAAAACCATTTGGTTTTGAGGGCAGAACAAGAATAGATAACTGCGAAAAGGGTCTAGAAAATTTAAGAAAATTTGTAGACACTTTGGTTATAATTCCAAACGATAAATTATTAAAACTTGTTCCAAAGGGCACTCCAATTATTGAAGCATTTATGTATGCGGACGATGTGCTACGTCAAGGAATTCAAGGAATTTCAGATTTAATTGTTACACCAAGTTTAATTAACTTAGACTTTGCTGACGTTCGTTCGATTATGAAAAACAGAGGCCTTGCACATATGGGAATTGGTCATGGTAAAGGCGATAACAGAACAATTGAAGCAGTTCGCCAAGCTGTTTCAAGCCCACTTCTTGAAACAACA
>JAZSMW010000012.1:0-10135 GCA_045536095.1 Clostridia bacterium
CAAAAATAAAGCCGAAAGCAAAAAAACAACCGCTTCAAAACAAAAAGGCGAAAACCAAGGCGAGAACAACCAAGAAGAAAAAGTAATAAAAAAATACATAATTAAATATAATAAAGAAGAAAAAGTTTGGGTTGTTAAAAAAACAAATGCAAAAAAAGCATCCAAAAAATTTAAAACAAAAACAGATGCATATTTGTATGCCGAAAGGCTTTCTTCTGCTAGAGAAATGCCATTAACCGTTATGAAAAAAGACGGCAAATTTCAAAAGGCCGAAAATGTAAAAAAATCTGTTAAGAAAAAATAAGACCGTGGAAACATCCACGGCTTATTTTTTATTTTGTAAATTTAAATTATTCTTCTGTTTCTTCGTTTTGTGAATCTTGTTCACTAGGCTCATTTTGTTCTTTTGGTAAATGCTCATGAATTTTTGCCTTTGGAACAATTGTTAAATATCTGTAAGGTTCTTCACCTTTAGAAATTGTTTCAACAAATTTATCACCAGTTAATGCAGAGTGAATAATTCTTCTTTCATTAGCTGTCATTGGCTCTAATTTAACAGCGTGATTAGTTTTTGCAACTTTGCGAGCCATTCTGTTAGCAAGCGCAATTAATGTATCTTCTCTTTTTGCTCTGTAGTTGTCACAATCCACTCTAACTTTTTTGCAGTGACGATTGTTTTTGCCCACATATACATTGCTCAAATATTGAATTGCGTTTAAACCCTCGCCTCTAAAACCAATAATTTCTGACGCACCAATAAGATTTAAAAACACTTCTTCTTGATTTTCTTCACTTGTAACATCTGCCTGAACATTTGCAACACTTAATAAACCTTTAACAAAATTTTTTGCCTTGTCTATATCGGCTACTTTATTTTGCTCTTTTTTAGCTGATATAATAACATCAACCGGTTCTTCGTGGTCTTGCTCTTTTGTTAAAACTACTTCTTCTTTTGTTTCAGCCTCATTTGATTGTTCTTTGGCTTGGTTTTCTTGTTTTTTTAAATTTTCTATTTTTTGATATTTTTCTAAAGCATCTTCTGAAATAGAAACAAGCACTTTGGCTTTTTTAAAAAAGCCACCCTCTTCAATAATTTTAATATCAACATCTTCTCTAACTGCTTTAAGTTCTAAAAGTGCGTTATTAATTGCTTGCTCTATATTTTTTCCAACACCCTCGCAAGATAGCATAAAATGCTTCCCCCTTTATTGTTTTGATTTTGCCTTGTAAAGCGACTTTCTTTTACTTTTAGATTTTGGTATATGTTTATTTTTTGTTTTAGATTTTAAAGCACTATTTTTTTCTTGTGTGTCTGGTTTTATGTCTACCACTTTTCCTGCTCCAGCAACTGCAAGAGCCTCCTTTTTTTTGCGAGGCTTTATTAACCAATTAATAAGTGGCGCCGTTGCCATACCAAACAACTGACCAACAATAATATATAATGCAAACACAGAGTTATAGCTAAGTGTAAAAATTACCATTATTATTGGTAAAATAATTTGCATTGCCTTACCGGTTTGTTGAGGCTGTGCACTAGCCACATTCTTTCTCTTTTTGCCGGTTAATAAGTACTGATATAAAAATGCGGTAGCCCCTGCAAGTGCTGCAAGCAAAAAGTAGCCGTTAACGCCATGATTGTTTTGCAAGTTTGACATAACTGCATTATAGTCTTTCTCTGCAAGCGTTCTCGCATCGCCCTCTAAATTAAGTTTTGCAATGCTTAAGTATGTGCTAAAATCTGGAATTGCCTTTGCTGTTGGAGAATCGGCAATCCACACGTTTTTAATCCATAAAAATGACTCTTTAACTTGTTCATATTTTTTTGCTACATTTTCATTAGCTCTATTAATTAATTCCTTATTTTCACTTTTTGCAACCGCTTGAATATAAGCACTCATATCTTCATCCGATATTTTAAATGTTGCAAATTCATCTTCAGTTGTAATGTTATTATCTATAACATATTCTTGAACATATGCTCTTTGAAGTTCGTTATACTGAACTTGAATTTTATATTGAGCCATGCTGTTTAACCCCGAAAATAGAGTAAAAAACACAACCATGCTAATAGTCATAACAACAAGCATAATAAGGCAAGAGCCCATTGGGTTAAAGCCCTCTTTTTGATAGAGCTCTTGAATTTTTTGGTTTTGAACCATTTTGTCTGGATATTTCTTTTGTATGGCAGTAATTTGAGGCGCAAGCGTTGTTTGAATTTTAGTCATCTTCACGCTAGAACGCCTATTTATAAAGTCTATAGGCAAAAGCAATACTTTAATGCACAATGTTAACAAAATAATTGCAACGGCATAACTGCCAACACCATTTTCAAAAGTTTGAATTATATTTTCCCATAGACCTTTTGGAAATGCAACTAGCATACCAACTAAATTAGCCATTTAATATCTCCTTTAATATTTGGTGGGACCATATCTACCCCACATTTGCTTTTTGGATTGCATCTAATTATTCTTTTTACCGCAAGCACAGTGCCTTTTATTACTCCATATTCCTTAATTGCAATTATTGCATATGTGGAACACGTTGGCAAAAACCTACACGTGTTTGGAATAAATGGCGAAATGCAAAATTTAAATAAATAAACTAAAAACAAAGCCAGCATTTTAAAGGGAAATGCCAGCGCTTTAATTATTGTTTTCATTAACTAAACCCGCTTTTTGTACTGCGCCAAGCATTGCATCTTTTATTTGAACAAACGACTTTTCGTTTATTCCCGTTCTGGCAATGAATATGTAATTATATCGCTTATCTATACTGCCAGAAATTTGGTTAAACGCTTCTCTCATTTTTCGTTTTACCTTGTTTCTAACAACGCTTTTGCCAATTTTGTTGCTAACCGAAAAACCAACTTTAAATGGTTTTACTTTTGCCTTTACATACACAAGCGCTAAAGCGCCAAAACCAATGTTTGTGCCATGCTTATAAATATAATTAAATTGCTTATTTTTTTTGAGGCGGTTTTCTCTTTTTACCATTTAATCACCTCTTGTAAAGTTATGCAGAAAGTTTTTTTCTGCCTCTGTTTCTGCGTCTTTTAATAACATTTCTACCAGATTTTGTGCTCATTCTTTGACGGAAACCGTGAACTTTGCTTCTTTGTTTTTTCTTTGGTTGATAAGTTCTTTTCATGCAAACATGCCCTCCTATTTTAAATTTGCTTAACACTGGCAACAAACAACAATAAACAACACGGCCAATTTAAACTACCCAAGTATACACATAAATAAAATTTTTGTCAATGCTAAATTGGCTATGTTTACAAGTTATATCACTCAAATTTTACAATTTTTATGTAAATTTTTTGTTTTTTGTACGCTTTTAGGCAATTCGTTTGCCAAAAAACATATAATAGTATACACTAAAAATATTAATTGGAGGTAATTTTGAAACAAAAAAGCAATGCAAAAAGGTTTATAGATGCATATAATCAAATAGATTATGCATTAAGAGTTCAACACAATTTTAAACGCAGTATGGGCTTTTCGGACATGATTAGGCGCGCGGCTTCGGTTAACCATATTGTAAGAAAATATGAGGACGATTTAATTGACGTTGGCAGGCTTAGAAATGCCATTGTTCACAACAGCAGTGACGACCTTATTATTGCCGATCCACACGAAGATTTTGTTTTAAAAACCGAACATATAGAGAGGTTAATTACCACCCCTCCTAAAGCCATAGATGCCTTGCAAGAAAAAGATGTTTTTACAGTTAACTATGACCTTAAAATTAAAGACGTTATTAAACAAATGAGCCTTTCTAAATTCAGCAATTTACCTGTTTATAAAAACGGTGAATTAATTGGTGTTGCAAATGGTCAAAAAATTTTAAACTCGGTTGGTGATGCACTTTTAAGGGGCGAAGATTTAGACGATTTTGTTAATGGCCACACAATAGAAGAAATTGTTCAATTACCGGTTGAAATTAACTACTATATGGTTTTAAATTCCGACACAACAATCGACCAAGTTTGTGCAGAATTTTTAGCCAATCGTAAATTGCTTGCTGTTATTATTACAAAAACAGGAACAATGCACGAACCACCTCTTGCAATTATTACCTCAACCGACTATATGACGCTAAATAAAATTATGGAAAACTATTAAAAAAAACCAGCAAGCATTTTGCTGGTTTTTATTTTTAAAATTTTATCTTGCACAAGAATTTGCCACTTTGTTGTGCCTTGCAAATTGTTTTAATAACATAATTTTTTCTTCGGCAGTAAGATCCTCATTTTTGCAAATTTTTTCTGCCTTTGTTAAAACTTCTTCACAGGTTTTAAATCCATATTTTTTTGCATGATCTAACGCCGTTTTTCCGTGTATGTCTTTTGCAAAAATATCTGCACCTCTTGCAATTAACACCCTTAAGCCCTCACGGTTACCAGTTTTTGCACAGTACATTAATGCAGTTTTAAACTTGTTATCACGTGCATTAATGTTTGTGCCGTGTTTAAGTAATATATCCATCATAGGATTATTTTCATGCATAATTGCGTGCATAAATGCATTTTTGCCAGTGCTATCAACAGCATTAACATCCACACCCAAGCATAATAGTTGAAGCATTGCTTCTTGGCGTTTTGCGTTGTGCGCAGAAATCATAAGAGGTGTTAACCCCTCGTTGTTTTTTTGATTAACATCTGCCCCATTCATTTCTAAGCATAAAATCATTTTAGGGTTGTTTTCACAAACTGCATCAAAAATTGCCGTTTGACCATCTACATCTAATATATCAATGCTGGCACCACTATCGAATAGTGTTGCAACAAGGTCAAACCTATTTTTTCTAACTGCCAAATGAAATGGCGAAAAACCAAGATTATTTATGTAGTTTGGGTTTGCTCCAATTTCTAGCAAATACTTAACCACTTCTTTTTTACCAGATTTAACTGCATACATTAAAACGTTGTTGTGATCTTTATCAAAACTGTTAATATCAAAAGCATTGCCCTCCGACTCAAAAATGTACTTTAACATTTTTTTGTTGCCTTCAAAGGCATATTTATAAAATAATTCTAATTTTTTTGCACCAGGAATTAAGTTTAAATCTTCCTTCCAATTGTCGTCAACCGTGCGGTAAGTTCTTTGTTGCTTGTGGTTATATTTAGACCACCTTTCCGTTTCTGCAATTTGCAAACTTAAGTGTTTTTTATGTTTATATTTGCTCATTTAAAGCCCCCTTTAACTTACCTTTAGTTTACCCCACATTTAACACTTAGTCAATACCCAATTTGAGATAAATTTACTATTTGCAAAATTCTTTTATTAATATAATTATTCACTCTTGCCATTTCCCTTAAAAACAAATCTCGAAATTGTGAAAAGTGAAGAATGAAGAGTTAAAAGTGAAAAATACCAAACAAAAAAATCCTCGCCTTACGGTTCGGATTTGTTTTGTTTGGTGCGAAAGGTGGGACTTGCTCCGCTTCGCTATCACGCCTGGTTTGCCACACCGGGCAAACCGTTCAAGTCCCATGGTATTAAAAAACTCAGTTCTTATTACATTTTGCAATATTAACTGAGTTTTATTGGTTCGAAAGGTGGGACTTGAACCCACACGGTTTCCCACTTGCCCCTTAAACAAGCGTGTCTGCCATTCCACCACTCTCGCACATGTTTTTATTTTTTTTTGTTTTTTTTACCCCGCACCTAAGGGGCAAGTAAACTTGTTTTTACAAAATGCATTTTTACTTTCATTCTTTTCTTTTTTTATTACTTGCATTTTTTAAAAACGAGGCTCGCGCTTTATGCTCGCCTGTTTTTGTTACAAAACTTGCCACTGGCAACTTTTGCTTTACTCAAAAACCCTTAAACAAGCGTGTCTGCCATTCCACCACTCTCGCACATGTTTTATGATGTTATGTTTACATTTTTATTATAATTGTTTAATTGTTAATTGTCAACATTTAAACCACTTTTTAATTTCGCTTGATTTTTTTATGTTTTGTGATATATTAATTATAAGATACTTACTAAAGGAGGCTGTTATGCCAAATCAACAAACACCACAAAACCCTGAAGAAACAATCAATTTAAAACACACCACACCCTCTAGCGTTTCTGTCGATTCAAAATCTGTTACAGAAGAAACTAATAGTTTGGCGCAAGACAAAACTACTTCTGTAGAGTTAAACGATTTTGTTCAAACACCGATATACCATTTTGCGGTTGATGCCGATGTTATAATTCATCTTGCCACAATCGCCGATGGAAAAATTCCAAAAATTAAAAACACAGAACTGATTCCTCTTTTGCAAGAACTTTTTAAACAAGTATATTATGGCAGAGTTAAACTTTATGTTGTTCCTCAAACACTTGTTGAACTTGGCGAATACACCGAACAATATTCAGCACAGTTCCCTGAAAGAGACACAGCAAAAGCCTTTTACCATTGCGCAATGTTTGTTAAAACCTTCTGCTCTTGCATAGAAGTTCCTGAGCATCAAAAAGCAGTGTTTAACAAAATGTGTGACAACCTTGCATTTAATTATTGTTGGTATGCAGGGCTAGATTCTCAAATTTTTATAAACGAAGATTCAACAATTAAAATTGAATACTCTAAAGATGTAAGGGCTTTGGCACAAGCAGCCGCAAGCAATTTATGCTTTTTAACCTGCAACCCAAAAGATTTTTGTTTTACCTATTTAGATACTGACGAACTGTCTTATGCTAAACGAGATAACATAATAAGAACAAATAGAAAAAATCATTTACTATTTTTTAAAGAAATAGAAAAAGGAGCACTATATTCATGTCCTCAACCCGTGCATGTGGGAGAATTTGTTAGAAAGGTTTTACCAAAAGGGCACACATTTCCTCAAATGCCTTACCCATGCTACCCCGCAACTTCAATTAGATTAAGCGAAGTTGCCGATTCAAAAATGATGGCTCCTCACTTTTTGTTTGCAGATTTAGTAAGAAAAAGCTCTTTTGTTAAAGGCTTAAAAAATAAACCAATAGAAAGCCCTCCTGTTTATGGTTCATATTTTGAACATTTTCCACTTGGATTGCAAGACCCATACGGCTATGAAGAATATAGTAGTGAATATAAAAAAAGAGTTGCTCAATATATGAAAACTTTAGAAGGCCAAAATGACAAACTTCCAAATGGAGATGAAGGAAGGTCATAAACGCGTTAACTAAAACTTTTTAATAAAAATAAATTTAAGATGCCCCAGCGCTGTATTACTTAGCGCTGAGGCATTTTTTATTTGCACACAACCATTTAAAAACAAAAAAATACGGCTTTACACCGTATTTTTTGTTACTAATTAAATTAGTTAAATTTTGCTTTATATGCGTCACCGAATTTAAGAACTGGTTTTTTGCAAGCTGCAATTTTAACTGGTTGTTTTGTTCTTGGATTAATACCAGTTTTTGCTGCAACTTTTTTAAGTTCCATTGTGCCAAAGCCAACAAGTTGGATTTTTTCTCCAGCTTTTAATGCTTCTGTAATAACTTCTACAGTTGCATCGTAAACAACACCAATGTCTTTCATTGTGATGCCAGCTTTGTCTGAAATTGCTCTGATAAATTCTGTTTTATTCATAACTTTCCCCTTTTTTGGATTTAGATTTCTTAAAGAATTATTTCCTTTAAGTACTTTCATTATACCGCACAATTCCCTTATTTCAAAACGATTTTAGCACTTTTTTGCTGTTTTTTTGCAGAAAATGGCAAAATTTGGCACATTTGAACCATTTTTACCTAGAATTTCCGTCCATTTGCTTGGTTTTAAGCGTTTTTTGGGGTTTTGATATTTGCCAAATTTCATCTAAATACCCCATTCCATCATATACTCTATAAAACTTTTTGGTTTTTACTTTATGCCCGGCAAACACATTTGGAGCTTGCATGTTTTCACAAAAGTTATAATTAAAAATTAATTTTCCAGACGGAGCAATCCGCATTTTATACAATTTTGCTACTGCTTTTTTAAACATTTTTTTGTCGTCATTATAAAAATAGTCATAAATATTAGACAAGTAAATATAATCATACTCGCCCGAGAGTGCATAAGGAAATGCCTGAACGTCTGCAAACACATAACTAATTTTTAAATTTTTGCCATTTAAAAGTTTTTGCAACCTTGTGTATTGATCCTCATAAAAATAAAAACTACTAAATCTGTCGCGGTGATCAACAAAAAATAAATTTTCTTTTATACTCTTAGGGCTAACTTCGTCAAACGAATCGTCTTTTGCAGTTTGCTCTAGCATTACAGAATCCCAAAACAACTTTGCCCTATTACTTAATAGGTGTGAAATTTTTGCATACACTTTCCAATCAAACATTTGTGATTTAAAAAATAAATTTTTAAACTCTTTAAATGAATATGTTTTAATTATTGCAATTTTATATTCAATAAAACATTCGGCAAAATCATTTCCGTCAATAATTGTAACGTCGTTACTGCCACAAAGTATTGCATTAAGAGCTTGATCTCCACTAGAACCAACAACAGCAACGCGTTTACCGGTTAAATTTTCCTCAGAAAAAACTTCTGTTAGTTCTTCGTTGCTAATTGCGTATGTACGGTTTAGCGTTCTATTTTTATAATTTGAATGATTCTTTTTTATTAATTTTTCTATGTGCGGATTAAAATCTCCAAATATTTCTCTCTTCATACTTTTTCCTTTAAAAAAATTATAATATTAACCATACCTGTTGTCAAGGGCAAAAAAAATTAGACAATTGATAAAAAATAACACCAAAAAATTTAAACAAGCTAAAATTACTACATAAAATAACACCAAAAAATTTAAGCAAGTTAAATTTTAATCATTCATAAATGAATGCTTTCTTTGTTAAGCACAAAGTTGGTGTTTTTTGGTACGGGCGGATATCGCATTTAATCTGAGAATAAATTCTCTTGTAAATGCGATATTTCCTTCTACATAAAAAAACCACGACTTTACTAAGCCGTGGCAAATATAAAATGTTATTGTTTTACATATAAAATGCCTAAAGTGTTTTTTCCGCAGTGCGTGCTAACTGTGCAACCAGCCCTTGCAAGAATAACTTCTTTAAACCCTTGTTCTTTTAACGAATCTGCAATTTTTTGTTGAATTGCCATTTCGGAAGAGCAAGTTACAAACACTCTATCTTTATTTGGAGGACATTCGTCAAGCATATCTCTAACATACTTTATTAAAGACGATTCTATGTTGCCCATATATTTTTTAGTCATTTTCATTTCGCCGTTTACAAGGCTAATTCTTGGTTTAATTTTTAATATGTTTGCGCCAAGTAATGCAAGACTAGAGCATCTTCCACCCTTGTGTAAATATTTTAATGTGTCCACTAAAAACGATGCTTGAATTTTTGGCGCCATTTCTTGTATTTCTGCTTTAATTGTTTGTGGATCTTTACCCTCGGCAATTTTTTCTATAGTTGCCAAAACCAAAAGCCCAGAGCCCGAAGATAGTGACATTGTATCTATTGCTGTGACTTTATCTACCCCAATTTCTTCAGCCGCATTTTTTGCGTTGTTACCTGTTGCAGAAAGCTTGTAAGAAAGTGAAAGGTGAATAACATGGTCAGCTTCTTTTAATAAATTTTCAAAATATTCTTTATATTCATACTGGCTAACCGCAGCTGTTTTTGCTAGGTTTCCAGTTGTTTCTATATATTCATATAACTGAGTGGTTGTAATGTCTTTACCGTCGTGATACTCGTCTTCGCCAAGAGTAACAATAATTGGCATAATATTAATTTTATGTTTTTCTACTAATTCTGCTGGCATATCACATGTGCTATCTGCCGATACAACAATTTTCATATAAACTCCTTAAATTCTCTTATTTTTATATAGTTTAACACCTTTTAACAAAAACTGTCAAATATATATATTGATTAAATTTGTCATATTTTTTATTATTTTACCTGCTAATTTGTTAAAAAACATACGGTTAAAAATGTGGTGCAACCTCTTTTATGTCTGTAATAAATTTTATTACATTGCAAATTATAATTTTAGGAGGCGTTATGGCTTATTCGTATAAAGGCGCATTAACATTTGGATTGGTATATATCCCAATAACACTATCCACTTGCATAAAACAATTAGATATTGGTTTTAACATGATAGAAAAAAACACAATGAGCAGAGT
>JAZSMW010000071.1:0-2876 GCA_045536095.1 Clostridia bacterium
ATAAGGGGGTGTTATATGTTTATATTAAATAAAGTGGCAAAAAGTTTTGGAGATAAAAAACTTTTTGAAGATATAAATTTAACAATTTATGATGGGGAAAGAATTGGAATAATTGGGGCGAATGGAACGGGAAAATCAACGTTCGTAAAGCTTCTTGCTGGAGATGTTGAGCCTGATTATGGAACGATTAAGCAAGATGGTGAATGTTCGTATGTAAAACAAGAAGCGGAAAAATCTGATATTGAAAAGGGTTCAAAAGAAGAAATTGTTAATTTTTATAAAATTAACAACGAATTAAGTTTAAATAATTGTGTGGCACAAAGTTTTGAAACAATGTCTGGAGGGGAACAAACAAAACAAATGTTAAGTTTTGCACTTTCTAAAAACAGCAAAGCAATATTATTAGACGAGCCAACAAATAATCTTGATCAAGAGAGTGTTGAGTGGTTAATTGAAAAATTAAAATCTTTTAAAGGAACAATTATTGTTGTTTCACACGATAGATATTTTTTAGACAAAGTTGTGGATAAAATTCTTGAATTTGAAAATGGAAAAGTTAATGAATTTTATGGAAATTACTCATCATATGAAATTCAAAAACAAGAGAAATTAGATTATGATAAAAAAATATATCAAGAAAAAGTTGCAGAAAACAAAAAAATACAAGGTCAAATTCAAAAGTTATCGCACCTTACTGCACAATTGGAAAAATCAACAAAAAAAGATGGATCATCTGATAGAAGAGCAAAAGGGTATAAAGATTCTGCACAGCGAAAAGTGAAAAAGGTTGCAAAACAAGCAGAGGCAAAACGTAATAAGTTGGAGAAATTGCAAAATGACTTGGGCGATAAACCTTTTGAGCAAAAAGAAATATTTTATAGAATTAATAGTGAACAAATGAATAATAAGGTTTTAATAAAACTAAATGATGTAAGCAAAAAGTATAATAATAAAACATTATTTAAAACTGTTGATTTAACTATTCAAAATGGAGAAAAGATAGCTCTTGTTGGAAAGAATGGAAGTGGTAAGTCGACATTAATAAAAATGATTTTAAACGAAGAATCTTATGATGGTAATATTTGGAGATGTCAAAATATAAAGTTTGCATATCTTCCACAAAATGCGTTTAATATGCAGTCCGAACAAACAGTAATTGAATTCGCTAGTGAATTTAATGAATTTAAAACACAGTTTTTAACAAATTTATGTAATATGGGTTTTAATAGAAGTGTGTTTAGCAAAAAAATATCAAATTTATCATCTGGAGAAAAGATGAAATTGAAATTAAATGAATTAATTCTTGGGGATTTCAATTTTCTTATTTTAGACGAACCAACAAACAATCTTGATATTCAAAACAAGTTGTTTTTAGAACGTGTTTTAAATGGATATAAAGGAAATTTAATAATTGTATCACACGATGTGGCACTTATAAACAATGTTTGTAGTAGAAAGGTTGTAATTGAGAATGAAACAATAAATTAATAATAAAGTTAAAAGCAATATGAAAAAAGCGAAAATGTTTACAATGTGTAATGCATTTTCGCTTTTTGTTTTATTATGTGTAACTATAGATAAAGAATTGGTTTATTTATTTTGTTTGCGACCTATAGAGGTATTGTCTTGCTTGCGATCTAAATGCCCCTTTAATGGATTTGGAGCTACTTCAAAACGATAATCCTTTTTATTTTTGTTTATTGTTTTTTCAATAATTTCGTGACTTGCTGTATTTTTTTCGGGGTTGTTTATGCCGTAGTTATATTCAAAAAATCTGTCGTTAGGTTCTAGTGTATTTACATCTACATAGTCTTCATATTTGCTTGTAAGGTTGGCCGTTAACATAACTTTTCTTACATATTCCATATTTTCTCCAAAGCATAAAAGTTTTGGAAATTCTGGATTTGGTACAACTTTGGTGTATGGTTTGTTTTCATATTTTTGTAATAAGCTGGCAGCAAGTTTTAAATGGGCTACTTCCATTTCAAAGTGTTCTTTCCAAATATTTTTTATATATTCGTGGCATTCGTCGTTGTACATAGAATAGTACAAATAACATTCGGTATATTCATGCATAACCCATTGTTCTAGCCATGTGCATGTTGGGTCTTTTAAACTTTCATACTGTGTAACGTGTTCTTCTTCTACCATGCCAATTTCGGCAAACAGACGGCGACCCATATCGTTTTTGTACATTTGCGCAAGGTTCATATAAAAGTTCATAGTTTGTTGTTCTGCTGCGGTAATTATGTTTGCTACAAGTTTGGTATAAACATCGGCAGTATTTGCATCCATGGCAAAACGTACATTATCGCATGGGTGACGGTGATGTGAAATTGTTGGTCTTGCAGGAGTTATTTCGGTAAGTTCTCCAACAAGAAAACTTGCATCGTCGCCAAAATCTGTTTTTAATAAATTAGAAAAACGATAAAGATGATCAAAATCTTCTAGTAGAGCAAAATCTAATGCGTTTTTAGTGTTTTGATCTTTAACGTTTTGAGCAAGAATGGCGGTTAGTTCAATTGCTAGTTGTTCGTATGAAATAGTTGTTTCTAACATGTTTTCATTAATTGGTTTTAAACAACTAATTCTTTTTTGCTGTTGTTGCTCTTGTGAGCGAACCAAAGCAATGGCTCTACGGATATCTTGATCATTGCAATTTCTGGCAAATTGGTGTAAAAACCAATTGCTTTCAAACTCTGTACCATTCATTAAAATCACTCTGGTTTTAGTAAACGGAGAAGTGGTTTCTTTGTTATATGCTTTTGGGTACATTTGTTTCCATGTGAAAAAATAATTTTCTACATCTTTAGAATCATATTCGAATGGGTTCATAAAATACTCCTTTATAAAAACAAAAAAATTATTGCCATAAA
>JAZSMW010000065.1:0-3896 GCA_045536095.1 Clostridia bacterium
ATAAGGCTTTCATCCACCTCACCAAGCATAATTGTTCTGTACATATTTATTCTCCTTAATTAATTTTTTCCTTTAATTTTTCCATAACTTCTTGAGCGTTAGCCTTACCCTTTGTTTCTTTCATCACTTGCCCAACTAAAAAGTTTAATATTTTTGGATCTTGTTCTGCCTTAAATTGCGCAACAACATCAGCCTTTTCATTAATTACTCTATCTAAAATTTCCATTACAAAGTCGGAAGAAATGTCGTTCATTAATCCCCTTGCTTTTGCCTCGGCTTCGGCGTCAAGACCTGTTCCCCAAATTTCTGAAAGAAGTTCTTTTGCCAAATTTCTTTGAACTTTTTTATCGTCAACTGCCTTAATTATCCAACATAAATTTTGTTTAGATATTTGAAGTGGTGCTCCGCCTTTTGTTTTTGCCAAAACTTCGGTTGTAAACCAGTTGGCAACAGATTTTGGTTGATTATATTCTTTTATACACTCTTCATAAAAATCTGCAATATCTTTGTCAGCCAAAATAACATCCACATCTTGAGCAGTTAAACCATATTCATTAATATATTTCTCTTTAATTTGGTCTGGTAACATTGGCATTGTGTTTTTTATGTTTTCAATTTGCTCGTCACTAATGTTAACAGCCAAAATGTCAGGATCAGGAAAATATCTGTAATCCTCACTATTTTCTTTTGTTCTTAAAGTAAAGCTTTCGCCTTTCTCATCATCCCACTTTCTGGTTTCTTGCAAAATTTCTCCGCCGTCATCTAATATTTCTTTTTGACGTGCAATTTCATAATTTATTGCTCTAAACACCGACTTAAAGCCCATTATGTTTTTCATTTCTACCTTTGTTCCAAACTCTTTACTGCCCTTTGGCCTTAAAGAAATGTTAACATCGGCCCTCATTTGACCTTTTTGAACTTCACAATCGGCAACACCCGCGTAAATATAAACATCTCTTAATTTTGTTAAAAATTCAATTGCTTCATCCGCCGTTTCCATATGTGGTTCTTTAAGAGCATCGGTTACAAGTTCAATTAGCGGAACTCCACCACGATTGTAATCTATCATAGAAATATTACCCATATGAACAAGTTTTCCAGCATCTTCTTCTAAATGAATTCGATTAATAGGAATATCCTTCTCTCCCACTCTTAAATGACCATTTATGCAAATTGGCTTTTCTAATTGGCTAATTTGATAAGCTTTAGAAAGATCTGGATAAAAATAGTTTTTGCGTTCAAAAATTGCAGTTTTGTTAATTTCAAAACCAAGCGCAAGGCCTGCTCGAATGGTTTGTTCTACTGCTTTTTTATTTAAAATTGGAAGAGCTCCAGGAAGTCCAACACAAACAGGACAACAATTGCTGTTTGGAGTTCCACCAAATGTGTTTTTGCAAGAACAAAAACATTTAGTTTCTGTTTTTAATTCTGCATGGACTTCTAGCCCAATAATTACATCATATTGCATATTATTCTCCTGCTTCTTCTACAAATTTTGCTAGTTTATAAATTGTTTGCTCTTCAAATTTTTTAGACATAATTTGAATGCCTAGTGGCATACCATTTTCACCTTTACCGTAAGGTATAGACATTGAAGGAAGACCTGCAATATTTGCAGTTACTGTAAAGATGTCTTCTTTATATGTGTCTACCGGATTTCCAGATTTACTACCAATTTTAAAAGCCTCACCAATGGTTGTTGGTAAAACTAAAACATCACATTCATTAAACGCTTGGTCAAACTGTTCAATAAGCTTAGACTGAACAGCCTTTGCCTTATTGTAATATGCATCAAAGTATCCAGAAGATAAAACATAGTTTCCTAACATAATTCTACGCTTAACTTCTTTACCAAAGCCCTCGCTACGGCTCTTTTTATATATTTCTTGTAAATTTTTGGCATCTTCATTTCTTGTTGTATATTTTACTCCATCAAACCTTGCCAAATTGCTAGTGGCTTCTGCTGGTGCTAAAATATAATAGGTAGCAAGACCAAGCTCCATATCTTTAATTGATACTTCTTTAATTTCTATATTTCGTTTTGCTAACATACTCATAAAAGCATTTAAATTTTGCTCACATGGCATTCCTTTAATAATTTGCAAAATTTCTTTAATCACACCCACTTTTAATGTTTTTGCATCCTCTGCCTTTACTGATGAATATTCAGCAACTTGCTGTGCTGCACTTGTTGAATCGTTTACATCTTGGCCTGCAAGAACCTCTAGCATAAGTGCATTATCTTGTATTGTTTTAGAAAATATTCCAACTTGGTCTAAAGAACTTGCATATGCAACAACTCCATATCTAGAAATTCTTCCATAACTTGGTTTTAATCCATAAATTCCACAATAACTTGCCGGTTGCCTAACACTTCCACCTGTTTCTGTGCCTAAAGCAATTGGACACATATCTAGTGCAACCGCACAAGCACTTCCTCCTGACGACCCACCTGGCACTCTGCTAAAATCTAATGGGTTGTGAGTTACTCCAAATGCGGAATTTTCTGTTGAACTCCCCATAGCAAATTCGTCCATATTGGCTCTACCAATAATTATTGCACCCTCGTTTAACATTTTTGTAACAACAGTTGCATCGTACTGAGCAATGTATTTTTCTAAAAATTTAGAACTACAACTACAAATTTTGCCTTTGTATAATATGTTGTCCTTAATAATAACAGGAACTCCTGCAAGTTTTCCATTAAAACCTTCTGCAATTTTTTTATCCATTTGTTTTGCTAGGTCAACACAATCATCAAAAATTTCTAAAACCGCATTATATTTTTGATTTTGTTTAATTTGATTAACAAAAGCCTCAACAACTTGCTCACAAGTAATTTCTTTGTTTTTTATTTTTTCTCTAATTTCTACTGCGCTTAATTTTACTAATTCCATATTTTTTTACTCCATAATTCTTGGAACAACAATACTGTCGTCTTTTACAATTGGTGAATTTTGTAACAACACATCTACGTTTGTGCTAGGTAAGGCCCTATCCTCCCTAAGTTCTTGCATATTAATTGCACAAAGGCTCTTTGTTCCTGTTATGCTACTATTTTTTACTTTGTCTACAAGTTCAACCAAACTTTCAAAGTCGGAAGAAAACTGAACCAATTCTTCGTCTGAAAATTCTAATTTAGAAAGTTCTGCCAAATGCTTTATTTCTTTTATATCCATAATTTGCTCCTTAAAATTACAAAGTACGTTACTAACCTTTATTATATATCTTTTAAAAAAAACATGTCAACTTTTAGTGCCAATTTCTAAGTTTAAAACCAATTTAAAAAACCACAAACTTTTGCGAGCCTGTGGTTTTGTTTTTACATGCAAAAAGGCCCGCATTAAATGTGGTTTAAATTGTTATTGTTATTATTATTTAAAACTGCGAACATACTTTTCCCTTTGTTGTTGTAAATTATATCTCATTAAAATTAAAAAGTCAATAACTATAAACAAAAATTTAAAATAAGATTAACCCGCTTTAATAATTAAACTAAAAACCTTTTTCGTTATCATTACTTGATGATTTGGTCATGTTTTTACTTAAAGTTTTTTGTAAATTGTC
Organism: Clostridia bacterium; assembly: GCA_045536095.1. Taxonomy (GTDB): domain Bacteria; phylum Bacillota; class Clostridia; order Christensenellales; family UBA1242; genus HGM11367. Next base: position 3,568 of record JAZSMW010000065.1, read on the forward strand.
TTGAGCCATAACATAAAAAGCAATTGTTTTTGAAACAATCTCCATTTGTTCTTCTGTGTATTCTCCGTTTTCAACTCTTTGAATTAAATCCATCACCTTTTTGTATACACCATGCATATCTTGACTAAGTAATATGCAAAACTCCTTTAATTCGGCTGGATCTTTTAAATTTTCATAAAAAGCTTCTTGTTGTTCCACCGATAAATATGCGTCTCTTAAAAAAGCCAATTTTTCACTATCTGTTGCCATAATTATTCCTCCATTATATTTTTAATTAATTGTATTATGAATCTCAATTTATGTCAAGTTTAAATAAATACAATTACACT
>JAZSMW010000078.1:0-2999 GCA_045536095.1 Clostridia bacterium
AATTTGTGATTAACTTTAAATAACTTATCAACATTTAATATTGGGTTATTTTTTTGATTAATAGTCAAGTCTTAAAAAAGATTATTTGCCTACTCAAATCAAGTGCATCATACATTTTTAAAAATGCAATTGGGCCATGCCGTTTTTTGAAGCATAAAAAAAGTAGGTATATAAACCTACTTTCTACTGGTTGCGGGGAGTGGATTTGTACCACTGACCTTCGGGTTGTGAGGAGCCCTAAAAAGTGCCATTTTTAACCAAAAATTATCATTTTTTATCACAAATCATCACACTCTCAATCCCTTTAAAATAAAGGCAATGGTAGGGTTATTTTTAACAAACAACACAAAACAAAAACATATAAACAAAAAACGATAAAAAACAACCCATTTGCACAAACTGAAACACATTTTTGTAACAAAATTCGTAGCAGTGAAGAGGGGTATATTAAGTAAACTCTGTAAGTTTAAATTTTTTCGAAATAGTTTCGCCATATGTTCCGGTAAGTTTAAAATATATTTCTTTACAATTTAAATTTTTAACACAAAATTTAGTTTTAAATGTTCTTCCAAAATTATATTTTGTTTCAATAAGTTCATCGGTAAACCACTCGATTTTATTTATTTTATCGCATATAATATTTATTGTGCCGTCATAGTTATTAACATCAATGTCTATAATTCGAGGATGCAAACTGCAACTATTCTTTAAGTTTTCTATATCTTTTGTGGTGTATGGGTTTATTATTTTAGGCATATAATATTCTTTAATTTTAGAGTTGTCTCCACCAAACTTTGTCAAATCTGCTTTCATTTTCCATCTATACACTTTATTTCTTTTTTCAAACTCTAGCAGAGTCTTTGTTAAATGGTTAGCAAAATCCAATTCGGAGCAATTATTTACACTAATAAAATGCCTTTTGGCATTTTCTCCATAACCCAATCTTTCAGAATTTCGTATATGTTTTACACCATGGCACTTACTGCATATACCAACAATGTTAACGAGTGTTTGCGTTTTATCTTCAATATTAAAATCCCAAACTTCATGAGCGTTAAGTTCATTGGTTTTGTAACCACATATTTCACATTTGTTATTCGCTTTTTTGTAACAAAAATTTCTTATTTTATCCCATTCTTTTTGTGGTAGGGTTTTACTAAAATCATTACCCCAAGAACCTTTTGGTAAAAGGTCTATTGTAAGTTTAAAGTTTTCCATAAACACCTACACTTCGGGATAAAGTTCGCCCGCAAAATATTTTTTTGTAAATTCTGCAAGTCCTATTTTTTTTATTAATTCTTCTTTATTAAATGGATCTATTGCCTTAATGTTTCCTCTCATTTCAGAAAATGGATCACCATAGCAAACAATTCCAGATGGTTTTATAATTTCTAGCATTTTATTATAACTTTTCATAAATTCTTGTTTATAGTTTTCTCTGCCATAAGTAGAAATAGCAACAATACTCCCTTCTTCAATTCCGTCAAAGCAAAAATCATAGCTTTCTTCTCCACAACAACAAACAGTTGGGATAACTAATTTACCATGTTTTTGCCAAAAAGCACCACACCACCTATTTTTAAAAGTGCTATAAATTTGAAGTACTTTAGGCATATCCCAATACAAACTAAATTCCGGAGTAAGCAAAGCATAGTATTGGTCTAAATTTTTTAAAGTTGTTTCTGGTTTTTCATAAACATTTTCAAACTGCCAATCATAAGTAAAAAAATGTATTGTTTTGTTTTTGTTTTCTTTATCATCTTTTTTAACTTTTGTATAATTCCATAAATCTATTTTATTTAAATCAATATTTTGTTTTTTTATTAGAGGTATCCCGTATTTACCTACTGTCTTAAATTCGTTTCTAACAATTTTTTGTTTTTTTAACAACTTTTCATAATCATAATCTGATTTATCTATTTCATATAAGTTATTTTCCATATTTCTCCTTTTACTAAAAGGGCCTTAAATAAATTATAATTTTTAATCCAATGTAAATTTACACGAAAAACAAGGCAAAAAACCTTTATTTTAATTGGAATTTTGCCTTATATTTAACCTTATAAATTATTTTTTTACAGCTCCCTATTTAATTTTTAAAATGTTTTTTGTAATATTCTTGTGATTTTTGGATAGCATAAAATCTATTGTTTTTTAAATTTGCCAGAATTTCTTCTTTGTTTTCTTCCCAGAACTTATTATACTGATTTAAACTCATATAATTTGCACCACCATCAAAATCTTTATCATTATTTTGAACAACATCATCTTCCCATCCACAAAAAGGACAAATGTCGTGTTCAATTTCAATATCTCCCATTCCACATAATTTACATTTATATGGTGGACATTCTATTAGTTTATTTGTTCTTTTATTAATATAAAACGTACTCATATTCATCTCCTTAATTAATATAATATTCTCCCCATTCATAAAATTGATTTTCAAAATAGGTTATTCCTTTCTCTGGTTTAAAATATGTAACTATTTTGCCTTCTCTTGAAACTATACAAAATTCATTTGTTTTTGGATTATATTTGTAAATTGATCCATTATAAGCTCTAAACGATTTTATGCCATTCTCTGTGCTATTTGCAAAGTTCATCGCGGCTTTTGAATAATCTGTTATTTTTTCAAAATCAAACTCGTGTGCATGATCGTTGAAGTGCCTTATCTCGCTGTGTTCTGAAGTCCAATATTCAGCATAAGTGCTTGGACCTTTTTCCATTATACCACCTCCTTAAACAAATTAATACTCTTTTTTTAACATTCATTTTTCCTCCTTTAATTTTTTCACATCAAAAAAGTTAACCACAGGATAATTTGTGATTAACTTTAAATAACTTATTAACATTTAATATTGGGTTATTTTTTTGATTAAGAGTCAAGTCCTAAAAAGGATTATTTGCCTACTCAAATCAAGTGTATCATACATTTTTCAAAATGCAATTGGGCCATGCCATTTTTTGAAGCATAAAAAAAGTAGGTATTGAAATCT
>JAZSMW010000124.1:0-3641 GCA_045536095.1 Clostridia bacterium
TTCGCACCACAAATACACAACTATAGTTTTTAATACAAACATATTATACCACAAAAAAATTATGGGGTTTATCCATAATTTTTTATTGCGAATATTAAATTTATTTTATTTTTCTTATAACTTCTTTAAATAATATTTCAACAATATCAACTCCAGTGCACTCAGCAAACGCACTAATGTTTGCGGTGCTGTTTACCTCACAAACAAGCGAACCCGTTACGCCCTTTAACATATCAACAACAGCAAAATCACAACCCATGGCTTTAGTTGCATCCACGGCGAGTTTAGCTTCTACAATACTTGGCGCATAAGCCGATTTACTACCTCCAAGCCCACCATTAGACCTAAATCCAGTACCCTCTGCCTGACGCCTTAGCGATGCCACAACTTTGTCTTTAATAACAAAAAGCCTAATATCGGAGCCTGCCGATTCGGCAATAAATTCTTGCAAAAGAATATTTTTGCCACGAAACTTATCTATTACCGAAAAAACATCTTGTTTTGTTTTAACCAAATATACTTGCTTTCCAGAATCTCCATAAAACTCTTTTATAACAAGTGGAAGCGACAGTTGATTAATGGCCTCATCCACAAATTGCTTAATGCCCTCTTGCTTATATTCATTTAATTCTGGCAAAATAAATGTTCTTGGCACACTTATTCCATGAGCAATTAATTCTTGATACATGTGCGCCTTATTTTCACACATAAGCAACGCCTTGCTTGTATTAATTACTTTCATATTTAACAATTCTAAGTTTTTTGCCAAATATGCATCATGGTCAAAAAACAAACAAATATCATATTTTAAATCACTACCAAATGATTTTACCGCATTGGTGTTTAAATATGTATACAAATCGGTATTAGATTTAAAGGTTACACCACATCCATATTTTTTTGCCACCTCTACCAAATGTTTATTTTTTAACTCAAACTCGGCACTTGGAATAGATTCATTATAAACAATCAAAATATTTTTCATATGCATCTCCCATATTTTAAATTATTAACTTAATTATAACATAAACATGTTCCATTGTAAATATTTAATATTTTATAGGGTTTCTTTTACAACTAGTGTTCCAAAAACTTCTGGTGTAAATGTATTTTTTACCAGTAATAAACTGTTTGAATTTTGCAATTGCAGTAATGCATCTTTATGTATAACTTCATCCCCACGTTGTGCCATTATAATTGCATCTTTGTAACTAATTACAGTTTGTTTTTTAGCATCATAAAACTTATTTGGATTTTTATTATACACGCCAACCACATCGGTATACTTTTCATAAATTTCACAATTTAATAATGTGGAAATTATTGCTCCGGTTACATCTGAGCCACCTCTATCCATAAGACAAATATTATTTAAATAATCCGAACCATAAAATCCACCAATTACGTAATTGTAATTAAAATTTAATTTTTTTAGCAATTTTTTAGTAATTTTTTTATTAATTTTGCCATTTTTGTTGAATTTAATATAATTTTTTGCGTCAATAAATTTATAGTTTAAATATTTTGCATAAATTAATGCCGAAAAATACTCTCCCCTACTTAGCAAATATGCTTTATTTATGGCATTTTGCTCAATTTTTTTAAATAATTCATTTTTATATTTATTCCAATTAATATTTACATTTAAATTACTGGAAATATTAATATATTTTTCAAAAATTATATCAATTAATTCAAAATAATTATCATTTTTTATTATTTTGTTATATAACTCAATTAATTTGTCAGTTATTTTATAATTATAATCCTTAGTTTTGCCAAGCGCCGAAACAACAATTATTTTTCTATTTTTATTTTGTTGGGCAATTTTTTTAATATTTTTTGCGCCCTCAACACTGGCAACACTACTGCCTCCAAACTTACAAACAATCATACATTTTCCCCTTAACCGAATTTAAATTCCCTATTAATTTTTCACGATTGTTTTTTTCCATTTTGGTAAGAGGAGCTCTTACTTCGTTTTTACATAGCCCAAGATAATTCATTGCACACTTAATTGGTATTGGGTTAACTTCTAAAAACAAACTATTTATTAACGCCAAATTTTGCTCTTGAATTTTGTTCGCTTCTTTAATTTTTCCACTATCACACATATTAAAAATTTGTTTAAATGTTTTTGGCATAATGTTAGACGCAACCGAAATACACCCTTTTGCCCCAAAAGAATAAAATATTGTGTTCAAAGCATCATCACCAGAATATATTGACATTTTGCCCTTAAGCAAATTTAACAAATCTAAAATTTGCATTATGTTCCCACTGGCTTCTTTAATGCCAACCACATTTTTTATTTTACAAAGTTCTAGTGCTGTTTGTGGCAAAATATTCACACCCGTTCTTGAAGGAACATTGTATGCAATAATTGGAAGCGATCCTTCATTACTTATTGCCAAATAATGTTCAAAAAGCCCCTGCTTAGTACATTTGTTATAATAGGGCGTTACAATTAATGCCCCGTCTGCGCCATAGCTTTGAGCCTGCTTGTAATAATTTATTGCAACTTTGGTGGAATTTGATCCACAACCCACAATAATTTTTGTTTGGCCACGAGCATACTGTATACACTCTTTAATAATTCGCTCTCTTTCTTTTTGCAAAATCGTTGCAGGCTCGCCCGTTGTGCCAAGTATTACAATCGCATCTATATTTGCATCAATCTGTTTTTGTATTAAATTTTTTAAGGAATTATAATCTACAGCACCATTGCTAAAAGGCGTTACAAGTGCCGTTGCCACACCTTTGAATATTTCTTTTTTCATATGAATATAAATGCTTTTTATATTTATTTTGTTAAACATCTTGAAATTGCAATTAAATTATAGTAAACTATGTGCATGACAAACGAAAATCAAAATTGGTTAAAAATTATTCAAAGTTACGACGAAGACTTTAAAATTAGCGATTACTCACCATCGGAACTTGAGGAACTCATTAATAACTACAAAACCGGTAATCAAAAATTTAAAGATAACTATTTTTCTTATTATAACGATGTAAAATCAAGCTCAAGAAAAAAGCAAGATTGGTAGGCATTGTGGATAACTTAACCCCGGCAATCCCTTATATATAAATGAGTTGCGCACAACTTATCCACATTTCCACATTTTGTTATCCACATTATATTACACATTTACCCATTTTTTTTACAAATAAGTGTTGACAAAACCAAAATATGTGCATATACTATTTACGTAAATTAATATCGCGGGGTAGAGCAGCTCGGAAGCTCGTCGGGCTCATAACCCGAAGGTCAGTGGTTCAAATCCACTCCCCGCAACCAGTGAAATGAGGCCGTAAGGCTTCATTTTTATTGGTGAGAGGGGGGCGGGTTTGAAAAGCCTGCCAAGGCTTATATGGCGAAGTTTATTAAAACGAAGCCATATAAACCGATGACCAAAAAGGTCGCAGGTTCAAATCCTGCCCCCGCAACCAGTAGAAAGTAGGTTTCAATACCTACTTTTTTTTATGCTTCAAAAAATGGCATGGCCCAATTGCATTTTTAAAAATGTATGATGCACTTGATTTGAGTAGGCAAATAATCTTTTTTAAGACTTGACTATTAATCAAAAAAATAACCCAATATTAAATGTTGATAAGTTATTTAAAGTTAATCACAAATT
>JAZSMW010000087.1:0-11430 GCA_045536095.1 Clostridia bacterium
CTAAGCTGCATAAAAAATTATTCAAATGTAACAAGTCCACATAAAACATCAAAATAAGAAAATGTTTCTCGTGATTTTTCATCGGTCATAAATGTAAACACACTTGGATAAATGTCTTCTACAAAACCTTTAAGTTTGTCAATTTTTTTTCTACCCCTATTCACCGACAACGAAACAGAATTACCTTTAATATCTGCAATTCGCTGTTTTATTTCGCTTAACGCATTAACATTTGCACGCATTATCCACCTCCAACATAAATGATTTTTGCCAAAAACAAACCTTTCTATACAAAAAAACTAAACCTTTTAAATCTGGTTTAGTTTTTTATTTTTAATAATCATTATCGTCATCATCGTCATCGTCAAAATCATCATCGTCATCATCAAATTCGTCTTCAAATTCATCGTCAAAAGAATCATCTTTTTCATCGTCAGAAATAACGTCTAGATCGTCATCAAATTCGTCATCTATCTCATCTTCTTCATCATCTAAATCTAGCATTTTAACAGAAGCATAGTCACCAATTTCTTCGTTTTGGTTTTCGTCTAATTCATCAGAATCATCTCTGTTAATATATTGTTCCCAATCATTATCATCGCCTTCTCTAAAGTTAGGGTCGTTAAGCCTTTCGTTATAGCATGTTTGACACATAACCATATCTGGTTGAATGTAATTTGTTTTACAAATTGGACAAAGTTCCAAATCTAAATCGTCAAAATCGTCACCGCCGCCAACTTGCATTTCTTTTTTACAAACACTGCAAAACTTTTCTTTTTTTGGAATATAATTAAGTTCACATCTTGGACATCTAATATACATTACTTTTTTCATAAATACCCCTTGTTTATATTAAAACACACATAGTATACATATGCACCGAATTATTGTCTACCAAAAAATCAAACTTTTTTATTTTTTTTATTATATTAAAAATATTCATTGCAATTAATAATTGTTAAATTACTTCAACTCTAACTTCAATGCTAAGTTGAACACCTTTAAAAAATTGTTCTGTTGTAGTATGTTTAATAAACTCTTTATATTCTTTATATTTGATTAAGTAAAAAATTTCGTTTAAATCTAATAAGTCTAAATTTTCTTTTTTTCCATACTCTAAAGCCATTCCAACTTCTTCTCTAATTTGTCTACCAATAGCACATTTGGTTTCTTGATCTATTACGTCAGTGCTTAGTGGAACAATTTGATTGTTTGAAGTTATTATTTCATCTATTCCTAAAGTAACATTAATTTTTGCAGACATCATTGGAATGTTCTTGTAAAAAAACACTTCCGAATTAACATGTTTATTTAAAACATTAAAAAATAGTTTTGCGTTGCTTAACTCCTTGCTTTTTAAAACATTAACATTAAGTTTTTTGGGCATAAACGAGGTGTTTATCCAATAACTACCATTAGAAATTTGTGGTGGAACAATCTTCATTAGTCTTCCGTTTTTAAAAAGAGCAATTGTTCCATTATTTACCACAAATTTTTTTTGTGATGTTTTATTTTCAGACGAACTGTTAGAATTTTCACTCTGTGAAGAACTTTCATTTCCAGCGTCTGGTGCATTTGGACTATTTGCATTGCCCAAAGCCGCCTCTGGCGTTATCCCCTTTGTTATATCATCGGTTAATGATATGCAATTTAATTTAGAAATTCCCGAAGTGCTTAAATATCCCTTATAAAAAGTATCTACGTTAGAATCCATTGCCGTGGTTGAAAATTTACTTTGGTAAGCAATTATATCGCTCATTTTTATTCCTGTTTTATTTTTTATTTCTATGCCAATATTTAACATTTCGGAAACATTGGCATCACACATAACAAGTTGAACGGTATCTCTCATTTTGTTTGTTCTGATTATTCCATCCAAGGCAGTTGCAACATTTTGTTTGGCTAGCTCTGATCCAATTAATACAAACCTCGTATGGCCTAGTCTAATTGGTCTGCCAAACTGAATTCCCAAATTAGCAATTGCATCTCCAACACTTACTCCTGTTGCAGAAATTAGTTTTGTGTTTTCTGACAAGCTTTCATCGGTTGCAGAAACGTTTATTCCTGCATGAATAATATATTTTTGATTATCGTTATAGTCTATTCCTAATGCAACCACAATTGCCGACCTAAAAACAGCCGAGCGCATATTTATGGCATTTGGCAAAAACAAAAAACATATTAAAATAAAAACTAATAGCATGGGAACATTAAAAATTTTTTTTACTTTATCTTTTAACTCTTTCATTTTTAATTCCTTTTTTTATAGCTAAAAACACCGAGATTGGTATTCCAATGACTAGGATAGTAGAAAACATTTGAATATGAGAATTTGCAAAACCAATATATTTTAAATAGTCATTTAAATACAAAAACTGAACCGCAATAACAACTAAAACTATGCTAAACAAAATAAACGTTTTATTATGAAAATTAAAAACTTTTTCAAAACACTTTAAACAGGCATAAATATATATCGCCCCTTGCAAAAACAGGCATATGGTATAAACCAAAATGGCCACAATATCCATATGCCACCCGCTTGATGTTCCAACCGAATATTCTATTATGTCAAAAATCATATTAGAGTGTAAAATGGCAGTTTCTTGATAAAGAGAAAAGTACATTACATACGACAATATTAAAAAAATACTTAAATATATTACAGGCATAAATATCTGCTTTTGTTTTCCTTTGCTTAAGTCTATGTAATCCATAAATATTAATAAAACAAAAAGATCTCCATTCCAAAAGGACATCTCTCCAAACATTCTAAACAGGCAGGAAAAATTAAACCTAGAAATTGAGCCAAGTCCCCAAAAATTAATTGGAGCATAAGAAAACACAATAGAAACAAAAAGCCCAATTAAAACAAACGGAAAAAAGAATTCACATGTTCTGCTCATATTTCTTATTCCTGAATATGCAAGCGCACAAATAACAGGAAAAAAACATACAACAAAATTTATATATTCAAACTCATCGTCAGCAATATCTCTAACAAACCCAAATCCGTCGTCAACTAACGCCAAAAGTTTAAAAATAAAAAATGTGAAAAGCATAAAATAAATTATTTTTGCAAAAATTTTACCAAACATGCCACAAAATATTTCATACATGCTCTTGTTGTTGTGTGTTTTTTTTAGCTTAATTATTAGTGCCAAAAAAGCAATGTTAACTACGCAATAAACGGTTATAGAAACAACCCCGCCCACTTCACTACAACTATGCATTAAAGAAGGCAGTGATGTTATTTTTAATACCAATAATAACAAGCCGGCTAAAACTCCAGTTTGGTGACAAGAAATAGATGTTTTGTTCATTATTTTTTGCCCCCAGTTTTTATGTTGGGTAAAGACCTGGGTCCATTTTTCATGTTTATTAATGGTTTTTTAAATATTCCATCTTTTAAATCTTGCTGTATTTTTGGTGCATATGGTGCTAAATACGGAGTGTCGTAATAATTTAATGTGTTTATGTAATTTATAAAATATATAACTCCTCCTATTATTCCAAAAATGCCCACCGTTGCTCCTATAATTACAAAAATTGCCCTAAGCACAGTTAATATTGCTGCTTGTGTTGGAACAGTATAAATACTCATAATGCTAACCGCAACAATAATTACGCCCGGAGGCGAAATTAAGCCGGCCTTAACCCCAGTATCGCCAAGAACCAACGCTCCAACAATGGACGTGGCTAAACCCAAATACTGTGGGAGCCTTAAACTAACTTCATATAAAATTTGAAACATTAACAGTATAAACAAAATTTCTAAAACTGGAGTAAATGGTAGGTTTTTTGTAGAATTTGCAATTGTTATTACATAGTTAATTGGTAAAACTTTATAACTATAAAGCCTAATGCTTAAATATAGCCCCGGAATAACTGTTGCTATAATAATTCCTATTGTTCTTATTACTCTTATTAAATTTACATATACATAATTGGTGTAATAATCATTACTGCTTTGAAAATCCTCAAAAACCATAAACGGAAGAGTTAACACAATTGGTGATCCGTCAACAATAATTGCCACCCTTCCTTCTAAAACTTTTGCAGTAACTATATCGGGTTTTTCTTGCAGACCAACTTGCTCAAACATAGACTTTGGCTTTTTTTTCAAAAACTCTGCAATATAATACGAATCCACAACTCCGCTAAGTTTAATGTTTTTAATTTTTTTGCATATTTCGTCAACAACTTTTTTATTAGCAATATTTTTTAAGTATGCAACACACACTTTAGTTTTTGTTTCTTCCCCAACAGTATATTCTTTTAAAACTAAATTCTTTGTTGGTAATCTTTTTCTAATTAAGCATAAGTTTGTTTTTATACTTTCTACAAACCCCTCTCTTGGCCCAAAAATATTAGGAGATGTGGGAGGCTCTTCTGGAGTTCGCATTGGATATTTTTCCAAATCTAGCGCAACAAACCTTTCGTTAAACAACAATACTACCTTATTTTGCAATATAGTTTCAGCAATGTCTTCATACTCAATTTCTTCTATTTCGCTACATAATAAAATATTGGTTTTTAACTCTTCAAAAGAAAATTGGTTTTGGGCATTTACAATGGGTAAAATAATTTGCCTTGCAATCTCATTTTTATCACTCATGCTTTTTAAAAACATTAACTTTATTTGTCCAGAAGAGCTCATTATATCTCTAATTACAAAGTCTTGATTGTCTGACATTTCTTGTTTTATTTTTTCACATAAAAAAGACATACCACCAATTCTCCTTTTTTGGTAGTATGTCTTTTATTTAAATTTAATATTCAATTTTTAATATCTACATTTGTATACTCAGAGTTAATAACATAATTATCACTTGACGCCGTTTGTAACTTTAGACTTGTTATATCTAAATCTTTAAGTAGGTCACTTAAGTTTATGCTAAAAGTAACACTTTTATTGGCATTTGTGGTTTTGTTTAATTCACTTGTGTAAATTGTGTATGTTTTGTTTACTCCCTCAGAAGAAACAATTAAATTATACTCATCTGAATAATTTTGTTCTTCTAAAAAGTTAAATATTAATTCTTTAGTGCTTCTTGTAAAAGTTGCATTTTGTGGTTTGCTTAGGTTTTTGTAATAGAATATATCTTTTGCTAAAGCGTAATCACTGTTAACATAATATCCACCTTCTGCAGGAACTGCCACAACCGAAATTCTATATAAGTTTGCCCCACCCAAATTATATAAGGTAGAAAGTTCAAACCTAATAATAGCAGATGTTTGCTGTGGTGTATATTTATATGTTTTTATGGTAGGCTGAGAGCCAGAATAGTCTACACCATAACTAATTAAGTAAGACACTGCCCTGTCTACTTTTGGCCAAGACAAATAATCGTCTTCTAAATTTTGATTTGTTTTATATCCAACTACCTTTTCTTTGTCAACAATTTCATCTAGACCCAAAATCTCAATTTTTGGAGAAGAAATTTGTACTGTGTTTTTAATGGTTTTTATTTCAGAAAAACCACTTTTGCCATTAACTTTGTTATATGCTCTAACCTTAAAATTATATTCTCCCGGCTGGTTGGCAATTTTTTTAAGTTCATATTCTCCGGTATTAGAAAAATAGTTAGTTGTTACTCCTTTGTCGTCTGTTAAAACAAATTCATATTCTACAGCATTATTAACTTTTGAACTTTTTAAATGAACACTATTTTCTAATTTTACAACCTGCAAAGTTGGAGTGGTTAAACTTAAATCGTGTTTTTTATTAAAAAAAATAAAATAAACAGAAACACCAGCAACTGCTAAAACCAAAATTATGCTCAATAAAATTATTAATAACTTTTTTTTACCAATACGCTTTTTTATTTTTTTTGGCTTAGGCTCTTTTTTGTTGTCTTTTATTTTTTGCGTGCCTTTTTGTGTTTGCTTCTCAGGCTCACTTGTTTCTTTCTCTATAACCTTTGGATCTTCTTTAATTGGCTTTGCAGGTATTGGTCTTTTAGGAGGCATAACCTTTGGTGGAGCTTTTATAGGCTTTTCTTGTTTAATTTCTTCATTTTCCATAAAATACCTCCCCCTTATTTAAATAAATTTTAATAAACTAAAAATATTTTGTCAAATTTTTATATTAATATTGTAAAATAATTAAAATTAATTATATTTGCCTTAACCAAGCAATTATTTATCTTTCAATTAATTTTAAAAAACATTTAATTTAAGCCTGTCAAAACTATATTTAAAATTAAAAAAATTAGGGCTAGCCCTAATTTTAATTTCTTAAGTTTAATTATATTTTTAACATGCTGATTATTTAATTTGTTCATTTAATTTTTCTACTAAAAAATCAACATCAATTTCATGAACTTCTGCTGCCTCTTGTAATGTTTCGGCAAGCGCGCATGGGCAAGTAAAACAATGCATTCCAAACCCCATTAAAACATCTTGCATGTTTTCGCCATATTCTAGCACTTGAGCTATTGTCATATCTTTGTTTATCTTTTTCATTTTTCCTCCTTATAAACTATCATTGTTAAACCTTTCACCGCAAAGAAGGCAATGCGTTGCGTCTTCATGGTTTTCGGCTCCACAATTTATACACATTTTTGTATTTTTTGCAGAATCATTGTACACCTCGTTTGTACTTAAGTCAACAAAAGTTTTTTCTTTTGTTTCTTCCATTTTTATTTCTTGCAAATTTGTTTGTTTAATTTGCATATTTCCAAACGGAACATATTCTTGATTTTCTTTATCTTTATTGTGTTCTTGATCTTGGTCATTTATGCTAATTAACTGTTCACTTTCTAACTGCTTGTTAATTACTGTTTCTGTTTCATTTTTAAAATCAAAACTCTGCTCATCTACACCATCATCTACATCTTGAGGTGTATTTTTTTCTTCACCCTCTTTAACGTTTTCTTTATTTTCATTATTTTGTTCTAAATTTTCTTTAGTTAAACCTTCTTTTAAATTTTGCTGTGCTAAATATTTTTTTGGAACTTTTACATTTGTTATTTTAATGTCTACCAGCTCTAGTCCGGCAACAGAAAATAGTTTAGATATTCTATTTTTTAAAACATCTGCAATTAATTGGGTGTTGTTTAAAACATCTTGCAAAATAAAATTTTGTCGTTCAAGTTCCTGAACAATAACTTCATTAACCCACCCCTCAACAATATTTTCTGCCTCATTTGTTTTAATATAATCAAACTCATTTAAAAGCGATTGCATAAATTCTCTTACATCCGACACTCTATAAACATAAGTTCCAAAAACATGCGTTTTATAAAAACCATATGCCTTTGTTCCCATCATTACCTTTCGGTAGGTTTTAAAACTGCCTTCAAAAAGATCTTTACTAACAAAATATAAATCGGCAATAAACTCGTCTTGTTTTTTGCCTTTTTTTTCTTTATCTATTTTAAATTTTCTACACATTAGCGGTAAATTGCTAAAATTGAAAAAATGCTCTCCGCTTTCAAACTTATCGGCAACCTTTCCCTTTTTGCCAATAATCGCAATATATCCATTTGGAACCTTAAGCATTGCATTAATTTTTATTATTCCACCAACCATGTGATTAGAAACAATACCCCTTAAATTTTTTTCTTTAGGGCAAATATCTCTTTTATTTTTAAAACCGAATAATCCCATATGATATATTATATCACAATTATCAACTTTTTTTCAACAATTAACTTGTCTTATAATAAAGTATTTTAAAAAATGGTTACATATTTTTAAATAAAAAACCATCGCAATTTTAAATTATTTAAAATAATGCATTTGTTTCACAAATGCACTTTTGCTATTCACAAAAGCGATGGCCCTTTGGTACGGGCGGAAATACTGCTAAAATCTTGCGAATAAATTCGCCGATTTACGATATTTCCTACTACATTAAAAAGATTGCTTTAATAAGCAACCTTTTTGTTTTTTTATGATCCTATAGCAAGAGTTCCGTCTGTACATATAACTGCATGTGTTGTTGTAACATTTTTGTAATTTGTTATATTTTTAAAACCCTGCATTGTTCCATTATAATACAGTTTTGTTAATTTTGTACATCCTGTAAATATACTTCCGGTACCAATTGATACTAAACTGTTTGGTAGTGTAATTGTTGTTATTTCTTTTGTATGGTAAAAAGCATAACTCTCAATTCTTGTAATGGTTTCAGGAAGAATAATTTGTTTCACACCATATCTTCCGTGGCTAAACCTTTCTCCAATTAATGTTACATTTTCTTTTACCCTAACAACTTCTCTATTAGAACATCTGTATGCTGTTAATAAATTTTTTGTGTAAACAACACCGTAGTTATCAGAATAATATGTTGCATTTTCTGGGTGTACATACAGAAACATATATCCCCAGTCGGTTGCATAATGATGAAACATTGTTACAGTTTTTGGAATTGTTAATAGTAATATTTTTGTGGAGGTAATTAACGCCTCACTCCCAATTGTTAACATTCCATTAGAAACTGTAAACCCAACTAATTGTTTGCACGACCTAAATGCATTTGCCCCTATAGATGTTATTGTTGAAGGAATAACAACAATTTCAATGTTTGAGTTAGAAACAAACGCTCTGGTTG
This sequence comes from Clostridia bacterium, assembly GCA_045536095.1. Lineage (GTDB taxonomy): Bacteria > Bacillota > Clostridia > Christensenellales > UBA1242 > HGM11367. The sequence continues at coordinate 8,561 of JAZSMW010000087.1, forward strand.
GTATTGTTGTTGAATCACTTTTAAATTTTACAAAATTAGGTGCTACCGTTGATGCAGGTGATGAATTGCTAGAACTAGCAATAATGCTTGACGCCTGAAAATTGTAAATATATTCTTCGATGTTTAAAATATAATTAAATGCACAAGTAAGCCCTGTTTTTAAATTATTTACTAATGTATTTGCATTAGAGTTCCCTACTGGTGTGAGAACTATATACATATCTGTTTCATCGGCATCCGATGAATCGGTTTGTGGCATCATGTGCGAATAAGATGACAAAAGAACATTTGCAACTTTTACCGATCCACTTGTTAAAGTATCGGTTAACTTAATATCTGTTACTGTAGCCTGATTTGGCATTGTGCTAGAAGATCCATTGTAAAAATATGCCCCAAGTTCTTTATTTGATTTATTTTTTATATTAATGTGAAGAATAATGTCTTGTATTTCACTTGCGTGAGTAATGTTTGTTGTGTCAAAGCTTAAATCTTCTAATCCTTGCGTCCATTTAATGCCACTTCTTACTGTTTCTTGATAAAAGACTTGGTTGCCATTAATATCACAAGTTATTTCTACAGGGTAGCTAGATGCGTTTATTGAAATGTAACCTGAAACATTGTTGTTTAATGGCCCAAAAGCATATACACCAACGCCAACTATTCCTAAACATAAAACAAGCAACAAACAAAGTGATATTATTTTTGCTTTTTTCATAACTGCCCCTTTTAACTAAATTTTTGTTATTTATTTTTATTTTATTTTTTGCGTGGTTAAATGTCAAACAAAAAAAACGAGTGTGCAAAAATAACACCAAAAAGCTTATTCAATTAAATTTTATAATTTAATAAATGAATGTATCTTTGCATGAATAAGTTTATTTCCTCTTTTATTCAACCTAAAGTTTACATAACCAAAATTTTTATATTATAAAACAACAATTGTCATACCACTATTGCTATGGTTTAAATCTTCACCATCATAACCATTAGATAGCTGTGTTATAACTTTAAAACATTTAGCATTGTTTAAATCCCAGTCTTCACCAAAAATGTAATCTTTTATAATTCTTTGTCTTTTTAAAGAAGAAAGCCTCTCTCTCACTGCTTTGCAAATTAATCCACCTGCCCCACTACTGCCATAACCATGAATAAATTTTATTGCCTTAACTCCAGTAATTTTTGCAAGTTCAATTTCTAGTTCCATGTTACATATTGCTATGTCTACAGGAGGCATATCCTCTTTTAAATTTATTGTTATTAAATCTTCCATTTGTTTTATGTGTTTATTCCTTTTATTATACTGTTTGTTGCAATAGCTCCATCGCTACAAGCCGTAACAACCTGGCGAAGTGGTGTTTTTCTTACATCACCAACAGCAAAAACACCTTTTATGTTTGTTGCCATATTTTCATCTGTTAAAATAAAACCGCTTTCATCTAACATAACTTGTCCATTTAAAAATTCAGTATCTGGTTTTCTGCCAATTGCCACAAAAAGTCCTTCTACTTGTAACATTTTTTCTGTGTTTTCTTTTTTATTTAAAACTTTTATTTGTTCTAATTTTTCTTCACCTTTAAGCTCAACAACCACCGAATTTGTTAATACTTCTATTTTACTATTTTCTTCACCTATTAAATGTTTTACCTGATTTAATAGCTTATCGGTTGCGGTAAATTCTTCTCTACGATGAATTAAATAAATTTTTTTTGCAATTCCATTTAAATAAATACAGTCATCCATGCTGGTGTTTCCACCACCAATTACTGCAACTGTTTTTTCTTTAAAAAAATTGCCGTCACAAGTTGCGCAATAGCTTAATCCTCTTCCTAAAAACTGCTTTTCTCCATTTAGCTCTAATTGCTTTGCATAAGCACCTGTTGCAATAATTACTGCCTTTGCCTCGTAAATGTTTTTATGAGTTGTTATTTTTTTTATTTTTTCATTTAACTTGACTGATATAACTTCTTCTCGTTTTAATTCCACTCCCAAATTTAAGGCTTGATTTTTAATATTTTCGGTTAACTCATATCCTGAAATTTGTGAAAATCCCGGATAGTTAGTTATTTTGTTTATATTATTTAACTGCCCACCAGCTCCTACTTTTTCTAAAATTAAAACACTTTTATTTGCCTCTTTTGCATATATTGCAGAAGTAAGGCCTCCCACTCCCGCACCAATAATTATTATGTCGTACATATAAAACCTCTATATAGTTTTTGCTTCAAATATATTATTCTTTAAACAAATTATTTTATTAACTTGTTTTTTTCTAACACACTCTACCACCTTATTTGCAAACCCTTTTGCATTAGACAATTCTTGTTTAGTTGCCATTCCTCCACGTTGAACATATCCAACAACGGCAACTTTAACATCTACATTTTTTAAATTTGCTGATAAATAATCTTTTAGTTTTAAATTATCTATAACATTTTCTTGTAATACAATTTTTGGAGATGTATCTTTTTTTAGTGCCTTTTTTATTGTTTTTAGGCAGTCTTCATTAGTACTGTTTGATGTGTAGCAATAATCTGCTTTTGTTAATTTTGTAACACTGTTAGCAATATCTGGACAATGTCTACCCATAACCTCATAAATACAAAGCCTATCAAACGCTTGCATAGACGTATCCACTTTTTGAATAAAATCTACTGCATTAAAGACTGCAGTACTATATCCAATACTATAATCGCTTTCTTTAATATCGTTATCTATTGTTGTTGGAATAAATAAACAATTAACTCCTGCATCAATTAACTTTTTAACACCCTGAAAAGATCCATTTCCTCCCATAACAATTAATAAATCTATGTTATTTTTTTTTATGTTTTTTACCGCTTTATTAAATCCACTTTGTGTTAAAAAATCCT
>JAZSMW010000077.1:0-11745 GCA_045536095.1 Clostridia bacterium
AAAAGACCAATTAAAGTTAAAAAATACACAATCCAAAATAATGGATTGTGTATTTTTTGTGTATATTAATTAATCTTTTCTGGTTACAACAATATCTGAGTTTAAATTTAAAACATTTTTAATTAAAATTTGCCCAAACTCAACGCGCAATGGTTTTAACTTTGCAATTTCTGCAAGCACATCGTTAATTTTTTCTTTTGGAATTAGGTTTGTAGTTTTAACAGAACAAATGCCATGTTTTGTTCTGACCAAACTTGTTACAATTCGGCTAGGGTTGGTTAATTCGCTAATTGCATATCTTTCGCCCCTAATACAGCCGTTGCCTGAAACAATAAAATCCGTACCTTTTTGTTCTACTTGTAAAGAGCATCCAACGGGGCACATAATGCATGTTAAATTTTTCATTATTCCACCTCCAAGGTCAAATCATCGGTTACATTAGTTTTATTAAATGTAATAACCTGCATTTCTCCAGGATTACAGCCCAAAACAAACTTTTGCGAAATTATTTGATTATTGCATTTAATAATAAATTTTTGCTTTGTAATTTTTTTATTAACTCTAAATTTGATTGTTGCATTGCCAGAACCAACACAAATTTTTTGTGGAACAACATAAGAAATGCAATCACTTTTTAATAAGTTAATATATTGCTTGTTTTCGTCAATTGTTCCCAATGCGTAAAGCCCAGCAAAGTGACCTGCATCGGTTGCTTCATTTGTTACATTGTCAACAAGGTCATGAACATGTAAAAAGTTTCCACAAGCAAAAATACCGTCTTTATAAAAAAGTTGGTCGTCAACATATATGCTATTAGTTAATTTGCTAATCTCTGCATTTTCTAGCAAGTCGGTTTCCGGAATTAGACCAACCGATAAAATAATTGTATCACATTCTAAAAACTTTTTTGTATTTGGTATTGGATTAAAGTTTTCGTCAACCGCACCATAATAAATGCCACTTACTCTGTCTTTTCCAACAACCTCAAAAATAGTGTGAGAGGTAAGTAAAGGAATGTTATAGTCGTCTAAACATTGAACAATGTTGCGTTTTAACCCGCTGGTTGTTTTGTTAATTTCTAACACACATTCAACTTTAGCGCCTTCGTAAGTTAGCCTTCTGGCCATAACTAAACCAATATCTCCCGAGCCAAGAATTACAATCTTTTTGCCAGGAAGTTTTCCTTCTATGTTGCACATGCGTTGAGCAAGTCCAGCAGTATAAATGCCTGCAGGCCTTGTGCCGTTTAACATAATGTTTCCCGCTGTTCTTTCTCTGCAACCCATTGCTAAAACTAAGGCATTAAAATGTAATATTTGTTTGCCATTACCATTTAAAATTTCAACATATTTATTACCAATTTTTGTAACAAAAGTGTTTAACAACACTTTAATTTTTTTATTCTCTAAAACTCGTTGTCTAAATCTTTGTGCATATTCAGGTCCAGTTAACTCTTCACCAAAATAGTGAAGACCAAAGCCGTTGTGTATACACTGATTTAAAATGCCACCTAGGCAAGAGTTTCTTTCAATTAAAACAACATTGCATCCAGTTTTAGATGCCGAAATGGCAGCCTCCATTCCTGCAGGGCCACCACCAATAACAACAACATCAGCCTTCATTAATTATCTCCTTTAATGTTTAAATGAAGTATATAACTATTTGGATATTCTTTTAGCACAAGGCTTTCGTCTATTTTATTTTCTCTTGCAATAATTTTAGCCACTTTATCCATGCAAAAACCGCCCTGACATCTGCCCATTCCGGCTCTAACTCGTCGTTTTATTCCATCAACGGTAAAAACCTTAATTGGCCTTTTTAACGCAAAAACAATATCTCCTTCGGTAATTTGTTCACACTTGCAAATAATATTTCCGTACCTATGATCATTTTTAACAAGATTGTTAAATTCTTTTTTGCTTAAATCTTTGCTTAAAACATATGGAGGTAAAAGTTTACAGGTTTTTTCTTTATTTTTAATGTTTAGCAGCTGTAAAACTTCTAAAGCAATTGCAGGAGCAGAAGAAAGTCCGGGTGAACATATGCCAGCAATATTTATTACATTGTTAATTTTGCTTTTTTCAACAATAAAATCATTGCCAACTACAGTTCTTATTCCACTAAAAACTCTAATTGCTTTTTTAATATTAACATTATTAATAAGGTGAGAAGATTTTTCTTTAATATCTAAAAGACCTTCTTTAGTTGTTTTAGTGATATTTTCACTTATAATTGAATTTGGACCAACCAATATATTCCCATCAGCTGTTGGTGTAATTAGCACGCCCTTGCTATCTTTTGTTGGAAGTGGGAACAAAGTTGAACCAGTTACGTTATATTCGCTATGGTCCAAAACATAATATTCACCGCGTCTAAATTCAATTTCATATTCTTCGGCGCCAACAAGTTTTGCAATTTCGTTATAGCCAAACCCACAGGCATTAACAATGTTTTTGGCGTAATATTTTTTATTGTTTCCAATAATTTCAAAACAGTCGTTCAATCTATTAATTTTTGTTGTTTCAAAAAATAGTTCATATTTCCCGCCATTTAAAACAGCTTCTTCGGCTAAACATATTGTAAAAAGATAAGGGTTTACAATTGCTGAATTTTTAGCAAATAATCCATATTGTATATTTGTGTTTAAGTTTGCAATTTTTTTTGTCAGTTGATTATGGTTTAATATTTTTAAGTCGGTTTTGTTTAAACCGTTTGTTAAACCTCTGTTATATAATTCGGTAATGGCTTCTAAATTATTGCCCAAAACATATGCTCCACATTTTTTAAAGGGAACACCCAGGCGCATGCACATTTGCTCATATAGTTTATTGCCTTCCACATTAAATTTAGCCTTTAAAGTTCCGGGTTTTGCGTCAAACCCAGCATGGACAATTCCGCTGTTTGCCTTGCTTTCTCCAGATGCTAAGTCGTATTTTTCTAACAAAATAGCGCTTTTGCCACAGCGAATAAGTTTGTTAAAAATGCACGAGCCAACAACTCCGCCACCAAAAACAGCAACATCAAAAATTTTCATTTGGCCTCCATTTATATATAGTTTATCAATAAATTAAATTTGAAACAAACAATTAATAGCAATTTTAAAAAATGTTGTAAAATAAAAGCAAATAAAACAATTGACAAAATAACACAAATAGAATTAAACTATAAAAAATTACTTTATAGGAGAACTTTATGATAGATATTAACTTAATAAGAACAAACCCAGATTTGGTTAAAGAAAATATTAAAAAGAAATTTCAACATCAAAAATTGGATCTTGTAGATCAAGTTGTATTGCTAGATAAACAAAATAGAGATCTAAAGCAACAAGGTGACGATATTCGTGCAAAACGCAACAAACTTTCTAGTCAAGTGGGAATGCTAATGCGCGAAAAGAAAGTAGAAGAGGCCGAAAAAATTAAAGCAGAAGTTAAGGCAGATGCTGAAAAACTTGTGGAAATTGAAAATGAGCAAGCCGGGTTAGACGAACAAATTAAAAAAATCATGATGACAATCCCTAACATAATAGATAATTCTGTACCTATTGGAAAAGACGACAGCGAAAATGTTGAACTTCAAAGATTTGGTGAAGCAAATGTCCCAGAATATGAAATTCCTTATAATGCCGACATTTTAGAATCGTTTAGTGGGTTAGATAAAGAAAGCGCAGGAAGAACTAGCGGAAACGGGTTCTATTATTTACTTGGTGACGCAGCAAGGCTTGTTACAGCAATGATTTCTTATGCTAGAGATTATATGATAGAAAAAAACTTCATTTATGCAATACCTCCATTTATGATAAGAAGCGATGTTGTAACGGGGGTTATGAGCTTTGCCGAAATGGACGCCATGATGTACAAAATAGAAGGCGAAGATCTATATTTAATTGGCACCAGTGAACACTCTATGATTGGTAAGTTTAAAGACCAAATTTTAAAAGAGACAGCTCTTCCAATAACCATGACATCATATTCTCCATGCTTTAGAAAAGAGGTAGGTGCACACGGAATAGAAGAGAGAGGTATTTATAGAGTTCACCAATTTGAAAAACAAGAAATGATTGTTATTTGCAAACCAGAAGAGAGTATGGATTGGTATAATAAAATGTGGTCTTACACTGTTGACATTTTTAGAAACTTAAATATTCCAGTAAGGCAATTAGAGTGTTGCTCTGGAGATCTTGCAGATTTAAAAGTTAAATCTTGTGATATTGAGGCATGGAGCCCACGTCAACAAAAATTCTTTGAGGTTGGTTCTTGCTCAACATTGGGAGATGCGCAATCTAGAAGGTTAGGAATAAGAGTTAAAGGAGAAAATGGAACATATTATCCACACACTTTAAATAACACTGTTCTTGCGTCAACAAGGGCTCTTATTGCACTACTTGAAAATAACTACAATGCAGATGGAACAATAACAGTGCCACAAGTTCTTCGTCCATATATGGGAGGAAAGGAGTTAATAGTTCCAAACAAATAACTTAAAATTATGTTATTTTAAATTTAATTAAAATTATATTACCTTAAGCAATCAAAAAAGCACCCAAAAGGGTGCTTTTTTGAGTTTGTCTATAAGCCGAGTTCTGTATTAGATGGCCATCTATCTAGTTGTGACATCTCTGACACAATCAAGCGATATTTTTGTACCACGCGAAAGAACACGCATGTGTGGTAACTTAATCTTGCCTTAAATGGGGTTTGCATTGCCACGGCGATTACCCGCCATGCGGTGGGCTCTTACCCCACCTTTTCACCTTTTCCCTAAAAGGGTAGTTATTTTCTGTTGCACTTTCCTTAGAGTCGCCTCCACCGGGATTTCTCCGGCATTATGTTCTTTAAAGGCTCGGACTTTCCTCACGGTTATCATTATAATAACCCTGCGACCATCTGGCAAACAATATAATTATGCAACAAAACAAACAAAAAGTCAAGTGCATAAGGATCTAAAAAAAATATGGTTAAAAAAAGATTGACTTAAAAAACAAAGTGTTTTAAAATGCTTTAGTATATAAATGAGGAAAAATATGAAAAAAGAAGTAAGAACACGTTTTGCACCAAGCCCAACAGGGTATATGCATATTGGTAATTTGCGCACAGCACTATATGCATTTTTGTATGCAAAAAATAAAAATGGTAAATTTGTTCTAAGAATAGAAGATACCGATCAAAAGCGTTATGTAGATGGTGCAACCGAAGTAATATATCAAACATTAAAGCAAACAAACTTAATTCACGATGAAGGGCCAGATATTGGTGGAAACTATGGGCCATACGTTCAAAGTGAAAGAAAAGATATTTACAGAAAATATGCTCAACAACTTGTAGAAAAAGGTAAAGCTTATTATTGTTTTTGTGGAAACAAAGATGAGGAGCAGGTTTTAGACGGAGATGATGTTGACGAAGTTAAAACATATGGCTATAACCGCCATTGCAGAAATTTAAGCAAAGAACAAATTGAGCAATACTTAGAACAGGGCAAAAGTTATGTAATTAGGCAAAAAATGCCACTAGAGGGCACAACAACTTTTCATGACGAAGTGTATGGAGATATAACAGTTGAAAACAGTTCTCTAGATGACCAAATTTTACTAAAGAGTGACGGTATGCCAACATATAATTTTGCAAATGTAATAGACGATCATTTAATGGAAATTTCACATATAATACGTGGTAAGGAATATATTTCATCAACACCAAAATATCAACTATTATATGAGGCTTTTGGTTGGGATGTGCCTAAAACTGTTCATCTTTCTACAATTATGGGGCAAAATGAAGACGGATCTGTTAGCAAACTTTCTAAACGACACGGATCTGTTAGCTTTGCAAAGTTATTGGAAGAAGGTTATTTGCAAGAAGCAATAATAAATTATATAGCTCTTTTAGGTTGGGGAACAAGCTTAGAACAAGAAGTTTTTTCTTTGCAAGAGTTAATAAAATTGTTCAATATTGAGGGCGTTGTAAAAACTAATGCAATTTTTGATTATAAAAAGTTAGATTGGTTTAATGCAATATATATTGGAAAAATGACGCATGATGAATTTGTGCAATATTCTTTATCATACATTCAAGAATTGCCAGAATATTTAAAGCAAAAGTGGGATTTTGCTTCAACATTGGCGCAAAGTAGAATTAATAAATTTTCAGAAATTAAACAACTATTTATGTTTTTAGATGAATATACAGATTTTGATTTAGAACTTTTTGAAAATAAAAAGAACAAATTAGACAAGCAACAAAGCAAAGAAATTTTAATAGACATGTTAGATGTTTTACAGCAAACTCAAGATTGGACTGTAACAAACTTAAACAATATAATTCAAAATTACACTAATTTAAAAGAGTATAAAATTGGTAAAACAATGTGGCCACTTCGTATTGCAGTAACGGGGCAACCGGTAACTCCTGGTGGTGGCGCCGAAATGTTGTACCTTTTAGGCAAAGAAGAAGCATTAAATAGAATTAATGGTTGCATACAAAAATTGAATAATTGTTAAGAATTTTGTTTTAATAAAAGACAGGCAAAAAAACATTGCTTGTTTTTTTATGTGGTATAAATATTAATTAAAACTTATGTTATTGTGTTTTAAAAGTTAAAATATTTGACATTATTTTTTTAAATTATTAAAATATTAATAATAAACAATAAATGAGGGCAAAATGGGGTTATTAAATAAAATATTAAAAGGTTTGGGTTTTGAAACGGACGAAGAAGAAGTTAAAGAAAAAAAACCAAAACAAAAAGATAAACAAAAAAAACAAAACATTAATGCTGCGTTTAATTTAAACGAAATGGAAGACGAGTCTGTTGATGTTTTGCCTGTGCAAAATCAAAAAGAAGATATACAAGAATTAAATCAAGAAGTGCAAGAATTAGGCATAGAAATGGTTAAATTAAATAATCAAACGGATACGCAAAATGCTGTTTCTAAAATTAAACTTGGTAAAAAAATATTAATTAACATAGAGTCGTTGCAAGGTGAAGATATTACCCGATCACTAGACTTTTTGTCTGGGGCAACTTATGCATTAAATAAAACAATGCAAAAAATAGATGACAAATTATTTATAATTAAGTAGGGGGAAACAAATGAAAAATTTTAAGGAAAAAATTACAAATTTTATAATTAAGTATAAGTATTATGCAATAACAACATTGGTTGTTGCTTTAGTTGCAATTTTAGATTTAACAACAAAAGCATTAACCGACGGCAAATTTATAAATATTATTAGCAATGTTTTTACATTTACCTCTAGCCATAACACAGGAGCAGCTTGGAGTATTTTATATAATCATACATGGTTGTTAATTGTGTTGTCTGTTGTTTTTGTTTTGGCAATTTTAGTTGCAAACTTGTTGTATACTAAAAAAAGTAATTTTTACTCTATTGGCTTAGGTCTTGTTTTAGGTGGCGCCATTTGCAATTTATTAGACAGATTATTTTTTGGCTACGTAAGAGATTTTATCTCTTTAGAATTTATTAAGTTTCCAATTTTTAATCTTGCAGATTGTGCAATAACTGCTGGTGTTATTTTGCTATGCATTCATTTGCTATTTTTGGCAGATAAAAAACCTAAAACCAACGAAATTGTTGTTTTGCAACAAGACAAAAATGTAGAAGAAAATTTACAACCGCAAGAAAATAAAGGAACAAAAACAAAAAAACAAAATACAAAACCGCAAAAAAGTGTTGTTGTGAAAAAAGAGGAACAACCACAACAGCCAGAAAAAAGCGATGAAGAAAAGCCAAAAACCGCAAGAGGTGGTTCATCAAATAAAAAGAAGTCAACAAAAAGCGCAACTGTAAAAAAACAAACAACTAGCAAAAAATATGATGAAGCTAATAAAAATGATAAGGACCAAAAAGAAAAGAAAACAACACCAAAAGCGCAAAAGGATAAAGGAGAAACAAAACCTAAAACAACTATAGCAAAAGAAAGTGTTGTTAATGGCGAAAGTGTGGAAAAAGTAGAAAAAACTAAAGAAACAAAACCTAAATCCACTAATACAAAAACTGCAAAAACATCTACAACAAGAACTAAAAAGCAAACATCAACTCAAAAAGCAACAAAAGCTAGGGCAAAAAAAGATGAACTTTAAAGTTGAAGAACGTTTTGTAAATTATAGGTTAGACGCCTTTGTCATTGAGTGTATGCCTCAATATACTCGTTCACACATAAAAAAACAAATAGAAACTGGCAAAATTTTACTTAATGGAAAGGTAGTAAAGGCTGGAGAAAAATTAAAACTTAACGATGTTGTTTTGGTTGCAATTGAAGAACCAGAAAAACTAGAAAATGTTGATGCAGAAAATATAGATATAAATATTGTGTATGAAGATCAAGACTTAGCCGTTATAAATAAACCTAAAGGCATGGTTGTGCACCCAGCAAACGGAAATTTAAGTGGAACGCTTGTTAATGCATTGCTATATCATTTAAAAAATTTAAGTGGTATAAATGGTGTTATAAGGCCAGGAATAGTGCACAGGCTAGACAAGGATACTTCTGGTTTGTTAATAATTGCTAAAAACGATAAAGCACATGTTAATTTGGCAAAGCAAATAGAAACAAAAACATGCCACAGATATTATAAGGCTTTATGCGTTGGTAATTTAAAACAAGATGAGGGACAAATTAAAACAGGTTATGGTCGAAGTTTAAAAGACCGCAAGCAAATGGCGGTATTTGAATTAGGTGTGGGAAAAGAAGCCATAACAAACTATAAGGTTCTAGAGCGATTTAAAAACTATACACTAATAGAGTTTAATTTACAAACCGGAAGAACTCATCAAATTAGAGTTCATTCAAAATATATTGGCCACCCGATAGCATGTGATGAAGTTTACGGTGTTAAAAATAAAGATTTTAAAACAAATGGACAATTGTTGCATGCATATAAAATTGAGTTTACTCAACCAACAACAAACGAGAGAATAATACTAACATGTGATTTGCCACAAGACTTTGAGTCTGCTTTAAACAAATTAAGAAATGCATAAATGTTTATTGAAGGGCATTATAACCCTTAAATAAACATTTTTTTGTAAAAGAAGATTGTGTTGTTAACAAGTTGCCAATTGTTAGTGTTGGTGTATTTTGGTACGGGTGGAAATAATGTCAAACATGTAAGAAAAATTACGTTTAACAATATTTGCTACTAAACAAAAAAAACAAAACAAAATTGCATTTAGGTATTGTAAAACTTAAATAAGTATGTTAAATTATAAATAGGAGAAATTTGATGAAAGTTATCGAAGAAGAGGGCTTTTGCACTTGTTGCCATAAATATCTATATTTTAAGTATGGTGAAGAAAATTTTTCGTTTTTAAAAAAAGATTTAGATAATTATGTAAAGTATAAAGACATTTTTGTATATGAGTGCAAAAATTGTGGTTTTGCTTCAACAAATGTGTCTGCCGAAGAGGGCGTGCTATACGACCATGTTAAAGATTCTTACGAATATAAACAGTTAAAAAATTACGCCTATTTAAACGGTTTAGATAAAAAACTATACAACAATTATTCTGACATTATTCCTGCAAATTTGTATGAGGCATATTCACTTGTTTGTTTAGAACAAAAAAATTACGAAAATTTTATAAGAGTAATAAACAAATGTATAGATTTAAAAACCACAATGGCATTAAAGTATTCAAGGGCAAAAGATGAACTTGCTGGAAGTGAAGGTAATAACCATGAATATGAAGAATTAGATACTTTAATTAAGCAAAGCATAAAAACAAATAGAGATCAAATAGATTATTATTTTAATTTGATATTAACTAAAAATCTTTATATTTGTTTAATTTATGTAGAAAATTTGGTGGCTTTAAACCAAGTAGAGCAAGCATCAAGGCTTTTTGAAAAATTGAAAAAAAAATATAAGTTACAACAAGATTTATTAAATCACTTTAATAATTTAATTCAACAGTAAAAGGATATTTATGTCAAATTTTATATTTTCAGACCTACATTTACATTCTATCTTCTCGGATGAGGATTTATGCGATGAAACTCCCGAACACATACTAAATAAAGTTCAGGAGTATGTTACAAAATTTAACCAATTAAATGGTTGTGAAAAAGAATGTGTTGTTAGCATAACCGATCACAACAGCACTCTTGGCAGTTTTTATGCACATCAGTTAATAGAAAAGGAAAAGAAATTTCCAAACGTAAAATTTGTTTCGGGAGTTGAGTTCACAATAGACTTATGTGAAATGAACAAGGGTTTTAAACACCAGGATGTATATACAAGATGCCATTTGCTTGGCTATAATTATAATGTAAAAAACAAAGAGTTGTTGGCATACAGCAAACTAACGCACATGACGTTTTCTAAAGAAGACAACATTGGATTACAAATTTGTTCAGCCAGAAGAGCAATTAATGAAATGTATAACATAAATGTTCCTTTTTCTGCATTGCTTTCGCTTACAAAATTAAAAAAGAGTGCAAATTTTCAAGTTGAATTTGCAAATGCAATAAAAGATTATTTTCAAAAAATAAATAAGCTATATGATGCCGACGTAATTAAAAGAATTGCTTGTGAACACATTATGTTTAGCCCAATATACGAAAAGAAAGCAGGCATTAATGTGTGCATATCAACAGTTAAATATAGCTCAGAAGCAACAGCGTATGGTAGGCTAAAACTTTCCGAGGCTGTTCATCTTATTAAAAAGGCGGGCGGAAAAGTTGTTTTTGCCCATCCTTCTATGACAAAAGTTTCGTTAGGTGGTTGCAGAGAAATTTTAGATTATCCTGGTAAATTGCAAGAATTATTTATTAAAGAAGATTCTGAGCACAGCAATGGCGAGCATGTTGAAATATCCACATTAAAACCAGAATATGCAGAAGAAATTTTATTGGATTTTATAGAAAGAGCCGAAGGTGTTTGTGGTTATAAAATAGATGGGTTAGAAACATATCATCCAAACAGCTTTTTAAATAGAGCAGATAAAATTATAAGAAAAATTGCACATGAGCGTGAAATGATAGAAACCGGTGGAAGTGATTATCACGGAGAGAATTTTGCAACGCACAAAACCATAGGTAATAACTTTCCACAGTTTATACAACGCGCCTATGGAATAGAAAATAATGTTGACCAAACAAGACAATTGTTTATAAGAATTGTTGGATTGCCGGCAATTGGGCAATTTTTAGGCGAAGAACAGGAGTTTGCTTTTGTAGATCAAAACTTAAATGAACTTTCTTGGAAATCTATAGACGCATTTTTAGACAAGGCTTTTGTTACTGATTATAAATACGAAAAAACTAATAGTCCAGCAGAGGATTCAAGCAAAAAAACATTTTTAACAAAAACCAAATTAGAAATACAAAATTGCATCCAGAGTTTAGAAAATATCGCAGAAAGATATAATGCAATTTTAGATCCTTCAATAACATCTAAAAAAAGAAGACGTCTTCTTATGCATTTAGAACAATTTACTCAAGCGTCGTTTACAAGTTTAAAAAGAATACAAAACCAATTAAGAAATTCTCCAGATTTATTTACAAGTGACGAACAAAAAAGAATAGTTACCTTAATTAAAGAAATTCACAGAAAGTTTAACGAAATGACAAGGCTAGACACATGCGTTATAAAAGAAGTTAAAAAAGAATTAAAGAAAAAATATGGCTCATCAGATTTTTATTCCGAAAAACTTGCAAGCATAACTATTAGAGAAACTGGCGATGAGGGCAGACAATAATTATTTAGTTAACAGGCAATATATTA
>JAZSMW010000099.1:0-7334 GCA_045536095.1 Clostridia bacterium
ATAACGAAATTGTTCACGCCTACGCAAACAATATCAACACTGCTGAAGGTGGCACACACCTTGTGGGCTTTAAAAACGCACTGACAAAAGTTATTAACGACTACGCACAGAAAAACAAGATTATCAAGGATACCGAAAAACTTTCTGGTGATGACTGCCGTGAGGGTATAACTGCAATCATTAGCGTAAAACTTATGAACCCACAGTTTGAGGGGCAAACCAAAACAAAACTGGGCAACCCAGAGGCAAAAACAGAAGTTGAAAGTTTAACAACAAAAGAATTAACTAAATTCTTTAATGAAAAAACAAATGAAAAAATTGCCGAGGTAATTATTAATAAGGCAAAGGGTGCTGCAAAAAGTAGAGAGGCAGCAAAGCATGCCAAAGAAATAACAAGGGCAAAAAACAGTGCTGGAAATTTTAACCTAATTGGAAAACTTGCGTCTTGCACATCAAGAAAAAGTGAACAATGCGAATTGTTTATTGTTGAGGGAGATTCTGCGGGCGGTTCTGCAAAAAGTGGGCGTGACCGTAAAACTCAAGCAGTTCTTCCTCTTAGGGGTAAACCGCTTAACGCAGAGAAAAAGCGTATTGATCAAGTTCTTGCTAACGAAGAAATCCAAACAATTATTTCTGCATTAGAAACCGGAATTCAAGAGGATTTTGATTTGGAATCGCTTAGATATGGTAAGGTTATAATACTTTCGGATGCCGATCAAGACGGTATGCATATTCGTTCGATACTTCTTACATTCTTTTATAGGTATATGAAAGAATTAATAACGGCGGGGCACGTGTTTGTTGGCCTTCCTCCTCTTTATAAAATATATAAAAAGGGGTATGAAGAATATGTTTATTCCGACTATGAACTGCCAGAAGCAATAGAAAGATGCGGAAGAGGTTACGAAATTCAAAGATATAAAGGACTTGGAGAAATGAATCCAGAGCAACTTTGGGAAACAACAATGGACCCAGAAAAGAGGGCTCTAATTCAAGTTACAATTGATGACGCCGCAGAAGCAGAAAAAATGGTTACTGTTTGGATGGGCGACAACATTGATGCAAGAAAAGAATATATTGCCGAACATGCCAACTTTGACAGAACTAACAAGTTTGAAGAGGAATATTCAAAAAATACTACAAAATAAACTAAAAGGACATAACGCATTTAATATTAACGGGAAACAAATATGTTTGATGATGAACAATTTAATAATGAAATATTAATAGGCCAAATGTGTTATGACGAACTGGAGCCTATACCACAAAAAGAAGAAGAGCAAATCATGAAAAATATAGAAGGACAAATGGGGTTTGACGACTTGCCAATTAAACAAGAGCAAGAAGTTGATGAGGCTGAAAAACAAAACGCCGCACTAAAACAAGAAAAACCCAAAGCGCTCCCTAACGAACAAGAAGTAAGTATTCAAAATAAATTTGAGGAGCAAAAAGAGGTTATTTTAAAAGAAAATAATTTTAATATAACGCAACAAAGCATAAAGGTCGAAAACACAAAACAAATAAACAAGGAGAAAGTGGCACGAATGAGCGAAGAAAGAAAAGACGGAGTATTATTTAAATCGTTAGAATCTGTGTTGCATGAATCTATGATTCCGTATACCGAGCACGTTGTTATGGATAGGGCGCTTCCAAGAGTAGAAGATGGTTTAAAGCCTGTTCAACGCCGTATTTTGTATGCAATGTATAATATGGGCTTAATGCCCGATAAACCATATCGTAAATCGGCAACGGTTGTTGGTGAATGTTTGGGTAAATATCACCCACATGGAGATAGTTCGGTTTATGACGCATCGGTGCGTATGGTTCAAGATTTTTCGCTTAGAGAACCTTTAATAGATGGCCATGGAAACTTTGGTTCAATAGACGGCGACGGCGCTGCTGCATACCGTTATACCGAAATGAAATTAAAGCCACTTGCCTTAGAGCTTTTAAAAGATATAGAAAAAGATACTGTTCATTGGAGTTTAAACTTTGATGATAAACTTAAAGAGCCCGACACACTTCCGGGAAGATTTCCTAACCTTTTGGTTAACGGGGCATATGGAATTGCCGTTGGTGTTGCAACAAACATTCCTCCTCACAACTTGGCGGAGGTTATTGATGCGGTTGTTGCGTATATAGACAAGCCGTCTATAGACACAAAAGGCTTGATGAAATATATTAAAGGCCCCGATTTTCCAACTGGCGCAAATATTATTGCTGGCGAAGAAATAGAGCAGGCGTATAAAACCGGAAAGGGTAAAATAACCATTAGAGCAACTGTAAACGTAGAGCAAAATGGCGATAAGCAAAGCCTTGTTATAACCGAAATACCATATCAGGTTAACAAAGCGCAACTACTTCAAAAAATTGCAATACTAAAAGAAGAAAATAAAGAAAGGCTTGCCTCCATTCAAGAAATACGTGATGAGTCCGACCGTGTTGGTATGCGTGCGGTAATTAGGTTAAAGGCGGGGGCAAATGCCAATGCCATTTTAGACTTTTTATACAAGTCTACAAACCTACAAACAACTTTTGGAATTAACATGGTTGCAATTGCAGGCGGAAAGCCAAAGCAAATGGGGCTGCTTGAAATTATTTCATATTATGTAGAATATCAAAGACAAGTTGTTTACAGAAGAACTAAATTTGACCTAGATGCATGTAAAGATCGTGAGCATATTTTAGAAGGTCTTTTAGTTGCAATCCAAAATATTGATGAAGTAATTAAAATTATTAAAAAGTCAGAATCGGTTGCGGTTGCAAAACAAAAATTAAGAGATAGATTTAATTTGTCTGAAAAACAAGCATCGGCAATTATGGAAATGAGGCTTTCTCGTTTGGTTAACCTAGAAGTGACCAAAATTAAAGAAGAGCTTGCCGAATTAAAAGTAAAAATTGCAGAATTAACCGCAATTTATACTTCTCGAGAAAAGCAGTACGAAGTTGTTAAAAAAGAAATTTTAGAAATTAAAAAACAATATAAGTCGCCAAGGCGAACAAAACTTTTGGATCCTTCTACCATGGAGGTAACTCATGTGGAAGAAGAGGTTGTTGTTAAAGATTATATGCTTGCAATAACTGCAAACAAAACGGTTAAAGCAATACCTATTAAAAACTATAATTTGGCAATAAAAGAGTTAAACGAAAATTCTTCGCTTAGCGATGTTCATACAAGGCTTTTAAAGGCAAAATCTACCGATAAAATTTTGATATTTACAAACCTTGGAAATGTTTATAAAACACTAGCAGGCAATATTCCTGAGGCAAAATGGAGAGAGCGTGGAACAGATTTATTTAAGCTGGATAAAAACCTCGAGCACGATGAGTATGCAATTAATATAATAAATTTAAACAAGCAAGATTTTGAACTAGAAACTAGTCAAATAATTCTGGTAACAGAAAGTGGTATGATTAAAAAGAGCGCTCTTAACGAATATAATATTGGAAAGAGTGTGTTTGCTGGCATTAAACTTAAAGAAAAAGACAAGGTGGTTTATGCTGGCGAGTATGACGAAAGATGTTCATTACTTCTTTTGTCTCGCACAGGTATGGCTGTTAACATTTTGGCAGATATTGAATCAACTGGTAGAACAACGGCGGGAGTTAAGGCAATGAGCTTAGATGAGGGCGACAAGGTTTTAACTGCGCTTGAGGTTAAAAAGAGTGGTGCGGTAACAATTTTATCAAGCAGGGGCTATACAAAAAATGTGTCAATTGGCGAATATGAGGTTGGCGCGCGTAACCGAAAGGGGCTTAAAATTGTTGGCAAAGATACCGGAACTCTTAAGTTTGCATCGTTTGGAGTTGTGCCTCCAGACATTGCTGTTTATGCCGACGGAAAGATGAGTGTTATATTATCTAAATATATTCCATACGATAACCGAACTGGCAAAGGTAAACAAGTTTTAAAAGATGAATTTAAGGGTGCATTTGCGCCACAAAATTAAAAAATGGGCAATAAGTTAATTTTAATTTATTGCCTTTTTTGTGTAGTGGAAAATATTGTTTAATTGCAAATGTAGTTAAAGTTTTGTGGTTGTTTTGTGCAATGACAAAAAGTGACAAATAAAGTGGGTTTTTCGCTAAATTTTTTAATAGGTTATATGCATGTAAGGTGGTAAAATTGTTATGTAACAAAAGGAGAACACGCGCATGCAAAAACAAGGAATAGATGCATTAAAAAGAATGGCACAAATGGCAAAAAGTAGGTTAAGAAACAAGGCTGTTGAGTGTGAAAATAAAAGAGTAAGGCAAACCGGAAAATTTAAAATAATTTATGGTGAAAGTGTAGACATTAAAAGCAAAATTATTTCTAAAGAAGATTTAAAGTTGTATGAAAAAGTAAAGGCAATGTTGCAAGAAAATGCGGATGTTGTTGACCCAATTGCAAGGCTTATAGATTATAAAACATATAACAAAATGGACGGACTTTGCAGAGAAAGGTATTTGCTAAACTTGGTAGATAAATATAAAAAATATAAAGAAAAATATGAAGAAGAAAAATTAAAGCAAATAATTTAATTTTTAGCCAAACACGAATGTTTGGGGGTTATGTTTAAAAGTTTAATATAATAAATTTTAAGGCTGAAATGTAAAAAAAGAATTACCTTTTGTTTTTCTTGGTTGGTTTTTAGATTAATAAATGATTGTATTAACGAGCTTAAAACGAGAAGGTTTTCTTTTTTTTGTTTATAATTATAAACAAGGCGTTATATAATAATAAATTAAATTCATAATAATAAACGCAAAGAGAGTAATTAAGTATAAAAAATTTGGTTTATTAATATGCAAAACCGCATTTGATAAAATTATTTGATTAAACTTTAAATATTTGTTAAAATTGCATCGAGGTACAAATGGAAAAAACGGCATTAGTAACTGGTGCAAATGGGTTTATTGGATCCCATCTTGCAACAGAACTTGTAGAAAGGGGTTTTTTTGTATACGGCTTGCACAGAAGAGAAAGGTCTAACAACCCTTTATATAATAAATATGTGAAAGAAGGAAAAATTAAACCAATATTACAGGATGTAAAAAATCTAAATATAAACGACCTTCCAAAAGTGGAATATGTTTTTCATATTGCTGGCAAGGTTAGAGTTTGGGGAAAGTTAAAAGAGTTTAGGCAAATTAATGTTTTGGGCACAAAAAAACTTTTAGAGTATGCAAGGGTTTGCAGGGTAAAATGTTTTACATATTTGTCGTCATCGGCGGTGTATGGTTTTTATGGCTATAAAAATATACAAGAAGATGCACCTAAAAAACCATTTAAAAACCCTTATCCAATTACTAAACTTGAGGCCGAAAATGAGGTGGCGTCTTTTTGTAAAAATGAGGGTATGCCATATGTTATAATTAGGCCTTGTAATGTTTTTGGAGAGTACGATTACACGTCTAGTCATGAAATATATACTAGGGTAAAAAATGGTAAAATGATGATTTCGGCTGGAGGAAAGTACGAAAGTTGCTTTGTGTATGTTAAAAACTTGGTGGAGGCAATTTTGCACACGGCATTTACAAAAACTGCGCAAAACCAAGACTATAATGTTTCTGACGGAAATGAAACCCTTAAAGAATATTTAACAATGGTTGCAAATGCGTTTAATGTAAAACCAAAATTTACTAATTTTGCAAAACCACTTGCAAAACTTACGGCATGTTTGGTTGAGGGCGTTTATAAAATATTGTTTATTAAAAAGGCGCCAATTATAACCAGATTTACGGTTTATCAAAATTGTACGCATTACAGTTTTAGCACTAAAAAACTAAAAAGTGTTGGTTACGAAAAAAAATACTCCATGGAGCAAGGGGTTAAAAACACTGCAAATTGGATAGAGGAGGTTTTAAAAAGTGAAACAAAAAATTAAAGATGAAATTAATTTTTTAAAACAGGACAACAATAAAACCTTTTCGCTTGCGTTGTTGTTTACAACAATTATTTTATTTGTATATTGCTATTTTGGCTCGTTTTCTTTTTTTGAGAAAACATTTATAAATTGTCCAAATTTGAATTATTACAAAATTATATATCACAACATGATGGCATTTGTTTTGTTTTTTGTGATTGGCACAATTTTTACAAAGTTTGTAATTAAGGGGCCTGTTAGTCAATTTGGTTTAAATGCAAAAAATAAAAAAGCAATTGGGGCAATAATTTTAATTGCTCTTCCAATTGCAATAATTTGCGGGCTTAGCACGGTTTTAGATTCTGAAATGACAAGCACATATCCGCTCATTAACTTTGCGCAAAATTATAAGTGGTATAATTTACTTTTATACTTTGTTTCTTATTTTTTGTATTATGTTGGTTGGGAATATTTGTTTAGGGGGCTACTTCTTTTTTCGGCTAATCAAAAATGTGGTGCACTTGGGTCGATTTTGTTAACAACATTAATTTCGGCATTAATTCACACGTCAATTGGTGGATTTGGCAAACCAATGATAGAAACTCTTTCTGCAATACCCGCAGGGTTAATTTTTGGATATATGGCTCTTAAAACAAAGAGCATTTATCCTAGTTTGGTTGCACACTTTTTTATTGGATGTTTTACCGACTTATTCATTTTTATTTTGGCGTAAAGATTTTGTTTATATTGCTAAATAATATAATTGGTTTAAACGATTGTGACGGCTGGCGTCGGCAATCGTTTTTTCTGTTATAACAGAATTTGCTTTTATTATTATTTCATTGTTAATTCCAAATAGGTCGCTTTTTGCAATTTTTCCAAGTAGGGTTGTGGCATTGTATGTAATTTTTGTTGGTGCAAAATTTTGATTATAATTTGGTTTTTCTAAAATGGAAACAACAATGTTTTTAGGCGAAACATTTTTTGGCTTAAAATTTTTTAAGACAAGTTTATTTTCGGAATAAAAAACAAAGTCTTTTCTTATTGTAATGTGTGCTGGTAAAATTTGTTCTTGCTTGTCGCTTATGTAACATTTTACCGTGCCATTAATTTCAATTTCGGCGTCTATAATTTTTCCTAAATTATTTCCGTTTATATTTATTACTGTTTTGTAAATTGGTAGGGTTTTATTTGTTGGGTTAAACTGTTCTAGTTTTTGTGTGTTTGCTATAACAACATATTCTCCCACAGCCTTAATGTTTGAATAGTTAATTTCGTAATCGTTTTCGTTATTGTCAAAAACTTTTAAACTTTTTATTTTTGTTAAGTTATAATTAAAAGTGGCTCCGCAAACCGTTCCCACAATTTCACCTTCGTACACGGCTAAAATTTGTTTTCCAATTAAATTGCTTAAATTCATAAAAACTCCTTTTAAAGTATTTATATTAAATTTAAACGTAAATAATTGGTAATATTTTGTCTTTT
>JAZSMW010000067.1:0-5960 GCA_045536095.1 Clostridia bacterium
TGTTAAGGGTTATGAATATCAAAAGGGTAAATATGTAATTTTTACCGACAAAGATTTTGAAAAAATCAAATCACCAAAAGATAAAAACATTAACATTATTCAGTTTGTAAATTTAAATGAAGTAGACCCAATTTATTTTGAAAAGGCGTACTATGTTAACCCAACCGGAGGAGAAAAGGCTTTTACTGTTTTGTTAGAGGCCATGCAAAAACAAAACAAGGCAGGAATTGCAAAAACTGTTTTGGGAACCAAAGAAACAGTTGTTTTAATAAGGGCGCAAAACGGACAAATGCTGGCAAGCACACTGTTTTTTTATAACGAAATACAAAAAGCCCCTGCTATTAAAAAAATAAAAGTAGACAAAAAAGAATTAGACCTTGCAATTAGTTTAATAGACCAAATGACAAGCCCCTTTAAGCCAGAAAGTTTTAAAGATGAATATGCAGAAAAACTAAAAAAGGCAATTAAGAAAAAAATAGATGGTAATGAAATTATTGAACCTCACACCACAGCCAAACCAGAAAATGTTATTAATCTTATGGATGCCCTTAAAAAAAGTTTAAAACCACAAACCAAAACTAAAAAGGCAAGCGCAAAATGACACTTACAAGTTATAACAACAAACGCAATTTTAAAAACACGCCAGAGCCACATGGAAAAATTAACAAAACCCCAAAACGCAATATGTTTGTTGTTCAGTTTCACAATGCAACAACAACTCATTACGATTTTAGACTTCAGTATAACGGAGTATTACTTAGTTGGGCCATTCCAAAAGGTCCAAGCTTTAACCCTAGCATTAGTCGCCTTGCTGTTAGAGTAGAAGACCACCCTGTAAATTATATAAATTTTGAGGGAGTTATTCCTAAAGGTAATTACGGTGCCGGCAGTGTTGAAATTTTTGACTTTGGCAATTATACCCCAATTCAAGATTTTAAAACGGGGCTTAAAAATGGGCATTTAACATTTATTTTAAGTGGAAATGTTTTAAAAGGCGCTTGGAGCTTAATTAAAACAAGCGAAAAAAATTGGATTCTTAAAAAAATTGATGACCAATATGCAAATAAAAAGCCCCAAATGGCAAAAAAACTTACAAACCCGTTTAACAGTTGTAGCGTTCATTTGGCCACTCTTACTAACATTATCCCAAAGGGCAAAAGCTGGGCATTTGAAATAAAATATGACGGTTACCGCATTGTAGCATTTGTCGAAAATAAAAAAGTTAAACTCATCTCTCGCGGACAAAAAAATTACACATCCATTTTTAATGAAGTTGCCGAGTCGATAAAAATTGTGGCAAAAGACGTGCCAATGGTTTTAGACGGAGAAGTTGTTTGTTTTGATAAAGACGGCAAATCAAATTTTGGACTTTTGCAAAATAATATTAAACAAAATGCTGGAGGATTCTGCTTTGTTGTGTTTGACATATTAGCCTATGCGGGAAAAGATTTAAGAGGTGAAGAATTAAAAACCAGAAAAGATTATTTACAAAAAGTATTAATAAACTGCCCACCAAACATAATTTACAGTAGCCATGTTTTAGGCTCTGGATCAAAGTGTTTTAATTTGGCAAAAAAATTAAACTTAGAGGGAATTATTGCAAAAAAAATCAATTCAAAATATTTAGGAATAAGAGACGAAAACTGGCTAAAAATAAAATGTTATAAACGGCAAGAGTTTGTTATTATAGGCTTTTTAACTTCTGAAAAAAATAAAGAATTAAGTGCTTTAATTGTTGGATATTATAAAAACAATAATTTAATTTATGCAGGCAAAGTTGGCACGGGGTTTAATGCAAGTTTAAAAAGCAATTTGCGATCATTATTTACACCTCTAATTATTAAAACAAACAACATAAAAAATTATCCAACAAATTTAAAAAATGTTAAACTTTTAAAACCCAAATTAATAGCCGAAATTAAGTATGCCGAATTTACACAAGGCGGAGTTTTAAGACAACCAAGCTTTGTTGGACTTCGACAAGACAAACCCGCAAAAAGCGTTGTTTTGGAGGAAAATAATGAATAATTTAAACATTAATATTTCTAATCCGCAAAAAATTATTTATCCAAAAAACAAAATTAACAAATTAGATGTTGTTTGTTATTATGCAATGGTTGCCCCCTTTATGCTAAGCTACATTAAAAATCGCCCACTTGCAACAATTAGATGTCATGGAACAATTCGCGATGAAATATTTTTTAAAAAGCACCCACAGGCGGGAGAAAAAAACATAAAAACTTTTATAAATAATAATGATGAATATTTTTATATTAACTCAATTAATGGCATTGTTAACCAAGCCCAAATGGGCACCATAGAATTTCATCCATGGGCGTGCACATATAATAGTTTGAACAAGCCAAACATAATGATTTTTGACCTAGATCCCGCCCCAAACGTGCATATAGCACAACTTCGTGAGGGTGTAATTAATTTAAAACAAATTTTACAAGAGTTAAACTTAACAAGTTTTTTAAAAACCAGTGGAGGCAAGGGCTACCATGTGGTTGTACCTTTTTCTTCTTGCAAAAACTGGGAGGTTTTTTCTGAATTTTCAAAAAACATTGCAAAAATTATGGAACAAAAATGGCCAACTAAATACACAACCAACATTCGCAAAAACGAGCGTGACGGCAAAATTTTTATAGATTATTTAAGAAATGACAAGGGGTCCACATGCGTTGCGCCATATTCATTGCGTGCTAGAGAAAACGCACCCGTTTCTATGCCAATTTTTTGGGACGAATTAAACAAAATTAAACCCAACCAAATAACTTTAAGCTCTGCTTTAAAAAAAATAAAAGAGCCAAATCCTTGGTCTCTTTTTTGGGATGTAAAACAAAGCATTAATTAGCATAATTTGGTATATACTTTAAATTTCAAACATTTTAATTTCTGCATTGTCAAAATTTCTTAAATGCTTGTTGTTATTAAAATCAACTGGTATTTTTTCACAAACACATGATATCAAACTTGCTGTTACGTTATGCGTTACAATAAAAACAGTATTATATTTTGTTGTTTTTAAAAATTGTAAAAAATTTTGAACTCTTAATAAAACGCTTGAGTAAGACTCCATTTTGCATTTTTCACTTCTTGATTTCTTTAATATTGCATCGGATTCAGAAATTTGGTTTTTTCCTCTACCCGTAAAAACACCCTGATCTATTTCTGTTAATCTTTCATCTTTTATAATTTTTACTTTATGCTTTTTATTTATAATGTTTGCCGTTTGCATTGTTCGCATAAGTGGAGAACAAAAAATCACATCAAAATTAACCCCTTCAATTTTTTTAGAGGCTTCCTCGGCCAAAACCTTCCCGTTTTTGCTAAGCCTATTTTGAGAACGCCCTTGTGTTATTTGTTTTTCATTCCACACGGTTGTTCCGTGCCTCATGACATAAATTCTCAT
The DNA here is from genome assembly GCA_045536095.1 of Clostridia bacterium. GTDB lineage: Bacteria > Bacillota > Clostridia > Christensenellales > UBA1242 > HGM11367. Next base: position 3,416 of record JAZSMW010000067.1, read on the forward strand.
TAAACCACCTCTTTTTTATATAGTAGGAAAAAGTGCATTCTAAAAATTTATTCACAGGTCACACAATGCCAGCCCGCACCAAAGCACACAACTTTTGTGCAGGAGAAAAAGTTCTTGCATTTATGCAAAAGCATAATCTCGTGAAAGATTACGATGTTATTTTATTTTTGACGACCTCTCACCAACACCTTTTGTTGTTTTTTTACTAACACTTTTTGCTTTTTTATTTTTTTTGTATACTTCTTCTATAATTTCTTGCATTTGAGAATAATTTTTTAGCATGTCTTGAGCAAGCGCTAGTTGGCAACGTGCCCTATCTAAATTATGTTTAGGGTAATTAATTTTAAAGTAATTGTCGCCGTCTATATAGTCGGTTAAAAACCTAACTCCGCACTCAGCTGTCATTGTAATTGCTCCAAGCGATAATGTTTTAAGCTCTTTTTCAGAAAGAGTGTCTTGAACCTCTGCCAAAAAGCCTTCTGCAAAAGCCCTAAATCTGTTTAAATCTATTTTTACATTGCTTAAATTAATTTCATCTTCGGCTGCCGTGTTTGCTGCAAATCTAATAGCATCGCCAAAATCAAAACCTATTAAGCCTGGCATAACTGTGTCGAGGTCTATAACACACATATGCTCGTGAGTTTTAGGGTTGAACAACACGTTATTGCACTTTGTGTCGTTATGAGTAACTCTAAGCGATAGTGCCCCACTTTCTAACAACTGTTGCATTATTGTTGCAGTAGGCTCCATATCTAGGTAGCCTTTAATTTCTTTTTTAACCTCTTTTACCCTGTCCTTAGGGTCGTTTTTTACCGTTTGTTTAAAAATTTGATAACGGTTTTTTGTATTGTGAAACTCTGGAATAATAATATTTAGCTTTTCAATAGGAAAGTCTGCAAGAAAATATTGAAATTCGCCAAACGCCCTGCCAGTTTCTTCTAACACTTTTAAATTGCTGGTTCCGTCATAAGCTATGCTGTTGCTAACAAATTCGTATAAACGCCAATAATCGCCATTGTCGTCAATAACATAATACTCGTTGTTTTCCGCCTTACAAAAATTTAACACTCTACCACAAGAATTTTCACCTTTTTGTTCTAACTTATTTTTAATAAATGTTGTAACGTTAACAATGTTTTGCATAACTTCGTCAGGTTTTTTAAACACATATTTGTTTATTTTTTGCAAAACATATTCTTTTATTTGGCCATCCTCTAAAAACCTCGCTTTGCAAGTTGTGTTAATATGCCCGCTAGTAAAAACCTCGTAACCTAAATACTGCCCATTAATGTTAAACTTTTTTGTTAAATCTTGAATTATCTGTTCCATACCTTCATCTTTACCTTTTTTATTTATCAAATTATACTCTTTAAAAACCGTTTTGTCAATTTTAAAACCAAACTTCAAAACAGCCTGTTAATACATATGCCAAAAAACGCCTTTTGTGTTAAAAAATAGGGTTCCTCTTATATTTTTTAAATTTTGCAACTTATAAATTATTTAATAAAAAACTGGAATTCATACTGAAATTCCAGTCTAAAATTGTGGTCTCCCAGTCAGGATTCGCACACAGAAAAGTGAGTTCCGAAGTACTTTAACTTGAACCACTCTAACTTTTGTATTCTGCACCACTTTTTGTAAAAGCGATAAAACTTTCATAAAGTTTGTAAAAATTGCACCTTTCAACAATGTTGCACGAGTTTAGCACTCGTTGGGTGCTATTTCATACTTTGGGTGCTTTAGCGGGTGCCTTTTTACAGTCACTCAAAACTTTCACAACTTCGGGCGCCTTTTTATAAAATTGATAAAATTAATCAATTTTTCTCCATTTTAAATTTAAAGATTTGATATAACTGCATTGTTGACAATCTTCTTCACTTTCAACATCTTTATCGGCCCACAAAATTATTTCATTTTCTAGTTTTAAAGTTGCCCCATAAATTTCGTTGCTATAATTTTCTTTTGCTGGACAAAGTTTTACATCCAAAACACCCTCAAAACACAACTCCACAATTCCATACCAACCAGAATTATCAAAAACAGCATTGACTTTTGTACTAGTAAAATCTTGTTCAACAACAAGGCTTGTCATAAGAGCGTCATGAAAGCCAACCATGTTTTTCATTAGATTGTCAACATCTTCCTGATTCCTTATATAATTCCACTCATTAATATCTGTCAAACATTTTATTTCAATACCAGAATCTTGCACTGCAACTTTTCTATTCTCTAAAATACTTGAAAGAAAGTCAAAATTATCAAATACTTCCTTATATCCAGAAAAAGAGTTTAATTTTAATTTCTTATTTGCTATTTTGCATTTCTTTTTAAAAATTAATAAATGTGAATCATTGTATTCAACCCAATCAGCACATTGAGTTTGAATTTTTTCAATTTGAACATTAGTATTTTCATCAAAATAATTAATAAGTTCGAAGTTGTTTGTGTGTGGATTAATTACAATATATTTTTCATAATAACCATTATCAATAACTCCATATACTACGGACTTGTAATACAAATTATTCTCTTTATCAAAAACTCT
>JAZSMW010000056.1:0-4893 GCA_045536095.1 Clostridia bacterium
AGAATCCAAAGCTCTTTTATTGTTTAACAATCTTTTTTGCATGTTTGTCTGGCATCATAAATTTATTATATTTAATTTTATTGAATTTAAATATAGCAATTAGTCCTTTCTTTAATGTAATTTTTAACACTTTTAGCGGACATCAAATAATGAGTTTTATTTGCTTTTATCTTGGAGGCATTGTTGAAATACATAAAGATAAACTTAACATAAAATGGTTTTGGCTTGCAGCAATTATCTTGATAAGTGTAACCTTAAATTATTTCTTAGTGTTTAATTTGCAAAATAAAATTGATGTGGTGTGGATTGGCTACTCTTCTATTTTTACTTACATTGAAATCTGTTGCTTAACACTAATAAGCCTTAAGCTAAACAGCAACAAAAGCCCTTCTAAAATTATTGATTATATCGGAAAAAACACATTAGGCATATACTTAATTCATTGGCCACTTATACACATTATTATAAAAATATTTCCATTTATATTCACCCCAATATCTGTTCCAAGTTCAATATTAATAAACCTACTTTTATTAGTCACAATAATAACCTTATCATTATTAGTTAATTTCATTTTAATTAAATCAAAATTTTTAAAGTGGACTGTTAGTTTTAAATAATCCCTTTTAAATTTTTTGCATTTTTTGAACAACCATCTTGAGTTTGTTCCAAAAATTATCTTTTGTCATTACTTTTTGTACATAATAAAAAAGAACTGATGTTACTCAGTTCTTTTATTATAATATTATTTTTGTAATTTTTTCTTGAAGTTTAGGTCTGCCATTCTGCAAGTTGGAACATATCCTGCTGGAGCTTTAACAACATCTTCTAATCTATTTACAATGCTTGCACAAGTAAGCTCTACTGTTTGTGGACGGTTAACAACAAAAGTTGTTGTTGGTTCGCCCTCTACAGTCCATTCGTTTTGATCGAACTCGTCTGGACCATAAACTTTTCCAATGCATTCTGTTTCTAAAGTAATTCCCTCTTTAGTTGTTGTTGTAACAACTGCGCTCATACCTGTTGCATTGCCTTTTGGAATTGTCATGCCAAGAGTTGAAGATTTTAATGCTTTTTTATAAGTTTGAGGAACACATTTTTGAGTTTGGCTAACAACTGTTAAACCAAGTTTTTCACATAACCAGCCGTTAACTGTCCACATATATGATGGAGCATATTCTCCACTATCTATTAATTTTTGCCTTTTTTTGTCTGACATTCTGTCAACTGCTGCAATTTTTTTATCAAATTCTTCTAGTGTTAAACCTGAACCATGAGCCTCCGCAAGAGCAATGCCATAGTCTTCTACATTGTAAGAAGATTTTCCTTTAATTTTTGTAATGTTTTGAGTTGAACCACAAAGTACTGTAATTAAACTTCCCCAAGATGCATCTTGGTAACCGCTACCAGTAAGTGTGCAGTTTGTTTTTTTAGCAATTTTGTCTAACTCTTTTGTTATTTTTGGATTTGAGTTTGCTGGATAAAAAGCTTCTTCACATGTTGAAATTGCGTTAACGCCACATTTTGCACAAACCTTCATAACCTCATAAATATCTGCCATTAAGCTCATTGTTGTAATAATTGCAACATCTGGTTTATTTTTTGTTAAAGATTGTTCTAAATTTGCAATACTTTCTACTTTAACACCTTTTCCACATCCGCAAATTTCCGAAATGTCTTTTCCTATAACATTTTCGCTAACATCGTAAGCACAAACAATTTTACCACCTTTTTCGTGTACATAGCGCATTGTGTACACTGACATTTTGCCACAACCAATTTGAGCAACAGTTAAACCTTTTTTCATAAATTCTCCTCTTTTATTATATTAAATTTTTTAATTTTTGTGTAACAATTTAAATTATTATTGAGACTTAAAAACATTTTAGCAGTATTTTTAAATAAAATAAAACTTTTTTACCTCTTTTTATATTTTTTTTATTTTTTTTTACAAAACAATATAAATAATTTCATCAAAAAATAAGCGAACGAATATATATTCGTCCGCAATTTTCCTTAATACATTTTTAAATTTTTTGTTGCTTGTTTTATTTCTTTATCTAACGCACGTTCTTTTAACGTTTCTTTTTTGTCGTATAATTTTTTACCTTTTGCTATTGCTATTTCTACCTTTACCTTATTGTTTTTAAAATATACTTTAATTGGAACAACTGTGTATCCCTTTTCTTTAACCGCCCTTTGCATCTTTAAAATTTCTCGTTTGTTTAAAAGTAATTTTCTATCTCTATGCGCATCTGGAACAAATGCGGATGCCTTTTCAAAAGGCTTTATATATGCATTTTTTAAATACACCTCATTGTTTTTTATATTAACAAAGCTTTCGTTTAAACTCATTCCGCCGTCACGTACCGACTTTACTTCACTGCCAACCAAAACAATTCCTGCCTCTATGGTTTCATCAATAAAATATTCGTGATATGCCTTTTTGTTGTTTGTAACTATCATATATGCTCCCTAAATTATTTGTTTAAAATATTTACGCCAAAACAAATTCTATTTTCCTTTCGTACATGTTTGCCATAACTGCTTTTACTTTTACTTTATCGCCAAGCGAATATGTGTGTCCGGCGCCTTTTAGCTTATAAGATTTTTCATAAAACAAATAATTGTCTTCTGGTAATGTTTCTATTCTTACAAGCCCTTCTATTGTGTTATTTAATTCCACATAAAAACCAAAGTTTGTAACACTGCTAATAGTTCCTTCAAACTCCTCGTTTAAGTGGTCTTGCATATAGTATGCCTTGTATAAGTCATTAACGTCCCGTTCTGCCTCGGTTGCATTTTTTTCTCTTTCACTAGAACGGTAAGCACTATCTACAACAAACTCTTTTAATTCTTCTATTCTTGTTTTTGTAACTTGTTTTTTTAAATCTTCTTTAATAATTCTATGAATGCAAAGATCTGGATACCTTCTTATTGGGCTTGTAAAATGACAATAATAATTAAGTGCTAACCCAAAGTGACCAAGACAATCTTCGCTGTACCTTGCTTTTTGAAGAGAACGTAAAAGCACCTTGTTGCATATTTGTTCAAAATCTTTCCCCTCTAGTTGTTTTAAAATTGTCTGAACATAATCTGGCTCTATATCCCCCAATATTTCTGGAGTAGATATTCCCAAGCTGTTAATAAAATAGTTAAAGTTTTCTATTTTTTGTTTCATTGGTTTTTCGTGAACACGATATATAAATGGGTATTTTAACACAGCATAATGTTTTGCCACGACCTCATTGCACACTACCATAAAGTTTTCTATTAACTTATGTGCCTCGTTCTGTTCTCTTGCCTCAACAATTTTAACTTTTTCATTTTCATCCAATGTAAAAAATGGCTCTGGAATATCTAAAGAAAGCATCCCATTTTGCTTTTTTACCTCTTCTAAAATTTTAGAAAGTTCATTCATTGTGTTTAATGCCGGAACAAAGTCTTTAAACTTTAATGTTGCGGTTTTTTCACCTTTTAAAATTGCATACACTTCATCGTAGGTAAATCTTTTTTTGCTTTTTATAACACTTTCACATATTTTATGATCAACGACCTCGCCATTTGGTTTTATTTCCATTATACATGAAAGAGTTAACCTATCTTCACCCTCATTTAATGAACATATACCATTTGACAATTCTTTGGGTAGCATTGGCAAAACCATGTTGGGAAAATATGAACTTGTGCCTCTTAAATATGCCTCTTTATCTAACTCACTATTTTGTTTAACATAGTGACCAACATCCGCAATGTGAACCCCTAATATATAATTTTTATCTTTTTTAGAAATAGACACTGCGTCATCAAAATCTCTTGCGTCTGCACCATCTATTGTAAAAATTAAATCCTCTCTTAAATCTAACCTATCTTTAATATCTTTGCTTGACACTTTTTGTGGAACTTTTTGTGTTTCTAACAAAACCTCATCAGGAAAAACCTCGTATAACTTATGATCTCGTATACACGCAAGTTCTAAGGTTTTAAAGTTGGCCTCTTCTCCTAATATCTCTATAACTTCACCGCTTAATTTTTCAGAGCCAAATGTAACCTTAACCACAACTTTTTGCCCACTACATGCCCCCATTGATGCCTTTTTAGAAACAAAAATTTGTTTATTAAATTTATTATTATCTGGGGTTACAACACCATCGCCTCGTTTAAGACGAGAATATGTTCCTACAAGTGTTGTATTATTTCTTTCTAATATTTTAACAACCTCTGCCTCTTGGCTTAAATCAGTTTTATTTAACGGCCTAATTAAAACCGTATCTCCATTAAATGCACCATTTAGTTTTGTTGGTGGAATAAAAAAATCTGGAACTTGTGGATCGCCAACATCAACAAAAGCAAACCCCTTGTTATTTCCTATTAGTTTTCCTTTAACATAGTTTGTATTTTTTATTAAATTAAAACGGCCCGATTCTTCTTGTATTATTTTGCCATTGTCTATCATTTTGCCTACTAAGTTTTTTACGATATTAAAGTCTTCTTCAAAAAAATTAGATATTGTTAAAATAAAATCGTTTTTACTCTTGTATCTTTTTTTTGTATGATCTAAAAACTCAACAATTTGTTCTTGTGTCATAAATACCCCTTTATTCAATAATATTTTATACAACAATTGATAATTTGGCAAATAAAATAACATTTAACTTTTGAATAAATTACCTAAACACAATTTTTCATACTACCTAACATGCCATAATGCATTAAATTTTTTCCATTTGCGGTGTGCAAAAGCCGTTTGGTAATCACAAACGAAATGTTGTTCGGTACGGCGGTAATTGCATTCTCTGCAAATAAATTTTCAGAATGCAATAAGTCGGAGGCCAAGCGGTCTTAGGAAGACAACACTTGAAACCAACTCCTTGGCTCACAGAACGACATGGC
>JAZSMW010000096.1:0-2295 GCA_045536095.1 Clostridia bacterium
ACCAAGCATACTTGCGATCAATAAAACCAACTCAACCTCCAAAAAATGAAAATAATTAATAAATTTAGTTGTTAAAAAAAGAGACATAAAAATTTATGTCTCTTTTTTTGATTGTTTAAAAGTGTTAAATATTGGATGCAAGTTGGTTACATATTTTTATAAAAAGCATCATAGCAAAGGTATGTTTCATAAATGTCTACTTTTGCGGTTACTTCCCATGGGGCATGCATAGATAAAACAGGAACACCAGCATCAATAACATCCATATCATATTTAGCCATTAAAAAGGCAATTGTTCCACCGCCACCTGCGTCAACTTTTCCCATTTCGGTTGCTTGGTAGTTAACATTGTTTTGGTCTAAAATGTTTCTTAAACTTGCAATAAATTCTGGGTTTGCATCACTTGCCCCGCTTTTACCTCTCCCGCCAGTATATTTGCAAAATGCAATTCCTCTACCAATAAAAGCATCGGTGTTTTTATTGTATGGGCTTGGGTGATTAGGGTCAAAGCCTGCGGTAACATCACTAGAAAGCATTTTGCTGTTTTTTAAGCAGTGTCTAAGTTTAATGTCAGAATATTCTTCGGTCAAGTTTATTATGTCTGCAATTGTGTTTTCAAAAAACATGCTTTCCATTCCTGTGGCACCATACGAACCAATTTCTTCTTTGTCTACAAGTAGGCAAACGCAAGTTTTTTTAGGATTTTTTAAATTAAATAGCGCTTTAAGTGATGGGTATGCACAAACTTTATCATCTTGTCCATATGCCATAACCATAGATCTATCCAAGCCAAAATCTCTCGCTTTTCCGGCTGGTACAACTTCTATTTCTGAAGAGAATAAATCGTCCTCTTCAATGCCTTGTTGTTTTAAAATGTTTAAAATTTGAGTTTTAACTTTATCTTTTGTTGCTTTTTTATCCGGAATGGAACCAATTAATAAGTTTAATTCTTCACCTGTAATAACTTCTTTTGTTTTTTCTTTGTCTAGGTGAGGAAGCAAATCGGTTATTCCTAAAACGGCGTCGTCTTCGTTTTCACCGTAGTTTATTCTAATTTTAGTTCCGTCTTTTTTAACAACAATTCCATGAAGGGCAAGAGGGGTTGCTACCCATTGATATTTTTTAATTCCGCCATAGTAGTGTGTATCTAGCAAACAAAGTTCGCTGTCTTCATAAAGAGGAGTTGGTTTAAGGTCTAGTCTTGGGCTGTCTAAATGCGAGCCAACAATATTTAGGCCTTTTTCTAAGCTGTCTTTACCAATAACGGCAAGCACCATTGCCTTGTCCATGTTTATTGCATAAACTTTGTCGCCAGCTTTTAGTTTCTTTTTAGTTTCAATGTTAACAAAGCCGTTTTCTTCGGCAAGTTTAATGCTTTCTATAATTGCTTCGCGTTCGGTTTTAGATAAAGTAATGTATTTTTTGTAACCTTCGCAAAAATCAAAAGCATCTTTTAATTTTTTTTCTGAATATTGTTCGTATACACTTTTGTTCATAAAATTTCTCCTTGTACATATTTTATACTTTTTTTTTATTTTTACAAAATAATATTGGCAATTTGTTGCAGTTTATATTCATATTGTGTGCAAGCATTTAGTGTCAAAAAGGCAAACATAATAGTATATTATATAATATATATTGTACTACAATAACAATATAATAACTAGTGGCGTTTTTGTGCGTGCGGATATAAAGGAGAATTTATTTGTGTGTAATGAAATTTATGTTCCAAAAAATGCATTTGTTGTAAAAGATCAAAATACAAGTTTTGAAGAGGCTAAGCCAAGTCAAATTATGCAAGAAAGATATAACAGATATTACAAAACCTTAACGGAGCAGGGATACAAGCCACAGCAAGCAAAGATTATTGCGGATGATCGCCTAAAACTCTGTTTTAAAATATTTATGGCAAGATATATAAAAAACAGCACTGCTAATGAAAAATAAAAAAGAAATTTAAAAGGTGCTATTAATATATTTGTCCTGATTGAATGGATAAAATTGCATAAATAACAAAACAAAAATACAGCAAATTAAAGCATTGTCAAATTTTATTTTAACAGCATTTATTTTTCACTATGTGGCATTTAATTTAGAAAAAACAATAAAAGAATAACTCACAATATTTGTTAAAAACAACAATAAAGTGCATAAAATTACTTACAGCCTGCCGTGTGTTTGCAAAAATGCAAAAAAAGTCAAAAAAAAGTGATATTTTTCTTAATTTTTTTTGTTTTTGTTGTTGACACGACTTTAACGGGTGTGGTAATATGGCATCGTCACTCTGAGCGAGTG
>JAZSMW010000043.1:0-6325 GCA_045536095.1 Clostridia bacterium
AAAGTGTCAAATCTTATAGAGAGAGATTATACATTGATTATGAAAGAACAAGAAAAAATCTTTCAAAAAAACCAAATTATTTGACTGAAGTTGTTGCTGTTAAGTAAATTAATTTTACTCTAACAACGAATATGGTTCGGATTCGTTATCATTCGTTGCACCATAAAAAGATGCACCGGTAGGTGCGTTTTTTTTGTTTAGTGCTCTTTTAATTTTTATTTCTTCATTTTTCACTTTTCTTTAAATGTTCGAATTTGTTTTGAAATAAAAAATAAAAACGAAGAAATAAGAACTTTCAGTTGAAAACTTTCAGCCAAAAGTGTTTACCTCTTGCGTTGGCACCAAAACAAAGACATACGAAACAATTAACCATAGGTGAGAAAAAATCTAAAATCCTCTCTCCTTTCTTTAAGTGGGTATTTACAAAAAGTGTTAAATATGGTATATTTACTACAAAGGAGAAAATCTATGAGTAAAGTTTTTGTATGTGCAGGCATGGGTTTAGCAAAGAACGAGAATATAAATATACAAGCAAGAGAATTAGGAAGAATTCTTGCACATAAATCTATAACTTACGTTCAAGGTGGTTCTAATAAAGGATTAATGGGAGAAACGTTAAAAGAATTTCTAAAATATAGTAAAAATGTGGAGTTTTTTATACCAGATACTTATTATGATTACGATGCTCCTGCCCTAATAGAATTAGTAGGCAAAGACAATTTCAAAGCATGTAAAACACATGGAGAATCGGGTCGCCTTTTGGCTATTAAAAGTTGTGACCATGTTATTGTTTTACCTGGTGGAACAGGAACATTAGAAGAATTATTGTATTGCAATGAAACTTTACGAGCTGGAGAACATGCTAATAGTATCACAATTGTAAACCTAGATGGGTATTTTAATGGCTTACTTCAGCAAATAAAAACTAATATAGAACAAGGATTGTCTAAGCCTTCCGCAATTAAATTTACTGTTGTAGAAAACGTCAATCAACTATCTATTTTTACAAAAAAGTGTGACCACATATTATAGAAACCCAAAACAGAAACCTAAAGCAACAACCAACTAAAAGATGAGAGATTTTGAATTATCTTCTCTCTTGTTCTTTAAGTGGGTATTTACAAAAGATTTATTATGTGCTATATTATATTTATAATTGAGGAGAAATTATTATGATAGATAGAAACGAAGAAATTCTAGTTAGTAGCTTATTTTTATTTTATGACGAGGATAACAAAGAACTAGTTGCTACACCTGATCAAAATTATCCTGGCGTACCATTTATATGCACTCCAACTCCCAAAACTGCAAGAGAAAGATATATATTTCGAATGTATAAAACCAATAATTTATATTATATAATTTCGAATGGTGGAGTTGAACTCAATGAAAAACAAAAGAAAATAATCTCTAATATAAGAAGTAAAGTTGTTGGGTATGATGACAAGTCTAGGATTGGAAACGCGTATATGGCAACATTGACAAAAGAAGAAGTAGATTTTCTTGTTGCAAAACTTAATATTTGGAGAACAAGAAGCCAAACTAGAGAAATGATATCAAAGCAAGATAAAGGTAATGATTGCCAATTGCAGTAATGATTTTTTTATTTAATCTTAACTCTAACAACGAAATAACCATATCCGATAAACACTTTATGGTTCGGATTCGTTATCATTCGTTGCACAATAAAAAGATGCACCCGTAGGTGCGTTTTTTGTTCTTTATGTGTTGTTTTTATGCTACTCACCATCAGCAACAAAAAAACTAAATCGAGTTCGATTTAGTTTTTTGTTTATCTTTTTTCCACTATGTTTTTAGCATCTTTATATATGGCATTTGCTGGGACAACACCTCTAACACATGATAGCGGATAAACATTTGTGTTCTTGCCTATTATTGTTCCTGGATTTAAAACACTTCCGCAACCAATATCAACACCATCACCTAAGAAAGCACCAATTTTTCTTAAATCGGTTTGAATTTTTTCATCCGCGTTTATACTAACCGCTTTTTTATCTGCCTTTAAATTGGAACAAATTGAGCCAGCGCCCATATGCGAAAAGTTTCCTAAAATTGAATCACCAACATAATTATAGTGAGGAACTTGAACATTGTTTAGTAAAACACTATTTTTAAGTTCACTAGAATTCCCAATAACGCAATTACTTCCAACAATCACATTGCCTCTAATATACGCCCCTGGTCTTACTTCACAACCTTCACCAATAATTACAGGTGGTTCAATGGTTGCTGTTGTGGCAATTTTAACATTTTTACCAACAAACACACCATCTTTAAGTTCAAAAAATCCATTAGTACCATTTTTAATAAAATCTAATAAAAACGGTTTAATTTTTGGCAAAATCTGCCAAGGATACTCTTCATTAAAAAGTTCTTTTAGATATTCAATTTCACAATTAAACAAATCTTTAGTTTTAATATCCTTATGCATTTGCGTAACCTCTTTCAACCATAACAGATTTAATTTTTTCAGCATATGCTTTACATAAATTAATATCACTATATTCAATCATAATTCTAACAACAGGTTCTGTTCCACTTGCTCTTAAGAGAACTTTTCCGTTGTTTCCAATTATTTGTTCAACTTCTTTTACTGCCAACTTTACCATAGCATCGTTTAGCACCGCTTTTTTATCTTGGACCTTGATATTTAAAAGATGTTGAGGGTATAATTTCATATCTTCATGTAATTTAGATAATGACAATTTTGTGTCGCATATTTCTTCAGTGAGCATTATTGCAGACAATAATCCATCTCCAGTTGTTGCATATTTTTTCAATATTATATGACCAGATTCTTCCCCACCTAAACTATAGTCATTTTGTTGCATACTTTCATAAACAAATCTATCACCAACAGTGGTTTGAACTGATTTAATTCCTAATTTTTCTAAACTTTGAACAAGTGCTGTGTTTGACATAATTGTTGAGACCACAGTATTTTTGTTTAACATCCCTCTAGATTTTAATCTTTTTGCAAGAATATATAAAATTTTATCACCGTTAACAATTTCACCCTTTTCATCAACTGCAAAACACCTATCACAGTCACCATCAAAAGCAAATCCAAAATCCAAATGTTTTTCTTTAACAAGTTTTTGTAAATTTTCAATGTGAGTTGAACCACAATTTTCATTGATATTTAAACCATTTGGTTCAACACCTGTTGTTTCAACTTGAGCACCTAACGCACTGAACACTGCTTTTGCAATCATCCACGATGAGCCATTCGCACAATCTAAACCAATTCTAAAATTTTTATATGAATGAGAAACCAAAGATATTAGATAAGCAATATATCTATTTCTTCCTACAAAATAATCCACAATACAACCAATTCTATCTTTAACTGCAAACGGAATATCTTTATCCATTAAACCAATGCGTTTCATGTCACCATCTAGGTATGCTTCAATTAAAGATGTTGTTTCATCGTCAAGTTTTTCACCGTATTGATTAATTACCTTAATTCCATTGTCGTAATATGGGTTGTGAGATGCTGTTATCATAATTCCACAGTCAAACTCTTCCAAGCGAGTGATATATGAAATGCTTGGAGTTGTTGTTACGTGCAACATGTAAACATCTGCACCAGACGCACTTAGCCCTGCAGCAATTGAATATTCAAGCATATAACTTGAGCGCCTTGTGTCTTTACCGATAATTACTCTTGGTCTAACACCTATCTTTCCTTTTTCGTTTAAAAGTTTTGAATAGTACCAACCAAGAAATCTTCCAACCTTATATGCTTGCAAAGAGTTTAAACCAATGTTTGCCTCACCCCTAAAACCATCCGTTCCAAAGTATTTATTTTTAACGTTTAATCCACATAATTTAAGTTCAACATTATCACGTAAAAGTTCATCTGCTGAAACGCTAAATAATTCACAAATTTTTAAAACTTTATCAATTTGCGGTAACGCCTGGTCCATTTCCCATTTTGATACAGATTGTCTTGATATTTCAAGTTTATCTGCAAGTTCTTCTTGAGATATATTTTGTGATGTTCTCAATTTAATAATTTTTTCACCTAATGTCATATTAAAATCCTTTTATTTATCTTATAAATACTACTAAATTTTATAACATTTCTTCAAGCAAGTTTAGTTTGAATTTTTTGCAACTATTAGTTGCTACGCATTACACGTATTCTTATAAAACGATCGTATTTTATATTAAAATGTTTAAATTGTAAACTTTAATTTACAAATTTACTCAACTGTTACACTTTTTGCTAGATTTCTAGGCTTATCTGGGTCAATACCTTTTTCAACACTTGTTAAGTAACTAAGCATTTGAAAGTTAACAATTGCAACCATAGGCATTAAATCTTCTTTTAAATCTTTTAACTTTATTGTGTTATATAAATTAATAACATTTTTAGTTTCACAATCAAATTGTGTTGCGAGAATAATTTTTGCACCACGAGAAGCCGCTTCACTTGCCCCATTTAAGGTTTTATCTAATAAACTTTTTTGTGTTGCAAAAACAAAAACAAAAGTTCCATTTTCAACAAGTGCCAAAAAGCCATGTTTAAGTTCTCCAGCAGGATGCGAATGAGTGTTAATATATGTGATTTCTTTCAACTTTAAACTTGCTTCTTCACTTGTTATACAGTCCATATTTCTTCCAATAAACATAGCAGATGTTTCACTTGCTAATTCTTTTGCAAGATTTTTTAAATTGTCAACATTCTCTAATTTTATTGCTTCAGACAAAATTGAAATATCTTCTAAAAAGTTATAATTTGTTTTTCTTAAAACATTTGATAAATATTTAGCAAACATATTTAAAACAGAAATTTGAGCTGTGTATGCTTTTGTTGATGCAACCGCAATTTCTGGTCCAGCACAAACTGGCAAGATGAAATCGGCTTTTTTTGCTATTGAAGAATATAAGACATTTGTTAAAGCAATTGTTGTAGCTCCTTTACTTTTCGCTAAAAATAATGCTTCAAGAGTGTCTGCTGTTTCACCACTTTGGCTAACAAATATAGCTAATGTTTTATTATCTATAATAGGATCACTATATCTAAACTCGCTAGCAACATAACATCTTGCTTGAACTTTTGCAAAATTCTCAACATAATTAACCCCAATTAATCCCGCATGATAAGCAGTTCCACAACCAACAAATATAACTTTATCCATGTTAGAAAATATTGATTTATCTATTTTGTTAAAAACATTATTTTCTTCATAAGTTTTCACTATTCTTTTTAAAACACCTGGTGTTTCATAAATTTCTTTAATCATATAATGATCAAAGTTTGCTTTATTTACTTCAGTTGTTAAATGTTCTAGTTTTAGTTTATCTTTTCCAATTTCATTACCTATGTTATTAAAGAATTTAATTGAATTTAAAGAAACCTCACAAAATTCATCATCGTTTAAATAATAATATTCTTGAGATTTACCAGCAAAACAAATTGGATCACTAGCAATGAAAACTTCGTTTTGTGTTTTACAAATATACAACGGACTTTTTCTTTTTGCTAAGTAAAGAGAACTTTCATTCTCTTTATTAATCACAGCCAATGCAAAACTACCTATTAATTTGCCACAAACTTGAACCAATGTTTCAATTGGTGAATTTGATTGATAGTATTCTAGCATTTGTGAAATAACTTCGGTATCTGTTTCACTTTCAAAAGAAAAACCTTTTTCTATTAAATTCTTTTTTAATTCTGCGTAATTTTCAATTATCCCATTATGAACAACCGCCCAATTTTTATTATTGCTTAAATGAGGGTGTGCATTATTTTCTGTTGCCTCACCATGCGTTGCCCATCTTGTGTGAGCAATCCCAAGCGATGCATTTTCAAAAGTTGTTATTTTATCTTCTAAGTTTTTAATGCAACCAACAGATTTGATAACATTAATTTTTTTACCATTTAAAACTGCAACTCCAGCAGAATCATACCCTCTATACTCTAACAATTTTAAATCTTTAATTAAATTGTGTTCTACACAATTTTTGCCAATATAACCAACTATACCACACATATTATTTTTTCTCCTTTTTCATAAAACAATGAGCATTATATCAAATCAAAAAATTAAACACCACCTATTTTAGTTTGAAACTTTTGCAACTCAGGGTTGCTAAATTGATAATAAACATGTTTTTGTTGAAATTTTAACATTTTAGTTGACAATTTTTTGTAAATACTACTTTACATTTTTAACGTTAATGTTTTAGTTCAATATGATTTATATATACAAAGAATATAATCTTTGTGAAATTCTAATACATGTAAAAATCTACAGCCACAAAGTTATAGATTTTAAATTATTAATAAAAT
>JAZSMW010000027.1:0-6483 GCA_045536095.1 Clostridia bacterium
AGTGCAGTTATGTTTAGTGCTAAAAATACAGGGGTGTTTTTCACAAATCTAGTACTTGCGTTAAAAGTATTGCATTATCTTAATAAAATAAATAATGGTGTAACTTACAAGGTTTATAAATTATCAAAAGAAGAAGAAAGAAGGATTGACAAATCTTTAATTGTTACTACAATAGAAGAATATAGAACATTAGTCGATATTCACTGGGGTGAAGCAATAAAAAAATTAGAAGATTTAAAAGAAAAGCACTCTAGAGAGATTAAACATAACTGTGAAGATGGAACAACAAAAAGGTAAGAACAAAGCAAACACTTAAACAATTTCAATGTTTGGGTGTTTTTTTATGTTATGAAATGAGAGAATTATTGAAAACAGCTGGAAAATTTAACAGTTAATGGCGATTATAGATATCAATAGGTTCCATAAGAAACTCCAATAATTAATAAATCACGCAGATAAATATGAAAAAACAAACCAATATAAACAAGTTCTTTTTTATGAGCATTTTTTGTGTATGAGAAAGAAACAAAAGTTGATAAATTATTTAAATTACTTGACCTCCCCCTTTTTTTTTGATATTATATGCTTGAAAACAAATGGAGGAAAATATGAAAAGAAAATTTTTAACAACAATTTTGTGCATTTGCTTTATTATTCCAGCAATATTTTGCTTAAGTGCATGTAAGCTAGAATTAGATAAAAAATTAACCGTTGAACAAGTTGTATCCGCATTAAAAGTGGTATGTAGAGATGCAGGATATTTAGATGCAGAGCCAGAAGCTATGTCTAGTTTTAACCAAGAATCTCAAAATGGTATTACAGAGCTAGGAATTGAGGAAAGCAAGTTTAAAAGCACTACAACCAACTTAACAAATTATATTGAATCAAACGACATATACTCTATTTATGACTCAATTTTAAAAGCATTAGCTAATGATATATCAGAAGAAGCCATTCAATTAGAGACCATTAAAAAATATACCTCGCATGAAGGTACAAATTTTGAACAAGACGTGTATTTCAATATAGTTACAACTAAAGATTTAATTATAATATATTGGGCGTCTGCTGATTATGTAAAGCATGCAAATACAGACCTTGGTCTCTGTATTGGATATAAATTAACAATAGAATACGATTTTGAAAACTTTTTAAACAATGAATATTATATTAGACAATACTATAATATTAACGTGAATGGAGAAAGTGATGTTGTATATGTTTATCAACACATAAAAAAACAAGAGCTTCGGGATTGTGGAGTTGTAGAAGGTGGGTATAACATTGATGAAAAAGGTAATATTGATACAATTCGTTTATCTTTAGAAAATATCGATTTAGTTAACAATAAAGCTTGTTTTATGCTTACAGAAAAGAACATTTTTCCTCATACAAGTCCTAACGAGAATGACATTCAATATATGACCACAGATGAGTCTTTAGCAATTGCAAAAAACATTTCAAACAAAATGGAAGGTTTAGAGAACTTGACTTCGTTAATTTACACAATGTTTTGCACAGAGAACAATCCGTTTTTGCAATAATTAAAAAACTGCATTATAATAATGCAGTTTTTTTGTAGAAAAAATGATTATGTGTAAAAATAAGTGATACAAATTGAAAACTATGTGTTATAATTAAATTATGGTGGAATTGAATAGTTTAAAGTTAAAAAGTGCCCGATAATACGGCACTTTTTCATTTTTAAAACATGTCCACCTAGCCAAAATGTCCACAAAATGTCCACCGTGATTTTTTCTGGTGGACAAAAGTTGTAAAATTTGAGAAATATTTTTTGCTGGAGCGGTACTTTTTAAGCGACCTCCACAACACATTATGTTGAATTGTATTTTTTTTAAAAAAGGTATTGAAATGTGATTTAAAGTATGATATAATTTTCATACTTATTAAGGAGTTAATATGAACAAATACGAAATAAAAGCTCAAAAACAAAAAGAAAGAGCAATTAAAAGAACATTAAGAAAAGCAAGAGTTCCAAAGGATGCTACACTAGAACAAGTCAAAGTATATCTTATTCATTATGTGTCAAAAATAAAACAAAATTTTCATAAAGTAATTTTTCCAGATGAACTATTGGCAGACTCAAATTTCTTGTTGGATTTATATAGAGCAAACAGTAAAATGCTTATTTTCAAAAGGCCTAATTCTGAATTGCAAGAGAATATTGATTTTATGATTGAATATTTAAAAATTAAACTTGCATACGAAATGATGGATCGCCAACATGATGATACTCGTTGGTCACAAACAGAACTTGAAAGGGCTACTGAAAAATACGATAAGGCTATGGAAAATCCTGAATTTATAGTAAGACTTGCAGAAGCTTTCCCTAATAATCAAATTATTCCACTTATCAAAAAATCTTTAATGCCATATCGTTGGTTATATCGTTGGTTTGGTAAAGATTTAGAAGAGGAAAAAGCCCAAGATCTTGCAAGATATAAAGAGTGTCTATCAAATTTACCTATAGAACTTCTTTGCGAACAAGTAAGAAAATTTGGCGATGATACTTTAAAAGATATTCCAAACGATATACCAAATTTTACTCAACTAATAAGTGCTGGAATTGAAACTAATGGTTTTAGGTCTTTGGAAAGACTTGATATAACACAAGTTTTAAATAATATAGATTTAGTTGTTAAAGCATATAAAACAGCAGGTATCAAAGCATTAGCTAGCTACATACAATACACTTTATCTCCAAAAAGAACTAAATATTATATTTGTCACGGAGAGCCGCACGATTATACAGAATATGATAAAAGATATGAAGAAGTCCAAAAAGCATTATTAGCAGCACCTGAAATACAAAGCGTGTTTAAGAAAGAAAAATTAATTGCTAAAATGAAAGAAGTAAAAACAACACATTTATCAATAGAATCTTGTGAAAATGAAGAAGATGTTACGAGCAAATAATTTTTTAACACTCAAACAAAGTAAAGTTTGGGTGTTTTTTATGTAGTAGGGAATATCGTGTTTTGAACGCTTGCGTGCAAAGAACACGATGACCGCCCGTACCAAAACAACATCGCTTTTGCGGTTAGCAAAAGTGAACTCAAATTTGTGTGAGTGCATAATTTCAAATTTTATTTGAAATTATGATGTTTTTTTATTCTAATTTAATATGAAATTACATTTTATTTTTAAAATTGTTGCAATGGTGGTGGACACTTTTGAAAAAATTTTCGTGTCCACGAAATGCCCACGCTGAATAAATGAAGCCTAGTGATTGTAGGTGTTTTGTAGTTATAATAAATGTTTTGCTTGGTATAAAATGTGCGCAAAATCAAGGAAAAAATGATTATGTGTAAAAATAAGTGATACAAATTGAAAACTATGTGTTATAATAAAATCGAATGTATTAATGTATAATACACTAGAGGTGCATTTAATGTTTGGTAAAACAAGTAAGGCTTTTAAAAACTCGAAAATGGTTTTTAAAGGGAAGAATAAAAAAGTAAAAATTGGGTTGGCTTTAGGCGGTGGTGGAGCAAGAGGCTTTGCGCATCTTGGTGCTATTAAGGCATTTGAAGAATATGGCATAACATTTGACTATGTTTCTGGAACAAGTGCGGGAAGTATTGTGGGCGCATTTTATTGTGCGGGCTATAACTATGCACAAATGTTTGAAGTTGCAAAAAATATGGATGTTAAAGACATAAGAACGTCAAAACTTGTATTTATGCCATCAAAAAGCGATGGTATAGAAAAAGTTTTTATAAATGAACTTGGAAACATTAATATAGAAGACTTAAAAATTCCTTTTTCTGCCGTTGCAACCGACATTATTTCAATGGAAGAATGTATTTTAACAAAAGGGAATTTGGCAAAGGCTTGTGCAGGGAGCTGTGCGGTTCCTGGCATTTTTCAACCTGTTGTTTTTGAAAAAAGGCATTTGTGTGACGGTGGGCTACAAAACACAATTCCAGCAGACGTACCAAAACTTATGGGGTGCGATTATGTTGTTGCGGTGGATGTTAACAAATCTAGAAACTATGGAACCGATAGCACAAAACTTTTAGATGTTATTAGTTGTACAATACGTATATTAATGAAAGGCAATGCTGTTAAAGGGTATTTATATGCTGATGCAATGGTAAAGCCAGAAACAAAGCGTTTTAAAAGCACTAAAAAAGAGGGCTTTTTAGATATGATTGAAGAGGGCTATAAGGCAACAATAGACATTATGCCAGAAATTTTAAAATTATTTAATAAAAGGCCACTAAAAGCAAAAAAGAAATTAAAATATTTAAATGAAGATAGAGTTATTATTTAATATTTCAAACAAAGGAGAAAAATTTGGTTGCAGAAGTTATTGTAGATATATCTGCTAGCAATGTAGACAAAATTTTTGATTATGATATTTCGGGTTTTAACATAACAGAAGGGTACAGAGTTTTGGTTCCTTTTGGAAAGTTTAAAGTCGAGGGCTTTATTATACGAATTAAGGAAAATTCTTCATACACAAAAGGGGAGCTTAAATCAATAATAGAGCCTATTGACGATTTTCCTTGCATAACACAAGAAATGATAAAGTTAATGCATCATATGTGCAAACTATATCATTTAAAATACATAGATGCGCTTAGGCTTTTTATACCTGCAGAAATGCGTGCTGGGAAAGTTAAGAGTTTAAGCAAGGTTATATTAGAGTTTGTTGGAAACAAACAAGAAATTATAAAAACCATAAGAAAAAATGCAAAAAATCAAATAGATTTAATAAATTTTGTAGAGAATGATGCAAGATATTATAAAACTGAGTTAAATGAAAAATTTTCTTCTAGCACTGTAAATAAGTTTATAGATTTAGGATATTTTAAAGAGAGTACAGAGCAGTATAATCGAAAGCCAGATTATAATGTTGTACAAAACACGCAAAAATGTCATACAGATATTCAAAAAAGAGCAATAAATCAAATTTTAGAGCAAAGGAATAAAACTCATTTACTTTTTGGCGTAACTGGTTCTGGTAAAACTGAAGTGTATATGACAGTTATTGAGCAAATAATAAAAGAGCAAAAAACTGCAATTATGCTTGTTCCAGAAATATCATTAACTCCACAAGTTCTTTCAAACTTTAAGGCTAGGTTTGGCGAAGAGGTGGCAATTCTCCACAGTGGGCTTTCGGTGGGCGAGCGTTTTGATGAGTGGAAAAGAATAAGAATGGGTGAGGCAAAAATTGTTGTGGGGGCAAGGTCAGCAATATTTGCGCCACTTACAAACGTTGGAATAATTATTATAGACGAAGAACATGAACAAAGTTACAACAGCGAATCTAACCCTAGATATTTTACAAAAGATGTTGCAGAGTTTAGAAAAAATTATAATTCTTGTCCGCTTGTTTTAGGTAGTGCAACGCCGTCGCTAGAAAGTTTTAATAAGGCCGAAAAAGGTGAATATAATTTGGTAGAAATGCCAGTTAGGGTAAATGGCAAGGAAATGCCAAAAATTCAAATTATAGATATGCTTGGCGAAATAAGAGCAGGTAATAATGGAATTTTTTCGCGCTCACTTTTATACGAGTTAGATAACTGTTTTAAAAATAAAAAACAAGCAATGCTGTTCATTAATAGAAGAGGTTTTTCATCTTTTATGAGATGTACCGACTGTGGATATATTGCAAAATGCACCGACTGTGATGTAAGTTTGGTATATCACAAAGATGACAACAAACTAAAATGCCATTATTGCGGAAAAAGGTTTAAAGTGTTAACAAAATGTCCATCTTGTGGTAGTGAGAGAATAAGACAGGGTGCGGTTGGCACACAAAAAATTGTAGAAGAATTAAACAACTATTTCCCAAATGTAAAAGTTTTAAGAATGGATAACGACACAACAGGGCAAAAAAATTCATATCAAAAAATATTGGGTGAGTTTGGTAAAACCACTCCAGCAGTACTAGTTGGAACTCAAATGATAGCAAAAGGCCATGATTTTAAAGATGTTACCATTGTTGGAATAATTGATGCCGATCAAAGTTTATATCAGTCAGACTTTAAATCTACCGAGCGAACATTTGAATTAATAACGCAAATGGCTGGCAGGGCTGGAAGAAACGAAAGTGAAGGTAAGGTAATTCTTCAAACATATGCACCAAGACACTATTGTTATAAATTTATTGCCAACTATAACTACAAAGGGTTTTATGCTAAAGAAATTAATTTAAGAGAAACGGCTAATTTCCCTCCATTTACAAAAATTATTAGATTGCTATTTAGTGGTGATAACGAAGATCTTGTTAAAGAAATTTTAAAAAAATGTTACAATTCTATATTTGAATTATCACAAAACTATAAACAAGAATTTGTGTATTTTGACGCAATGAAATCTCCAGTTGGCAGAATAAAAAACAAATTTAGATATCAAGTATTAATTAGAATAAAACAAACAAATAGTGAAGAAATTATTAACAAGATATATTCAGAATGTGATAAATTTTTAAATCCAAAAGTATCTTTCTTT
>JAZSMW010000105.1:0-4763 GCA_045536095.1 Clostridia bacterium
GCTCTAGTGCAAGAAACATACAACAAATTATTATCTACATAATTGCTATAATATTTTTTATTGTAGTTAGGAATTATTACAACATTAAACTCTAATCCCTTTGCAAGATAAGACGGCATAACACAAATATCCCCAATTTCATCACCAGACGAAATACAAAGAGTTGCTCCCTCCACCTCACCAATTGCACAATAAACATCTCTTGCCTCTTCTTTAGTTTTTGTTAAAATTGCAACTGTTTGGTTTGGTTTTTCACTTATAATTTTGTTTACGCTACTCGCGAGTGTTGATTTTTTTAATTGTATAATTTTTGGAGCATCTCCATGACGGTCAAATTTTTTACATGTTATGTTTTTTATTGAATTGGCAAAATCACAAATTTCATATGTACTTCTATAACATTTGTCCATAACAATTAACTCTGCATTTAACATATTTGCCAAAACAACCAAATCTTGTTTTGTTAAAATTTTTTCTATGCACTGATTTATGTCACCAAGCACAATTTTGTTGCAGTCAAATATTTCATTAAAAATGGCATAATCTACAGAAGAATAATCTTGCATTTCATCTATAGTTAAATATTTAACACCACTATGTTTTTTAATTCCAAAAAAGAAATTTGCAATAAACAGCAACGAGCCAACATCATCATAAGCAATTTCGTTATCGCCAGTCATAGAAAACTGCATGCCAATATTCGCCAAAAAGTCGGCATATATTTTAATTATATTCGACTCTTCAAAAAATGGATAAATAATTCTTTTTAATCTTTGCGAAATTTCTTGAACGGCTGTGTTTATATTTAATTTATCTATTATATAATCTACAATCCACTCAACTCTAACTGCGGGCGTCTTTGTTTTGGATGTTTCGTTATATAATTTTTCCAGCTCAGATGCTTTTATAACATCTTTTCCAAACTTTAAATCTTTTGGTTTAAAATTAATATTAAAATAACTTTTGCAAAACTCGTTTAAGCTCTCATAATATTCGTACGTGTTTTTGTATGCAACTTGATTTAGCCTATTTGGATTAAAAATTAACCCGTTTATGCAATCTTCTCTTGATTGAATGGTAAGCCCAAGCCCGCCAAGTTCTTGCTGAGCTAATTTATAGTATGACATTTGCGAAATATTTTCTTCACCAAGTTCAGGCAACACCTCGGAAATATATTCAGAAAACATTGTGTTTGGCGAAAGAATTAAAACATCTTCTGCTTTTAACGTATTTTTGTTTTGGTATAACAAATATGCAATTCTATGCAAGGCAACCGATGTTTTTCCAGACCCCGCAACACCTTGCACGAGCATGTTTTTTGCCGTGTTATTTCTTATTATTTTATTTTGCTCTTTTTGAATTGTACTAACAATGGTCTTCATTCTTTTGGTATCACTTGAAGCCAAAACGCCTCTTAAAATTTCATCACCAATGGTAACCGAACTGTCAAAACAATTTTTTAGTTCTCCATTTTTAATTTGATATTGCCTTTTTAAATTAATATCACCCTGAATTTTGCCTTTTGGCGCATCATATGACGCCTCTCCAAGTTCATAATCGTAAAACAACGACGAAACCGGAGCACGCCAGTCACACACATACGGGCTTTTTTTGTTTGGGCTTGTTAGGTTATGAACACCAATATAATACGACTCGTAATTTTTAGTTCTTTTTGTCTTAAAATCTATTCTTCCAAAGTATGGAGAATCTTCCTGCCTCTTTAAGCGAGCCATTTGTTCTCTAATTAAATTTTCGTTTTGTTCTAATTGGTTAAGCAAATCTCCTTCGCCAAGAGCCTCTTCGTCGTCCATTGTGTAAAAGTCATCTGAAAAATGTTCCGAAAAATTTTTCTTTTCAGAATTAATTAGCATTAATTCTTTAACCTTATTGTCGCTTTGCTCTCTAATTTCATTAATTACTTTTTGTAAATATTGCTTTTCTAATTGTATATCCATAAAACTTTCCCCTATTGTGGATAAATTCCGAATGAATGAATTTGTTTAATTACACCAAAAGCATCTGTTTCATCTTTAAGCACACCCCTTTCTTGGCTATACACAAATTTTATTCCGCAATCTTTTTTGGAGTCTTGTTCCGTAGCAATGAATTTTTCTGATGATTTAGTTAAATCCTCAAATTCTGTGCCAGAAACAATACCAATTTTTGCTCTTTTATAACAATCTTTTGTTAAAAACTCAAAAGCCAACTTCTCGTCTTCTTGCCCAATTTTTTGCACCGCAAAAACCCTGCCACTTTTTACATTGTTTTTGTATGAATATAATTCAACTTTTAAATTTTGTGTTAATGTGTTGTTTAGTATTTTTCCATCACATGTTATAACTAAAGTTCCCATACTTGCATTAAATTCAATAATCCCAGCATGCTTTTCATTTTTTTCTGTAAATTGATATTTTCCAGAAGCCTTATCCGATTTAATTTCAAATCTAAATGTTTTGGTAGGTTCAGTTTGTAACACTTCGTTGAGATCACCTTCTGCATTTTCAAAATATTTTACTGTGTAGGTTGAACCACTTGTGTTAACACTTACATAAACAATATCATCTACATATTCAAACACTCTAAAATTAATTCCATTATTTTGATTAGAAATTTCTATACAAAAATCTACAGCACTTATTGCACTCCTTATTGTTTTGTTGTTTGCAAACAAAAGTTGCTTCCAATAAGCAAAAAATTCTTTTTTAGAATAAAGTTCATCGCTTACATCTGCCCCTGCAAATGTTTCACTATTTAAACGTTGTTCCCAAGAAACTAACACCTCACTATAAAACTCTGAACATGTTTTTGTGGTTGCTTCTAGTTTTAAATATGGCGACTTTCCTCCGCACCCTGCAAAAATAAATATTCCAAATAATAACATTATGGCTAAAATTCTTTTTTTCATTTTTTAACCCCTTTTTGTAATATATTTATATATTACCGCAAAACTTAATATTTAACAAACAAAAGTTTGTTTGTTTGTTTAATTTTTTTTAAATTTATATTATTGTTTTGTATTATCATTCGACAATTTTTTCCATTTTTTTACAAAAACTTTATTTTTAAATTTCTCTCTGCCATAATTTTTGTATGAATAATAGTAATAAAGAAAAACCAAAAGTGCTTTTAACAGCGTTAATATCTTTTGTTATATTTGCAATAATTGCTACCGCCATTACCATTATTTTTGTCAATATTGCAAATAAAGAGACCTCTCCACCAAGCACAAACAACTCTTTGCCAAACAACAATGATGAAAATAACAGCAACAATAATAGTAATAACAATAGTAATAACAATAGTAATAACACAAACACACCACCAACCTTGCAAGTGCCTCAAAGCATTGCTGTTGATTTGTTAAATTTAAATTATATCTTTGAATATCATGTACAAAATGCCGAAGGTCTTTCTATTAGCATTGATGTTATAGATCCTCAAATTGCAACCATAAACCAAAACTTAAAAATCGTTCCACACAAAATTGGTTCAACTAAAATTATAACAACATTAAATAGCACTCCAAAAATTATAAAAGAAACATCTCTATCTATTTTAGATTGTGTTAAAGACGTTTCTTTTGAAGTTGTTGACCAAAGCGAAAATGTTGTAAAAACATTTTTAACAACCCAAACTTATGTTTTAAAAATTAATCAAAATATGGTGGACAATTTTACTCCAACCATTACACATTCAAACAATGTTTTAATCACAACAAATTTAACCAGTTGCTCTAGCGGGTACTTTTTAAAATTTAAATTAACCAACGCGGGAAATTTTGAATTTAATTATGCCGGCAAGTATATACAAAAAACTTATTCAAATACAGCAAGTCTAATGCCAACTAACTTTGATATATCCTTTAGCAATATTTCCCCAATCAACAATGTTATTACACTCTATCTGTTTAACGAAAATTATACGAACCTAGCTAATTTAAACAACATTTTTAAAACCACCGCGTTTGAAATTTTATACCAAGAAAACGCTTATGACAATGTAGTTATTTTACCTATAACTTCTAATATAATTAACATTTCACAAAACACAATAACAGCTCTAAGCGTTGGCGAACAAGTTATAACTTTTAAATCGCAAATTAGCAACATAAGCAAATCATACACAATTAAAGTACTGCGCTATAATTTAATATCAAGCCTAAACATAAATAGTCAAATAAAAAATGTAGGAAGTGCAGAGGAAATCACTTTAAATAAAAATGAAGAATTTAATTTTGAATTCTTTGCCTTGCCAGAGTTTACTCTTAACACAATTTCAATAAACTTCAACAACGAACTAATAGAATATAATAGTGGTAAATTAAAACCTTTAACATATACGCAAGCCACTGTTACACTTGTGGATGAAAATTCATTAACTCTTTACACATTAACAATAAATGTCATACCAGACATCTACTACACGCTTGATGTTGTTGACTCAACTCATCCATACATAGACAATAACCCAACATTTAAAGTTTTGGCAACAAATAATTCTTTTATAACATTTAAAATCTCTTGCTTTTATGTTAAAGACAATAGCCCTTGCGAGAGTCAAAATTACCAAATAATATCATCTGATAAAACATCTAGTATTGTGGATTTAGAGGAATATTCTGGAAACATTAATTTACAAATTTTAAGCGCTGGAGAAGTTACTATTGAAATTATAGATTTATCTCGAAATATAGTGGCAAAAACCATAACAATTATTTCTGAATAATTAAAAAATAAAAATTAATTAAAAATTAACAATTATTT
>JAZSMW010000022.1:0-5259 GCA_045536095.1 Clostridia bacterium
ATGATGTAATAAGTATTTATCTCCCGTTGATAGTAAAAATTTTTTATATAAAGGGTTTTTTAAGGCAGATAAATAGAGTTCATCTAAAAATAATTGATATTCTTCTCCCTCTCTTTGCATCTCTTTGCCTTGCCAATACAAAACACCTTCATTTCCCCAAAAATCAAGGGTGTTTGCACCTCTTGTATGATATGCATCTAATCCAGAATATTTAAAAATTGTGTTTTGAAGAGCCTTGTCTTTATATTTAATAGATTGTAAAACAGCCTCAATACTACTTACAATTTTGCCCCTAAATTTAAATTGCATAGGATATAAATTAGATAAAGTTCTTGCATTACTGTTTTTAAATCCATAGCCTATATTTAAAAAAGTTTCTCCCTCTGAAAATTTCTTTTCTTCATTTTCTACAAGTTCGCCATTATAATAAATACAGTTTTCTATAGTTTGCAATAGTTTGTACTCAAAATTATAATTTTTTCGAAAATTTGTATATTGTAAAATAGTTTTTCTTTTCACGAGTACTCTCCCCCTTAAAATTATATTTTTGGTAATGGAGCTAATAGCCGGGCTTGAACCGGCGACCTATTGATTACGAATCAATTGCTCTACCAACTGAGCTATATTAGCATAAAGGCAATTCATAAGAATTGCTTTTAATATAAAACAAAATTAACTTTTGTGTTGTCCTCAGATATTGATTTTACACCAACTTTAACACTATCACCAAGTTTTACAAGTTCATAAATTCTTTTGTCGTTATGAGTTGTTGCATCAGAAATGTGTAGCAAACCAGTTGCTCCATTTTCTAATTCAATAATGGCCCCAAAT
Organism: Clostridia bacterium; assembly: GCA_045536095.1. Taxonomy (GTDB): domain Bacteria; phylum Bacillota; class Clostridia; order Christensenellales; family UBA1242; genus HGM11367. Next base: position 832 of record JAZSMW010000022.1, read on the forward strand.
GGTAAAATTTTAATAACACTTCCATTATAAACTTCACTAAACTTAAGAGCCTTAACCGCACTAATTTTTGGGTCCTCTTGATTTTGTTTTAAACCAACCTGAACCTTTTTATTATCTTTATCTAATTTAATAATTCTAAATTCATAAATTTGGTTAAGTTCTATAACTTCATCTGGAGAGGTAATTCTTTTATGGGCAATATCTGAAATATGCAAAAATGCATCTACTCCATTAATATCTATAAACGCCCCATATGGCATAATTTTAACAACCTTGCCTTCTACCTTTTTACCTACAAAAGCAGCACTCCAAAAAATTGTTTCGGCATTTTCTTTAATTTGTTCTTTTAAAAGCCTTACCGATGCAACTATAAACTTTTTATCTTTATTTATTTCTAAAACAATTGCTTCTAATTGTTTATTTTTATAAAACCCCAAATGATGTGCCTTTTCGTCCACTTGATCTTTAGGAACAAAAATAGTGTAAGCCCCTAATTTGCTGTTTAACCCATCTTCGCTAAAAGAGGTGGTTACAAACGAAAAAGTTGAACCAACCTTTAAACTTTCGGCCTTAAGTGAACCAGAAATTATTTCTTCTGCATCCGATTTAGAAACCTCTATCATCCCGTCTTCGGTTTTTGTGCCAAGAACTAACGCTTTAAACCTATCTCCAATTTTTACGTCATCAAAATTTTCAAAATCGGTTTTAGAAATAAAAGCATCAGACTTTCCACCAATGTTAAAAATAACACCATCTTCTCTTTTTGCAATAACAACACCATCATATATGCTATTTTTTTTATAATTTGCAAATGTTTCTTCAACTGCATTTAAATTAAATTGTATATCTTCCATTGCGTTCTCCATGCCTTAGAGTTTAACATTATTAGCACAAGTTTGTCTATTAATTTAAAAAAAAAATTAGGAAGCTCCTAACTTTTTTACGTAAGTTGTTCTAATTATTTAACTCTTTTAATTTTGTTTTCGTACTGTTCTTTAAGTTCTAACATCTTTTGTTTAATAATTTCATTGGCTTTATTTGTCCCTTCTTCTCCCTTATATGATTTGTCAAAATAAATTGGGTCTCCACATAAAATAATATTTCGTTTAAACACCTTTCCTGTTTTTACAATATAAACAGGGACAACAGGGGCGCCACTCATAACCGCAAACACGCTTGCACCAGCTTTAAATGGCAAAAGCGGTTCGACTGTTTTATTTCTTGTCCCCTCTGGAAAGATTGTTAAAATCTTATTATTTTTTAATACGTTTAAACATTCTTTAAGGGTTGCAATGCTAACATTTTCTCTATTAACAGGAATCCCACAACACCCCCTAAAAAACCAACGGGCAAACCAATTTTTGTATAAACTTTCTTTAGACAAAACATATTGTTTGCGCCAAATTTTTGTAAATAAATAGATGTAATCTATATTGCTCTTGTGGTTACTTGCTAAAATGAATTTACCTTTAGGAAGCTTTTTCCTTCCAATTATTTTGCATGGAAACAAAATTACAAAGGGCAACCATGTTACAAATTTCATTAACCAAAACATACTATCTCCTTATTTTGTTGTTTCTAGTTTTGTTATACTTAATATTTCACCAATACATTCGTCTATTGTTTTGTTGGATGTGTTTATAATGTGTGCACCCTCTGGCATTCTTAATGGGCTTAATTCTCGCGTTTTGTCTAGATAATCTCTTTTAAGCAACGACTCTTTTACTTGTTCAAAAGTAGATGGATCGTTTAATTTTTTAAGATCTTCATACCTTCTTTGTGCTCTAATATTTATGTCACATTCAACATAAAACTTATATTCAGCATTAGGGAAAACCTCTGAACCAACGTTCCTGCCCTCAATTACAATGCTATTGTTTGCAGCAAATGCTCGTTGCAAATTTAATATAAATTTTCTTACAACACCAATTTGAGAAAAAATAGAAACATTTTTTTGAACTGCCGGCGATGAAACATATTCTGTGCAATTGATATTATTAATAATAACATTTTGCTGTCCGTTATTAAACATTATTTTAACATCCATGCCATTTATCTGTTGTTCAATTTTGTTTATATTTTTATTAGAAACATTGTTTAATAAAAAATAATACGTTATTGCTCTATAAATCATGCCAGAATTTAAAAAGTTAAAATTCAATCTTTTTGCAAGTCCTTTGGCTAAGGTGCTTTTTCCTGTTCCTGACGGTCCATCTAATGTTATTACCATAAATTATCCTTTTAATTACCCATAAATTTTTTTGTTATTGCTCTTGCCACTGCAACTCCTGTAGAAAAGGCAATTTGCAAATTATATCCACCGGTTAGTGCATCAACATCTAACACCTCACCGGCAAAATAAAGAGAATCTATTATTTTGCTTTCTAACGTTTTAGGATTTACGTTTGCAACGCCAACCCCACCTGATGTTATAATGCCATAATCTAGTTTATCTAACCCTTTATAGTTTAAAGGAAATTCTTTTAAAAGCAAACAAATTTTATTAATTTCTTGTTCATTTAAAGTTCTGTTTTTTCTTGTTTGCTCTAGTTTAAGTTTATTTAAAAATATTGGCACAAGCGCTTTTGGCAAAAGCCCAGATATAAGCGTGCTCACTTGCGAATTGCACAATTCATCTATATCTCTCTTAATTCTATTTAGTAACTTCTCTTGCGTGAGAGCTGGTTTAAAGTCTAAAAACAAACTCACATTTTGTTGCCTATTTATGTATGAGCTTAATGAAAGCGCTATTGGCCCGCTAATTCCATTTGCTGTAAAAAGCATTTCTCCAAAAAATTCTTTAATAATTTTATTTTGATTTTTTGCAATTAGGGTTACGTTTTTTAAACTAAGCCCCTCTATTTGCTTAACAAAACCATCGTTAAGTAAAATTGGAACAAGCCCCGCAACAACTGGCGTTATTTCGTGACCAAACAACTTTGCAAATGCATAACCATCACCCGTTGAACCAGTTGCCGAGTAAGTTTTACCGCCCGTACAAATAACAACTGCATCATAGCCAACATAGCTATTTACTGTTGTTAAAATATTAAACGTGTTGTTGTTTTTGGATATTTGTTTAACTTTGTTGTTAAGCAATAAGTTAACCCCGTTTTGTCTAATAAATTTTTCGAGTGCCTTTATAATGTCGCTAGACTTATCTGATTCCGGGAAAGCCCTATTGCCCCGCTCAATTTTAATTGGAACCCCTAAATTATTAAAAAAATCTACAGTATCGTAACTTGTAAAACCATACAAACTGCTATATAAAAATTTAGCGTTATTAACAACATTTTCTAAAACTTCGTTTGGCTCTGAATAGTTTGTAACATTACACCTTCCCTTGCCAGTAATGTAAATTTTTTTGCCAACTTTTTCGTTCCCTTCAAAAAGGTCAACGTTAAAGCCATTAAAGCCAAGAAAGCCAGCGGAAATTAACCCGCTAGCCCCAGCGCCAATAACTGCAATTTTCATTTATTTTCTCCAGTAATTAAAAGAAGTTCATTTGGTGTTAATTTTTTAAATGTACCCCTTGCTAGCCCACCTAGTTTTAACCCACCAATTGCCACACGTTTAAGCAAGATTATTGTTTTACCAATAGCGTCAAACATACGCCTAATTTGCCTATTTTGCCCCTCGTCAATAATAACAGAAAGCCTTGACACATTATTTTTAAACTCTAATAATTTAACTTTTGCAGAAGGCATTCTGTTGCCTTTTTCTACAACTCCTGCTCTTAAAACAGCAAGTTCGCCCTCTAAAATTTCACCCTCTATTGTAACAATATATTCTTTATTTACATGATTTGTAGGATGTGTTAGTGCATTTGCAAATTCGCCGTCATTTGTTAAGATAAGTAACCCTTCTGAATTGTAATCTAGCCTACCCACCGAAAATACTCTTTCGGGCACATTTACAATATCAAAAATTGTTTTACGCCCTTGTGGATCACCAGCCGAGCAAATATAACCTTTGGGCTTATGTAACTTATAGTAAACATAGCCCGTTGGTAACACTAATTTTTTGCCCTTATATTCAACTATGTCTTTTTTAGGGTTAATATCGGTTGCAAGGTCGTACACTATACCCCCATTAACAGATACTTCTCCATTTTTAACAAACTCTTCTACCTTTCGCCTTGAACCAATGCCGGCAAGAGCCAAATATTTATTAATTCTCATTTTTTACCAATTAGAAATAATATCTTGAATATTACTCCATACTCCTATTTTTTGTACACTATTTATAGTATACACTTTTTCGGAAAATAGCAAGTGATTATCTAAATAAATTTCTATTTGCCCCACAACCTCATCCTTTTTAACAGGGGCGTCTATGCTGTTAGGAAGATTATATCTATACTCTATTCTGCTTGCCTCACTAGCGGTTAAAGGGTAATAAAAACTCCTTTTAGAATAAACTTTAACA
>JAZSMW010000063.1:0-3091 GCA_045536095.1 Clostridia bacterium
TAATATTTGTATAAAACATGCGCAGTTTATTAAAATAAATTCAAGCAATCACCTGTTTTATTTAAAATAATACGCTAATTATAACATTTTTAAGACGCATATTAATTGAATTTAGGAGGCTTTAATGTTTGCCAAAGTAAAAGAAAAACTACAAAATGGAATAATTCACAGTGGCCGAAACTTTTCTGAGGAAGATAAGGCTCTATTTTCTTTGTTGTCGGAAAATAATTACAATGCAGGATTCACCGAAGAACAAATTGAAATAATAAAAAGATTTGAAGAAATGCTAGACCAACTTTTTGAGGCCGCTCAACAAACACCAATTGAACCGTTTAAATTTGAAACCACAAATGCTGGCTATGAAGTTCCTGAAAATACTGTTTTTCATCGTTGCCCAGCAAGAATAGACACTTTACGAGGAATCTCAGACTGCGGAGTGATGGCTAGCGAATGGTTTGGCCGTTTGGAAGAAGAGTTGGAGGGTAGATTATGTGCTTTTTTAAATCAACGAATTAAGCGTAATAATTCAATGATTGAATCAGACAACCTTAGAGCTTCTAGGCTTTCTCCTTCTGGACAACCAAGCGAATGTGTTATATATTTTGATAAAAATAATCCACTATTAAAAACGTTAATGAATTTAGATTTTTTTGAATATGCTTATTTAAGAGAGCATAATCCTGAAGAAATAGAAAAACGTTATTCTCCTGGAATAATAGAACTATATGAAAAAGTTATATTGCCTATTTCTCCCAACAGTAAACATTATCACAATCCAGACAGAGATCGACGCCAGGCTTCTTGGATGGCAATCCCTGGTGGCATACCCGCTCAACTAATTAACGGAATTTGTATTCATAGTGCTAATCAAGAACTTATGGATAATTTAAAAACTATTGCCCAATTATATCCAAGAGCCACAATCATTGATGAAACAGGCAAAGTGTTACATTCTCCAGAAAACACTTTAAAACAAGAAAATATCAGATAATTTTATTTTAACTAATTGTATAGTTTCTTTTAACTCTTTTACATACAGTCACCCATTCAGTTGGTGGCTGTTTTTTGTTGTAGACACAAACTTAAAAATTACATGTTAAAAACTTTAATAAACAAAGATTCAAACCTACAAATAAATTTGCGTTTAGACGATATTTCCTACTACATAAAAAAAAAGTGAAACCTCTTTGTTTCACTCCTTTAATTTAATTTTTTAACTAATATGTCAAAATTTTAATTTAAAACCTTTAAAGCAAAAGTTAACCGTTTATTAAAAGTGTTATAAAATACAAAACTGTTGCAACGGCAATTATAATTGCTGTAATGGTTGTTATTTTTTTTAGCTTACCATCTCTACTTTCGCCTTTGTTTTGGCTGTAATAGCTTTCTTGCCCTGTTAATGCTGTGGCATTGTTATCGTCCACACTAGACTGCATTAATGTAGCAATAATTAATATAACCGCACTAACAAAAACAATTCCTACCAAAACATACCTAACAATAGGAAAAACTGTTGTAATAAAATCACTTTGAACAGCACTATCTAATAGTTTTAACATTTAACTCCTCCTAAAATACATGAATACAAACAAATATTGTTACTGCCACTAAAACCGCAAGTAAAAAAAACTGACTAAATTTAAATATTGTTTTTTTAGGATTTGCGTGTGTTTTAACAATTACTCTTGCACATGAAACAACCAACATAAAAAGAAGGCCAACTATCAATACTTTAACTAAAGGGTTTAAATTGCCCAAAAAAGTAATTAAATTATAATATAACTCTTCCATACGACCTCTTAGCCAGTATTATACACCATGACCCTGTTTAAAGTCAACAATTTATTTTACATTGCCATTTAATTTTTATTTTAATTAATTTCGTACTTTAAACCATAAATTTTTTCGTATATATCTACGCAATATTCATGATTTTTATTTAGCATTAGTTCTGCATTTTCTTTGTCTGTTAATGCAGGATTTTTATATATAGGTTCTCCAATGTGCATTGTAAGTTTTTGTTTTGGTAAACCATCTTCTTCTATTTCGTTCATATCTTCCATTGTAACAAAGCATGGAATAACTGGAACATTATTTCTTACCGCCCATCTATATGCACCAATTCTATACTTTCTTGGTTTTCTATATTTCCACCACATAGCCTGCTCAGGATAAACATAAACAAATTCTCCCCTTTTAAGAACAGTGTCTATTGCCTTATTCATATTCATTGTTGTTTTAATGTTGCTACTTAATGGAAATGTTGTGTAATTTCTGAGTAACATGCCAAAAAGACCTGGCAATTGATAATTGCCCTCTCTTATTACTGCATATAGTTTTCTTTTTTCTTTTGCTTGCTTTAACGCATAAAATATTGGACCGCAATCAAAGTAATGAAAGTGGTTGCTTGTAATAACTGCACCCCCATTAACCTTTGACAAGTTTTCTAAACCGTTAATTGTAATTTCGTGGTCTTTAGCATAATTTCTAAGCATTTTTTTAATTCTGCTACCTATTGCCCAATATTTAATTTTACTTGATAGTTTTTTCTTTAAATAATCCACATCTTCTGGCATTAAAACTTTTATTGGTGGGTCATTTTCAACATCATTAAAATAGTTATCCCCGCCAAGTTCCTCATATTGTTTTATTTTTTGTAAAACCTCTAACCTCTCTTGCGGAATTTTTTGTTCCATATAGTTTATCCCCTTTTTATTTACAACCCCAAAACCTTTTTAAAGTTTTTGTCACTATTTAAAATTCTTATTGTTTGTTGCATCAGCCCTTCAGCACCTTTAATATGTTTTTGTTCCATTTCTGGACTAAAGTTCTTTTTCATGCTTAATATTTTATTGTAGTATGTTGTTTTTGGTGCGTACTCCCAAAAATACTTTTCGTATGGAACATTATCGTAATACCAAGGCTTTCTAAAGTTGTTGTAATGAATAATATATAGTTCGCCGTCGTAATTTTCATCGGTAGACATTCTATCCCAGCCTCTTTCAATATATTTTACTTTGTCTTTACACAAAACATTTAAATAGTCTTGATCTGGTGCAGCTGTTTCAAAATTATATTTAACAAGTAAATA
>JAZSMW010000080.1:0-3458 GCA_045536095.1 Clostridia bacterium
CCGCTTGGCCTCCGACTTGTTTAAATAGAAAAGTTTTATATAAGGGGCTTGGGTTAAAAGTATTAACAATAAATTTGTACACCAAATGTCCACGCTCTACAAATGACGGTAAGTGTTTTGTAGTGTTTCGTAGTGCTAAAAAATGTTTTGCTTGGTAAGTAATGTACGCAAAATGGGGTGAAAAATGCCAATTAGTGTTAGTTCGCTTTGAAAAATGTTTTAGGTGTGTTATAATAAATTTATAATGAAACTGTTCATTTTTGAAAACAAAAGTTCTGTCTAATGCAGAACTTTTGATGTTTTTATATGTGTCCATCAATCCAAAATGTCCACCAAATGTCCACCGCGGATTTCGCTGGTGGACACTTTTGGTGAATTTTAAGAAAAAAAGTCGCACCAGACGGAACTTCTTTATTCCTCTCCAGTCCAATGTAATTTTTTTGTGGCATTGAAATTTTTAATATAAGATATTGCAATCGCTCATTTTGTATGATATACTCCAAATATATATAAGGAGTGATTATGGAAAAGAAATATGTAGACTATATAAACGAAATAGATTTTGAATTTGTACAAAATTTTGCTAAGAAGTATTGTGAAATAGTTTTTAAATCCAATAAATTTAAAGTGCAAAGAGTAAGTGATAGATGGGTTGTAACTTGTAAAATTGGATTTAATAATTATGCGCTTTTTCATTTATTAGAATTTGATTTTTTAAATATTTCAAAATCGAACAAAATATTTGGGCAAAAAATGTGGAGAGAGGCCTTAATTGAAAAATTCGGAAAACAATATTATTCGGAATTATGTATGTATTTAAGAGAAGACCTATATGTTAAACAAAAAACTGAACAAGAAAAATTAAATGAACAACTTGAAAGTTATAAACAAGCCTTGAAAAATGATGAAAGAACAAAATAAATATTTTAATTTAAGACAAGTATTAAATGTACTTGTTTTTTTATTTTAGTGGACACTTTTGGTAACTTTTGAGAAAATTTTCCGAACCAGACGGAACTTCTTCAGCCTTGTCTAATTATTATTGAATAAATCTGCCAGAAAACTCTTTAAAATTTTTGTTAAAAAAATAATTGTAAATAATAAAAAATATGATATAATGAATTATAATGAAAATGATAGTTTTTTAAATCAAAAAGTCCCTATAATGCGGGACTTTTTAACTTTTTAGACGTGTCCACCGAGCCAAAATGTCCACGAAATGTCCACCAGGACTAAAGCTGGTGGACAAAAGTGGTAAAATTTGAGAAATATTTTCGGCTGGAACGGCACTTTTTAAGCGACCTTCACAACATATTTTGTTGAATTGTATATTTTTTAAAAAAGGTATTGAAATGCTTTAATAAATATATTATACTATTACCACATTAAAGGAGAGAATATATGAAATTATATAAAGAAACCTACGATGATGGCGACACATCTTTACTTACTTTTGATTCAGAGACAGTTAATGGAAATTTAATTGTAACTTTTGTAAGGTCAGAATTTAGCGATGGAAATAAATGGAAACAAAAACAAGTATTAACAGATGTAGAAGTAATAAGATGCCAAATATCTAAAATTTATTGTTCTGCCGATCCTCTCGGGGGTAAATTAAATAAGTACATAATGGATAACTTTACTAGAAACTGTAAAATAATTTCAGATATAGTAAAAATATCAGATAGAGTAGACAAGATAAATATTTCTTTGCCAACATCAACTTATTCTCACAAAAGGGGCTTACCAACATCTGTAAGAGCTTTTAAAAATTCATTTCTCCCTTTGATGGTAGACATTAATGGCGAGGATGCATCTAGGGCTTTTCAAGATTTTGATATTTTTGGTTCAAAAGCTGTGGATGTAGCATATGATGCCCTAATCAATGGAAAAAAACCTAAAACAGAAAATGTTTTTGTTGATTTTTATCAAATAGGATTTTTAAGAAATAAAATATTTGGAGTATCTTTTGTAGACGAAGATGTCTTATCAAAATAACCTATTGGCACTCAAACAATATGTTCGTTTGGGTGTTTTTTTATTGTATTGGTGGACACTTTTGAAAATTTTTTTGTGTCCACCAAATGTCCACACTGAATAAATGAAGCCTAGTGATTGTAGGTGTCACTAGGTGCTAAAAATGTTTTGCTTGGCAAGTAATGTACGCAAAATCAAGCAAAAATGATTGTAGATGAAAATAAGCTTTGAAAAATGTTTTTGGTGTGTTATAATGCTTTTATGAAAATTGAGTGGAAAAATATAAATCAAGAGCAAGTAAAAATAATTAACAGTTGGTTAACTAGGCAAGATAAACATAACTTATGTATGACCCAAAAGAGTTGGGAACAAACAGCATTTGATATTAATGATTGCTTAAAAAATATGGATAATGTTCAATTTAAAAATATTATGGGATATGCAAACGGCCAGCCAGTTGTTGCCATAATGTTTGCAATTGAAAATACTGGTGTGCTTAATTTGTACAACATTGTTGTAAATCCAGTTTGCAGAAATATGGGCATAGCCAAAAATGCTATAATACAACTTTTAAAAAATGATAGTTCATTAAAGTTAATCGTTCCATATAAAAAAGTTAAGGCATCAACCTTGCCAGATAATGAAGAGGCACAACAACTTTTTAAGAGTTTAAACTTTGATAATTTGGGTTATAACGGAGAGTATGTTGTATTTGAAAAAGGAATAACAAACATTAACGAAAAACAAAAATAATTTCATTATAATCTATAAAATAACTTATATTGCCAAGAAGGAAAAAAGAACCCCATTTTGTTTAAAATGGAGTTTTTTTAATGGCTTAATTATTAAATGGTGGAGCGAGCGGAACCTAAAACGAATATTTAAAAAGATCTTCATTTGAAGACCTTTTCCCGTATTAACTGTTTTTAATTAAATTATTTAACATCTTTGTTACTTCTTTAACTTCTTCTACATTTTCAATTTTATATGTTTTTTCGTGTGTTTTAATTTTAATGACTCCTTCACGAGAAACATATTGAGCCAATCCAAATGAAGTCTTTATATATCTACGACAAGATATATCTTGTATGTCTTTAAAATTAATGGTTGATTCTTCTTCATTGCAAATCACAAGTTTGCTATAATGCTTGCAAAGCGCCTCATCTGGTAGTTTATTTATTCTTTTATTAAACCTAATATCTTTTATGCCCAATATTACAAACAATAAAGCAAAAAACACAAAAACCAATCCAATAATAGTAGTTACAATATATGGCGGATTTACAGCAAAAAAGCATAAACCAGCCATAAGCAATGAACCACTTGCTAAAATTATATTTCTTACTAAAACATACGATATATCTTTTTCTTTTTTTCTTGTTGCTATAAGTTCCATTTTGTATCTCCCCTATAAAAATAGGGTATCAAAAATATTATATTAAGTCAAACGATTTACTTCGGTTAAGTTTTAGATTTACTTT
>JAZSMW010000019.1:0-19128 GCA_045536095.1 Clostridia bacterium
AAGGAAAAAGACGCATTGCTAGAAAGTGGCACTACTTTAAAACCACATAAAACTTGTAAAGTTGCGCATTGGATATTAAATCAACATCCAGAAGATTACGAGACAGGTAAATATTTTTTCTTTGAACTAGAAGATGTTTTAAAGTATGCAAAAGAAACTTATGGTTCCAGTAAAGAATGCGCCCTTTTAGAAATAAATGTTGATGAAAGTTTAATACTTGATTATCTTGGTTTTGGTGTATATTGTTATGCCGATTATGAAGATGATGGTATGTGGGACAATAATTTATCACATTGCATACCAGAAGTTTTATTGCCTTATCAAGTTGTAGATAGAGCCATTAAATCAAATTCTTATAGATTGACTGACATAGATAATAAAGCATTGTTAAAATTCTATGTTCCATTTAATAAATATAGAAATCAAGAACTAATAAATTTGGGTAAAGTTGTTAGTAAATTATGTTGTGCTAAAAGAAATGCAGAAGAAACTAACCCTGCCCTTAATAATACTAGATGCATGAAATATACTATGGAAGAATATGAAAAAGCAAAACAAAAAGTCAGAGAACTTGAACCTTTACTACCACCTATATATGAGAGATTTATAGAATCTCATAGAAATTATAGTTCACAATTAAGTGATTTTATTAAAGTTAGCGAAATTGAAGAAGAAACTTTATATAAATAATTAATGGCACTTAGATATGTGCTTGTCATATACAAGTGTTCTCGCTTCGCTCGAACAGACAAGCACACGACTATAACTAAATAATTAGACAAAAAGCGAAAGTGTTGGTGAACGTAACGCACTTTCGCTTTTTGCTGTTATATATGATGGCTAATTTATTCCATGGTGTACTTGACAAGAGTCTCTGAAATGAGTTTTTTTACTGGTTAAGGCAGAGAAACGATATTTGTGCTTATGGCTTCGCCTTTTTCATTTCTCTGCCTTTTGATATTGTGTTTTCATTTCTTCTCTTGTCAAGTACCTTTCACGGCATAAAGTAGCCGTTAAAAAAGAGTTAAGATATTTAATCTCTCAACTCTTAATTATTACACTAGTTTCAAAAGTGCTAGACTAAGCCTTCTTTTTTAATAAAGTTTTTGGCTGGGGTGGTAGGATTTACTCCGCCTTGCTATCATGCCTGGTTTGCCACACCGGGCAAACCGTTCAAATCCTACACGCTACGCTGTAACTGCTATCGCAGTTTTACCCAGCAAACTTGCGTTTTTTGGCTGGGGTGGTAGGATTTGAACCCACGGTCGCGGAGTCAGAGTCCGCTGCCTTAACCACTTGGCCACACCCCAATGATATGTCAGTAATTTATCACTTTTTTATGAGTTTGTCAATTAAACTGTTAAAAGAGTTTAAAATATAATTGTTAAATGAAAACTAATTAAATGTTAAAAATGTTTTAATAAAAGTTGCAATGTTTTTTATAAATAGGTTAATATTTATATATATTATTTCATGAGGTGATAAGTTGAAAAAAATATTTAAAATTTTGTTATTATTAATTGTGTTTGCTCCATGTGCGTTTTTTGTGACTGGGTGCAAGGGGCAAAAAACAGTAGTAGATATTTCAAAGTCTAGTGCGTCTACGGAAATTATAAGTATTTACACAGTAACCTATAGTGATGGAACAACAAGCTCATTTTCGGTAGAGGATGGAGAGGATGGAAAAGATTTAAACATAGAAGATATTTATGAAATTGCAAAATCCCATAATTTAGTAAGTTCGTTTGGTGAATTTTTAGAAGTTTATTTAGATTACAGTGGAGCAGATGTTACAAAAAATATTAATGAGGCTATGCTTTCTTCGGTAGCGGTTTCTGCGTTTTTTCCTACAACAACAGTTTCTTTTGGAAATTACAAAAAAGACTACTCTTTAGGATCGGGTTCTGGCGTAATATACAAACTTGATAAAGATGCAGGAGATGCTTACGTTATTACAAATTACCATGTTGTTTACAATGGTGGGGCTGTTGCATCAATGATAAAGTGTTTTTTGTATGGTGCAGACATGGGTATTGAAATAGAAAAAAATTCGTTAGGTAACGAGGTTACAGACTCAAATGGATATCCCGTTATTAGTTTTTTGGGCAATGTAATAGATGCAACTTATGTTGGTGGATCTATGTTAAATGATATTGCAGTTTTAAAAATTACCAATAGCGACGTGTTAAAAAATTGTGATTGTAGGGCTGCCAAAATTGAGGATTCTAATAATGTTACGGTTGGTTCGTCGGCGTACGCAATTGGAAATGCTGCTGGTGAGGGAATTAGTGTTACGCAGGGTATAATTAGTGTGGATAGTGAATATTTTACCATGACTGGTGCAGACAATGTAACAGAGGTAACATACAGAGTTATGCGTATTGATGCCGCTGTTAATGGCGGAAATTCTGGTGGAGGCTTATTTAACGAATATGGTGAACTTATTGGAATTGTTAATGCAAAGGTTGTAGACAATAAGGTTGAAAATATTGGGTATGCTTTGCCAAGCACGCTTGTTACAAGAGTTTCTGACAACATAATAAAAAATGCCACGGACAGTAATAAACAGGCAAAAAAGGTTCAACTTGGTATTACAATAACAAGTAAAAATGCAAGAAATGAATATAGCGAAGAGTATGGAAAAAATAGGGTTGTTGAAGATGTTGTTATATATGGAATAGATGAAAATTCTTTATTGTCATCAACGCCACTTGCAGTTGGTGATGCTATTAAGGCTGTAACAATTAATGGCACAAAATATAAAATAACAAGAAGACATGAATTAATTGACTTAATGTGGATCGTAGAACAAAATGCAGTTATAATTTTTGAGGTTGAAGGAAAGGAAAACATATCTGTTATTGCAAGTGCAAAAAATTTTGTAAATGTTAAATAAAAAAATGTAGGCTTTTAACTTGGTTTAAAAGTCTACTTTTTATGTAGTAGGAAATAACGGCTAAAAGCAGTCTAAATTTATAAATTATTGTTTAAATTTTTAAAAATTGAATAAAAAACATTAATTTTATTTAATTTTTTGTAATTAAAATAAACATTTTGTGCTTTTTGTTAAAAAACAAACTTAAATTTGTTTTACAAAATTAATATTCCTGTGATATTATTTAATTATTATTGGAGAAAAATATGATTTCAAATAAAGGTTTAGTAAGTATAAATGCATTTATGAATTCTTGCGATGATTTAATTAATGGCAAGTTCATTTTTGCGGGGAATAAGGTTGCAAACATTTTAAAATCAATCAATGAATCGCCAGAACTATACGAAGTAATTTCAGAGTGTTTAAAGGATTTTAATTACGAAAAAGAGTTTGGTAGGGCAAAAGTAAAGCTTCCAACTAAAAAAGGAAATTTTAAAATGCCAGAAGAAAACACAAGTATTATTCCTCTTGTTTTTTGTATGCTTGTAGAAATTCAAGAAAATAAAATAGACTTTAAACAATTTTTGGCAGATTACTTTGACACGAATGAAGAAAAATCTCAATTTGAATTGTTTGCTGATGAAGTTATTGTTCCATTTAAAGGGGCAATTGCGTATTTGTTTGATATAGAAGGTCAAAATAAATTTAAAGAAAAAGAGCCACAGCCAGAAGAAAAAGTTCAAGAAAAGGTTGCTGGCGAAGTTCCTAACAAAACAGAAGCATATTTTCAAGAAGTAGATGAAATTTGCAGTGATATATTAGATAATTTGGAATATATTAAAGTAAAAGAAGAATTGGTTGATGATATTAATTATTTAATTAGCAATATTAAAAACGCAATAGAGCAAAAAAATGTAAAAACAACCAATGCGCTTGTAATTGGTTTATGCTATATATTAAAGCAAGTTAAAAAAATTAGGTTTTATGAAGCTCAATTTAGAATGGCAATGGAAAGCCTTTATTTATAAACAAAAGAAAACTCTTTAAAAATACAAAAGATTAAAATTTGTTTTTAAGGAGTTTTTTTATGCTACTATATATTATTTTTCTTGCTATAATTCAAGGTATAACTGAATTTTTGCCAATTTCATCCAGTGGACACTTGGTTCTTTTTAATAAAATTTTTGCTATAAAAGGTGATTTTTTATTGCTGTCTATAGTTTTGCACGTGGCCACGCTTTTTTCGGTTTTAATTGTTTTAAGGAAAGAGATAACTTATATTGTTAAAAACCCATTTGGAGACACTGGTAAAAAATTAATTTTTGCAACAATTCCAACCGTGATATTTGTTCTGCTTTTTAAGGGAATAATAGATGACTCTTTTAACGGGAATTATTTACCAATTTGTTTTTTAATAACTGCTTTTTTAATTGTTGTTGCCGAGCTTGTTAAAAATAAAAAAGTTAAAAACAAAGAGTTAAACAAAAAAACAGCATTAATAATGGGAATATTTCAGGGTATGGCCGTTTTTCCAGGAATTTCAAGGAGCGGATCTACAATTTGTGCGGGACTGTTGTGTGGAGCAAATCGAACAGAAACAACAAGGTTTTCATTTTTAATGAGTATTCCAATAATAGTTGCAAGTTTGTTATTAGGAGTATTTGAATATGCTATATCGGGTCAAGCATTAGTCCTTATTTGGTATGAATTATTGGTTGGGTTTGTGGTTGCATTTTTAACAGGCATTGTTTCTGTTAAATTTATGTTAAGGCTTGTAGAAAAACATTCTTTAATTTGGTTCTCAATTTATTTAATAATAATTTCTGTTGTTTCGTTTTTTGTTTAATTTTGTTAAAATTTGCCAATAAAACAAATAGAGTTATAAGTAAATAAAAAAAATTGGCATGGGTGTCTTTTCAAATTGAAATAAAGCAAATAAAATATAAGCAGACACGGCAAAAATGCAAAAAAAATAGACAGCACAATTTTTTGGTGTTAAAATTTAGTAAAAGGAGTATTTATGGATATTAAACCGCTTTTTGACAGAGTTGTACTAAAAATTGAAAAGGAGCAAACATCAAATGTTGGGGGTATATTTTTGCCCGACATGAGTAAGGAAAAATCACAAATTGCAACAGTTGTTGCTGTTGGCACTGGTGGTAAGGTTGATGGTGAAGATGTAGAAATTGTTGTTAGTGTTGGCGACAAGGTTTTGTTTTCTAAGTTTGCAGGCACAGAGTTTAAATATAAGGGAGAAGATTTGTTAATTATTAAACAAACAGATATTCTTGCAATAATAAAGGAGGGCAAATAATGGCAAAGCAAATAAAATATGGTAAAGAGGCAAGACAAGCACTAGAAAATGGTGTTAATGCATTGGTTGATGCTGTTAAAATAACGCTTGGCCCTAAAGGGAGAAATGTTGTTTTAAGCAAAAAATATGCTACACCGCTTATAACTAATGATGGTGTTACTATTGCAAAAGAAATTGAACTTAGCGATCCGTTTGAAAATATGGGTGCTGAACTTGTTAAAGAGGTGAGCATAAAAACAAATGATGTGGCTGGTGATGGAACGACAACGGCCAGTGTTTTAGCGCAAGCAATTATTAGAGAGGGTATGAAGCATTTTGATAATGGTGCAAACCCAATAATGCTTAAGAAAGGAATTGGCAAAGCGGTTTCGGTTGTTTGTGATAAGCTTTCTAAAATTGCAAAACCAATTACTAGCAGTGGCGAGATAGCGCAAGTTGCAAGTATTTCGGCAGGAGATGAAGAAGTTGGAGGACTTATTGCTTCTGCAATGGAAAAAGTTGGAAAAGACGGGGTTATTACGTTAGAAGAGGGGAGAACACTAAATACTGAGTTGTGTGTTGTTGAAGGTATGCAGTTTGATAGGGGATATATTTCTGCCTATATGTGCACAAATAACGACAAAATGGTGGCCGAATTAGATAATCCTTATATTTTAATAACAGATAAAAAAATATCTTCAATTCAAGAGATTTTGCCAATTTTAGAGCAGATTGTTAAAACTGGAGAAAAATTATTAATTATAGCCGATGATGTTGATGGAGAGGCTCTTGCGACCCTTGTTTTAAACAAAATTAGAGGAACTTTTAACGCTGTGGCTGTAAAAGCACCAAGTTTTGGCGATAAACGTAAGGCATATTTAGAAGATATTGCAATTTTAACCGGAGGAACATATATTTGTGACGAACTGGGAGCAGATTTAAAACAAACAACATTAAATATGCTTGGTAGAGCAAAAATGGTTAGTGTAGATAAAGAGTCTACAACAATTGTTGAGGGTGGCGGCTCTGTAGAACACATAAAGGCAAGAATTGAATCAATAAAAACTCAAATAGAAAAAGAGCAAAGCGATTACGAAAAAGAAAAGCTAACAGAAAGGCTTGCAAAACTCTCGGGTGGGGTTGCAGTTATTAAAGTTGGTGCGCTAACAGAGATTGAAATGAAAGAGAAAAAATTAAGGATAGAAGATGCTCTTTCTGCAACAAAGGCTGCTAGTGCAGAAGGTATTGGCCCTGGTGGAGGTGTAGCTTACTTAAAAACAACAAGCGTTTTAAATGAGTTAATTAATAATTTAAGTGGAGATGAAAAAATTGGCGCAGAAATAGTTAAAATGGCCATAGAAGAACCAGTTAAACAAATTGCAAAAAATTGCGGAGTGAGTGGAGAAGAAATTTTACATGTTTTATATGAGAATAATGATGATGTAAATTTTGGATATGATGCACTTACAGGGAAATATGTTAACATGTTAGAGGCTGGTATTATTGACCCGATTAAAGTTACAAGAAGTGCATTGCAACACGCAGGATCTGTTGCCTCAACGCTACTCACAACTGAGTGTATTGTTGCAGACATTCCAGAAAAAACAGAACAAGAACAACCACAAATTCCTATGTATTAAACATAAACACTCAAAAACGAAACATATGTTTTATTTTATTTGCTTAAATGCTTGACAATACGCATTAAAGCAAGTATATTAGAACATATGTTTTATATTATATGATTTTTGACAACATTTGTACAAATGTAATAAGGTTTTGTCGAATTTTGTCGAAATGTCGTTGACGAAACAACAGCACTTTGTTTAAATACCAATGAAATAAGGTTTGGGTTGCACCTTATTAATCTACATATTACTTCAAGATATGTGTCCAAATATTTACAACAATGTTGTTTCCGAAAATGTGAAACATAAGGGGAGAAAAAATGAAAAACAATCAATTAATTTGGGCAAAAACATTATTAAATGCCTATAAATATCTAGGTGCCTTATGTGGTGCAATAGATAAGCTGGTTGACTCCACTGCAAAAAATTCTTTTTTTGCAAGTGGTATATGGAGTGAGGAAAATTCCATTGTCAATGTATCAAAAAAAATTATGTATTTAACAAATAAAAAAGTCGATTACATTAACTTAAAAGTAATAGTTGAAAAAGCAATATCATCAATGAATAAAATTAGCGCAAAAATAATTGTTTTAAAATATATTAAAGGAATAGATTGTGAAACTATTGCAAAGTTAAACAATATGAGCTTACGTTCATGTTTCAGGCGAGCAAAGAATGCGCTAAGTGAGTTTGTTTTGTATATGAAAAAAATTGGATATACTGCAGAAAAAATAGAGATAAATTTTTGTAGAGACCCATTTGTTCAAAGTGTTTATTCTGGAATTAAAGCTCTTGACCAAGATGACAGTATTCAAACAGAAAGTTTGTTAACAAGTAAAGCATATACCGACTGTGTTAAAACTTTTAATTTTGGATATGCTGGCTAAAAATCATCATCAAACTCAAAATAATCGGAGTGCCTAAGCTTAGATATTTTGTTTTTATTTTGTTGCCGTTTTCCTCGTGCTTTGCTAGATGTAGATGAATTTTCTATAATTCTTGTTGGTTTAAACAAAAGGTAAATAAATAATAAACACGGCAGGCTTATTGCAACAATTATTATTGTTTGTGCTGTTTGTGATAGTCCCTCCATTTTGTTTGTTGAAGTTTGAGTAATATCTTCTTCAAAAACGAGTGGTGTGCTTATAAATTCAACCACTTCTTCATTTTTGGATATTGGAGATAGGCAGTCGCATAGTGGTGAATAAACATATCCAGAATATGAAAGGTTGTTCACATAGTATTTGCAAAAGAACCATGTTGTTCCCTTTTTAGAAATGGCTTCTTCACCAGAGATTTTTCCGTAATATAATATATTTGTTTCTAAAAATGGAATTGAGTATATTAAGTTTGTGGCCCCTAGGTTTTGTGGAGTGCTTCTTAAATTTGCTCCACTTGGGACAAAAACTCTAAAAGAAACGTTATTTAAAAATGGCATTTGTGGCTCGGATTTAACGGGTTTAACAAGTGCCTTTTTAATGTAACCATATACATCGTTGTACCTTGCATAATAAAGAGACTCGGTTGCATTTGAAAGCAGTTCTACAAAATATGATTCTGGCAAAATGAAAAGTTGACTGGCTTCGAGGTTATCTGTTGATGAATATAGGTATGTTTCACTGTCCATTATTTTTGCATAGTATGTGTAAGAAATTTGAGAATAACAACTGCTGTTAAAAAAGCAACAGTTAAAACTTAAAAAAAACAAACTGAAAAATAGTGTTATGGCTTTCATGAAATTATTATAGCTTTTGTATTTAATAAGAGGTTTAAAGATTTTTAAGGAAAAAGAACAAAAAAGAGAGTAAAAAGACGATTATGGATAAACGAAATTTGTTGGCAAATATTTCTGGCATTTATTTAAAAAAAACAGCTGGTGAAAGTAATGATAAACTAAAAAAATATAATTCAGGAGAGGTTAAACATTTAAAACAACTAGCGTTTCATAAGTGTAATAAAAAAAACAGATGGGTTTTTGGCGGAAACCGTAGTGGAAAAACTGAGTGTGGTGCGGTGGAAACGGTTTGGCTTGCTAGGGGGATTCATCCATATAGAAAAAATAAGAAAGATATTTCTATTTGGGTTGTTTCACTTTCTACTCAGGTGCAAAGAGATGTTGCGCAAGCAAAAATTTTATCTTATTTAAATAAGTCTTGGATAAAACAAATTGTTATGTCTTCTGGAAGAAAAGATAGTTTAGAAAACGGCGTTATAGACTATATAACAATTCAAAATGTTTTTGGGGGAGAAAGCAAAATTGGGTTTAAAAGTTGTGATCAGGGCAGGGAAAAGTTTCAGGGAACATCTTTGGATTATGTGTGGTTTGATGAAGAACCTCCTCATGACATTTATAAAGAGTGTAGAATGAGAGTGCTAGATAAGTGTGGAGAAATTTATGGAACAATGACACCACTAAAGGGCCTTACTTGGGTATATAACGAAGTTTATTTAAACGAGAATAATGATGACGAAGTGTGGTGTGAGTTTATGGAGTGGGCAGATAACCCATATTTGAGTCAAAACGAAATTAAAGCACTTAGTTTAACTTTGTCCGAAAGCGAATTAGAAAGTAGAAGATATGGTAAGTTTATAAATAATGGAGGACAGGTTTATAGTGAGTTTGATGAGAGTATAAATGTTATTGAACCATTTAATATCCCCCGGGAATGGTATGATAATATTTCTATAGACCCCGGACTAAACAATCCACTTTCTGCACATTGGTACGCTGTTGATTATGATGGAAATATATATGTAATTGCAGAACTATATCAAACGGGACAAACGGTTGAATATCATGCAAGCAAAATTAAGGAAATATGTAACAGATTAAACTGGCCAACTTCGAGCAATGGAATGTATTCGGCGTTAATTGATAGCGCAGCAAATCAACGAACTCTGTCTAGCCCTAAAAACGTTTGCGAACTTTTTTACGATAATGGGATATTAGTTAATTCTAAAGTTAATAAAGATTTATATTCGGGAATAAATAGAGTAAAAAGTTATTTAAAAAACTCACAAGGCAAAAGCAAACTGTTTATTTTTAAAAATTGTCAAAACATGATACGAGAAATAAAGGGATATTTTTGGGGAAATGGGGATGCTCCAATTAAAAAGGACGATCACGCAATGGATGATTTAAGATACTACATTATGAGTAGGCCAGAAAATAAGATTATGCAAGAAAAAAAGTCAGAAATTCAAAAACATAAGGAAATGTTAATAAGAAAAAATAAATTTAAAAGATAGCAAAATTATTGCAAAAAACCTTCTCTTTAATGAGAGAAGGTTTTTTTTGGGATTAACACTTAGTCTTTTTCAGAACTAGAGTTCGATTTTTTACAAGATGTTCCGCGTTTTGAAGAACTAGATTTAGTTCTAGTTGAACCGCTTCCAGAGCAGTTTTTTGTTGCGCTAGATGAGGTTTTGTTTTTTGCAGAATTTTTTTTGCTTAAACCAAACATATTTTAATACCTCCCATATTTTTGCAAGTAACCTTGCAAGATTAGGATGCGTATTTAGAATAATATTATTCATATTTTTTAGTGAGCTTTATGTTTTAAGCATAAAAAAAACCCAACTAAGGGGTTTGAATGTGGTGGGAGTTAATGGACTCGAACCAATGACCCTCTGCTTGTAAGGCAGATGCTCTAGCCAACTGAGCTAAACTCCCACGCCCTCTTTCAAGGTACTTTTGCATATTATCATACCTTTTAGGGTGTGTCAACTGTTTTTTTAAAAAAAATTAACAAATTTTAAAAATTTTCACGTGATGTTAAAATTTGGCTTAAATCTTTGGACCATGCACAGCGTTTTCTTGTAAATTTTAATTTATCATTTTTATATCTTGCAATAATTTTTGGGAGGGTAGTGTTGTCGCAAAATATTGCAGTGTCTACATATTGTAATGCTTCTTTTATATTGTCTAGCATATGTGCGCGGCGGTACTTTACTAAATCTGCATCAACTCCATGCCCTCCTTCTTTAACCCTATTTGCAATTCGTTCAAGGGCAATATCTGAGGATTCTACACCCACAAAATACAAATTAATGGTAAAACCATTATTTTTTGCAGTTTTTATTAATTTAAGAGCTGCATGGCTAATTATTGTCATTTCCCAATTAAAAGATTTTTGGTTTTTTATGCATTTGCTAATTCGTTTTAATGCAATAATGCCAGATTTAGCTATATCATTTTTATTATTCCAGTCTCCATTCATTTCTTTTAATATATCATCTGGGTTAATTTTTTCTCCCATTGGCTTTTTAACTTTTTCAAACAAATTGTAAATTGTAGATTTTCCCGAACCGTTTGTTCCTACAAAAAGAGTTAAAGTTGGCATATAACATCCTTTTAATTATGTATATTAAAAATATATCATATAATTGTTGATTTATCAAGAGTAAATTTTTAAAAAAAAGTTCTAAACAGGAATAGATAGTCATAAAAATACAAAAACCGGAATCGACAAAATAACAATAAAAATGATGATTTTAACTAAATCATCGCATTAACAAATTTAATAATTATATCTAACATTAAAAGCGAGGTTTAAATGTTTTGTGTAGTTAAATCAAAATCTATCAAGTATGTTTTGGTGGTTTTGTTAGCAACTGTGCTACTAGCAATCTCAATAAATGGAGCTGTTTCTGCCGAGGTATTCTTTGGGTATTCTACTAAAAAAGTGCCAATTTATGCCGTTGAAACAACCGAAAAACAAGTTGCAATCTCTTTTGATGCGGCATGGGGAGCAGATAAAACAAAACGGATTGTTGAAATTTGCGAAGAATATAATGTTAAAGCAACATTTTTTTTGGTTGGTTTTTGGGTGGATAAATATGGAGATATGGTTGAATATATTGACCAAAAAGGTTTTGAAATTGGTACCCACTCAAACACACACCCAGACATGGTAAAATTGTCTAAAACGGATCAACGATTAGAACTCTCCAAAAGCATTGAACTAATTAAAAACATAACGGGCAAAGAGATTGAATTATTTAGAGCGCCATTTGGTTCTTATAACAATTCCCTTTTGGAAGTGGCTGAAGAAATGAACTTAAAAACCATTCAATGGGATGTTGATTCGTTGGACTGGAAAGGGTTGTCTGCGGAGGCAATAACCACGAGAATATTAAATAATGTAAAGAATGGTTCAATAATTCTTTGCCACAACAATTCGGACCATATTGTTGATGCTTTACCAATGGTGTTGGATCGTTTAAACAAAAAAGGGTTCAAAGTGGGGAGCATTGGAGAATTAGTTTATAAAGATAATTACACAATAGATAGAACTGGACTTCAAAAAAGTAAAATTTAATTAAAAAATAGGAGAAATTATGAAAATTGAACAAATGAACAACAATAGGGTGTTTTTAAGTGGGACGGTTGAGAGCAAGCCGGTTTTTAGTCATGAAACATTTGGAGAGGCTTTTTATGAGGTAAGTCTTTTAGTTCCAAGACTTTCTAACCATTTAGATAAGGTTCCTGTAACGGTTTCTGAAAAATTGTTAAATGGTGGAAAATTTGAAATTGGCAAATATGTTTGCATAAAGGGTCAATTTAGAAGTTATAACAAATTAGAAGACGGAAAAAGTAAATTAATGTTGACGGTTTTTGTTCGTGAACTTTGTGATTTTGAAGAGGACATGAATCCTAATATAATTGAAATTACAGGTTTTATTTGTAAAGAACCAACATATAGAACAACTCCGTTTAATAGAGAAATATGTGATGTGTTAATTGCAGTAAATAGGGCATATAACAAATCTGACTATTTGCCTTGTATTGCATGGGGTAGAAATGCAAAATTTGTTAGCGAATTGAGTGTTGGAACGAAAGTTTGCATAGTGGGAAGAATTCAGTCGAGAGAATATCAAAAGCATTTAGACGGTGGAGAGGTTATAAATAAAATTGCATACGAAGTTTCGATTAACAAAATTCAAGAAGAAAAGGGAGAGGCTGTTTTAGTAGCAGAAGAACAGGCGTAGAAATATTTTAATCAAACATTTTTTATATAATTTATTATTATGGAGAGAAAAAAATCGTTTTCTCTCTTTTTTTATGTAGTAGGAAATTTCTCTAGGCGAAAGGATGCTTGCAGGTTTGAAGCAATATTTCCGACAGTAACCAAAGCACCAACACTAGCGATTAGCAAAGAAACAATCACTTATGAAATTTAACTTGTTTAAATTTTTTGGCGTTATTTTATTTTGTTAATCGTAATAAATGGTGTTTAAAATTAAATGTAAAAGAACAATTGCATTTTTTTTATTTGTTTAGTATAATTGTTGACATTAGGAGAAAAAATGAGTAGTAGGCAAAAAAACATTCGTAATTTTTGTATTGTAGCACATATAGACCATGGTAAAAGCACTCTTGCAGATAGGTTAATAGAACATACCGGAACGGTTAGTAAAAGAGAGATGAGTGACCAACTTTTAGACAGTATGGAACTAGAAAAGGAAAGGGGCATTACCATTAAATTAACTCCAAGCAGAATGTTTTATACAAAAGACGGCGAAGAATATACACTAAATTTAATAGATACTCCGGGGCATGTAGACTTTACTTACGAGGTTTCACGCTCGCTTGCTGCTTGCGAGGGGGCAATATTAATTGTTGATGCTTCGCAAGGGGTAGAGGCACAAACACTTGCAAATGCATATTTAGCAATCGATAACAACTTAACCATTTTGCCAGTTATTAATAAAATAGATTTGCCAAGTGCAAATATATCAAAAGCAAAGAGTGAAATTGAAGATGTAATTGGATTACCTGCCGATAATGCTCCATGCATTTCGGCAAAAGATGGAATTAATATAGATCAGGTTTTAAACCAAATTATTGATGCAATTCCTTGCCCAAACGGGAACGAAGATGCACCTTTAAAAGCATTAATATTTGATAGTTATTATGATAATTTTAAAGGGGCAATCTGTTTTGTTAGAATTTTTGATGGAAGAGTGAAAATTGGTTCAAAAATAAAAATGATGCAAACAGGAAAAGAATATGAAGTAACTGAGGTTGGTGTTTTTACTCCAAACATGAAACCTTGTGATAGTTTAATGGCTGGGGATGTTGGGTATATTGCGGCAAGCATTAAAAACTTACTTGACACAAAAGTTGGTGATACAATAACAGATGCCATAAACCCAACAAAAGAGCAACTACCGGGGTATAAGGAAGTTCAACCTGTTGTTTTTAGTGGAATATTTTTAACTGATGGCAGTAAATATAATGACCTTAAAGATGCATTAGAAAAATTAAAATTAAATGACGCGTCTTTAACATTTAGTCCAGAGGTTTCTAAGGCGCTTGGGTTTGGCTTTAGATGTGGCTTTTTGGGGCTGCTTCATATGGAGATAATAACTGAAAGGTTAGAGCGTGAGTTTAATTTAGACATAATTACTACAGCACCTAGTGTTAGCTACAATGTTTATAAAACAAGTGGAGATATGATAGAGGTTAGTAATCCCTCAATTTTACCTCCGGTTGTAGAAATTGATAGAATAGAAGAACCAATGGTAAAACTTCAGGTGTTTTCGCCTCCAGAATATGTTGGGGCAATAATGGAATTATGTCAAAACAAACGAGGGGTTTATCATAATTTAGAGTATTTAGATAAACAACGCGTTAGATTAGATTATACAATTCCTTTGGGTGAAATTATATATGACTTTTTTGATACATTAAAATCTAGAACCAAGGGTTATGCAAGTTTAGACTATGAGCTATGTGGGTTTATGCCAAGCGACTTAGTTCGTTTAGATATTTTGTTAAATAATGAGCAATGTGACGCGCTAAGTTTAATAGCTCACAGAGAAAAGGCGTACGAAAGGGGAAGGGCAATTGCCGAAAAACTTAAAAAAGTAATTCCTAGACAGCTGTTTGAGGTTCCAATTCAGGCATGTGTTGGAGGGAAAATTATAGCAAGAGAAACAATTTCGGCATTAAGAAAAGATGTGCTAGCAAAATGTTACGGTGGAGATATTTCTCGTAAACGCAAACTTTTAGAAAAACAAAAAGAGGGTAAAAAGCGTATGCGAAAAATTGGTTCTATTGAGCTGCCAAGTGAAGCATTTATGAGCATACTTAGAACAAATGAAGAAGATTAATATAATAGTGAGGACAAAATGAATAAGTATATGGAAAATATGCAGTAGCATTAAAAAAGAAACTATTGCATGTTGAAAACCAAAAAGATGCTGAAAAAAAGGAAATAATTAAAGAAAGGATTAATAGGATTTTGGGAAGATAAATCATAAAAATGATGAATAAAAAAAATTTTGGAATATATGTGCACATACCCTTTTGTTTGGGTAAATGCAATTATTGTAATTTTGTTTCGGGAAGGGCGAGCAATCAAGAAATTAAAAAATATGTAGCATTTTTAATTAATGAAATAAATGCTAATGCTACAAAATATAAAGATAGAGAAGTTAGTAGTATTTACTTTGGAGGAGGCACACCCAGTTTAATAAATTCCGGATATATTAAAAGTATATTAAATGCAATAAAAAAACATTTTAAAGTAAGAAAAACTGCAGAAATTAGCATAGAGTGTAACCCGTGTTCTTTTACGAAATTTAAAGCAGAACAGTATTTTAAAATGGGTATAAACCGCATAAGTTTTGGTGTGCAAAGCTTATGTAATAAAGAATTAAAAGTTTTAGGGCGTAGACACACAAAAAACCAAGCGATAAAAGCAATTGACATTGCAAAAAATGTTGGTTTTAAAAATATTTCGTGTGACCTAATGATAGGCATTCCAAATCAAACTAAACAAAGTTTGCTGGGTTCTGCTGTTAAATTAATTGAGCTAGGAGTAACACATATTTCGGCATATATGTTGATGTTGGAAGAGGGTACTTTGCTATGTAAAATGGTACAAGACGGATGCGTTAATGTTGCAAATGATGATGAGTGTGTGGATCTGTATAATGAACTTGCAAAAACGTTAAAACATAACAAATTTAATAGGTACGAAATTTCTAACTTTGCAATAAAAGGCTTTAAGTGTTTGCACAATACAAACTATTGGCAAATGGGAGAATATATTGGTTTTGGAGTTGCGGCACATAGTTTTGTTGATGGTGTTAGGTTTAATAACTCAAATAGCGTAAAAGACTATTATTTGGGAAAATCAAATTATGAAAAATTAACCAATGAGCAAATAATAGAAGAAACAATAATGCTAGCACTACGCACAAAACAAGGGTTAAATTTGACAAAGTTAAAACAAATGGGATATGATTTGCAGGAAAGAAAAAGAAATGAATTAGAGATGTTAAAA
This sequence comes from Clostridia bacterium, assembly GCA_045536095.1. Lineage (GTDB taxonomy): Bacteria > Bacillota > Clostridia > Christensenellales > UBA1242 > HGM11367. The sequence goes on from JAZSMW010000019.1 coordinate 16,093, forward strand.
CATGCAAAGCTAATTAAAGTTAAAAAAGATATATTAACTTTAACAAACAAAGCTTATGGACTTTGTAGTGCAATTGTTTTGCAGTTAATTTAACCTAAGTAAAAATTTTTATGTGGAGATATTGACCCACTAAATAAATATGTGTTATTATATATAACAAAGGAGCAAACATGATATTACAATATTATTTACAAAAGTTAGATCTATATTTGAGTGGGCTAGAGCCAAAACTTAAAGCAAAAATACAAAAACAATTGGCCATACTGGCTAAAGTAAAAAATTGGCAATTAACAACAAAATTTAGAGATTTTGTTTTAGATAATGCCGAAAATTTAACATGGCATGAGGTTTGCCCACAAGTTGCAAATTATTTGGCACAAAAAATGGCAAAACAATATGATGCGGAATATAAAATTGTTGATGATAGTTATGGTATTTACAGTGTGCAAATAATAAAAAATGGTCAAGTAATAAAAAACTGTTCAATAACCAGAAAGCAAATAGAAGATGAACTAGTGCTTGAATATACAGATATTGGCAGTCGACTTTCTTCTGAGCCAAATGATGTTTCTACATTAACGCTAATAACAATAGAGATGGTTGAAAACGGAAATAACACTTCAAGTTTGGAAGTAAAAACAATAGAATCAGAAAAGTACACTTCAAGTATAGAAAGGTATAATGGTTCGTGTGATAAAGAATGTAATTACATTTTTAAATGGGAGTCGTCAACGGTTACGTCTGCACAACTTGAACATCTTGTAAAAACAACAGGAATTGGCAAGTCTAATGAGCATGAAATTCGCACAAAAAAGGTTTGTTATTTAACTCAAAATGGAAAAGTTGTTGAAATTAGAGATGAGCTAGATGTAAGTTATTTAGAGAGCAAACAATGTAAAGAAAAGCATATTTATTATTGCTTATATGAGGATGGCAAATATTCTGTTAGTAGAACATATAGAAATGGCCAGTGTGGAAAAACAAATGTGTATGATGGTAACTTAGATCACAATCAAAGTTTAATGGATGTTAAATCGGGAGAGATAAAACTAAATAAATAACAAAAAAGATGAAAAGTATTTCATCTTTTTTTAATAATTTAAACGGTTGATTAAATAAATTTAATGCATCATTAGAAATTAGCATTGTTGGAGCCAATAAAAAAAGAGGTTATAACATAAAAAAGATACTCAATGAGATACAAAACAAAAAAATTAAAAATAAAAACAAAAAAACTCTTGCAATTTTAAAAAGTGTGTGATACACTAGTTAAGTAATTTTGCTTAACGGCTTAAAAGGGTTTTGAAGTTATGGAACTAAACAAGGCTGTTGAACTTGGTTTGTTACTTGACACTTATGGAGAATTGTTAACGCCAAAAAAACGCGAAATGCTTTCTATGTATGTTAATGAAAACATGAGTTATCAAGAAATTGCAACATTTTTAAATATTTCTAAACCGGCAGTGTTGGATGCAATTAAAATTGCGGAAAATAAACTTATAAAGTTAGAAAAAACTTTAAAAATGTTAAGCTTTAAGCAAAAGTTATCACACTTGGTGGAAACAAGCACCAATTTACGAAAAGACGTTATTTCACTTTTAAAGGAGGTTTAAAATGGGGTTATTTGGCAGTTTAAGCGAAAGAATGAGTCACATTTTTAGCAAACTAACAAATCGAGGCAAACTTACCGAACTAGAAGTGAAAGAAGGCATGCGAGAAATTAAAATGGCATTACTCGAGGCCGATGTTAATTATTTAGTTGTTAAAAATTTCATAAAAAATGTGTCTGAAAAGGCTGTTGGTGATAGTGTTTTAAAAAGTTTAACGCCAGGGCAACAAGTTGTAAAAATTGTTAACGAAGAATTAATTGAACTTATGAAAAGCCCAGATCAAAAACTTAAGGTATCGTCAGCACCGCCAACAATAATAATGATGTGTGGTCTTCAAGGGGCTGGTAAAACAACCATGTGTGCAAAACTCGGTCATTTGCTTAAAAAAAGTGGTAAAAAACCAATTACTGTGGCTTGTGATATTTATCGACCTGCGGCAATTGAGCAATTAAAAGTTGTTTCCAATCAATCGGGAGTCGCCTTTTTTGAAAAGGGTACACAAAACCCAGTAAAAACTGCAAAGCAAGCTGTAGAGTTTGCATTAAGTCAAGGTTACGACACTGTTATTATAGACACTGCTGGTAGGTTGCATATTAACGAAGAGTTAATGAATGAACTTAAAAACATAAAAAAAGAAGTTAATCCTACCGAAATTTTACTTACAGTAGATGCTATGACAGGTCAAGATGCAGTTACCGTTGCCGAAAGTTTTAATAACGACTTAAACATTTCGGGTGTTATTTTAACAAAGTTAGACGGAGACACTCGAGGTGGTGCGGCACTTTCTATTAAGGCAATAACATCTAAACCAATCAAGTTTTGTGGTGTGGGAGAAAAAATTGGTGATATTGAGCCATTTTATCCAGATCGCATTGCATCTAGAATTTTGGGCATGGGGGATGTATTAACTTTAATAGATAAAGCTCAAGAGGCGGTTAGTGAAGAAGAGGCTAAAAAATTAGAAAAGGCATTTAGAGAAAACTCATTTACGTTTGAAGATTATTTAACACAAATGGAAAATATTAAAAAAATGGGAAATATAAATGATCTTATTTCTATGATACCGGGCTTAAGTGCAAAAATGGGAGGCATGCAAATAGATGAAAGGGTTTTGGTTCATAACAAAGCCATTGTGCAAAGCATGACAATTAAAGAAAGACGAAACCCAGACCTTATAAAAGCAAGCCAAAAAAAGAGAATTGCAAAAGGCAGTGGCACAACAATACAAGATGTAAATTTGCTTTTAAAGCAATTTGAACAATCTAAAGAAATGCTAAAACAACTTAAAAACAAAAAAGGAATTGGCAGGTTGTTTGGCTTTTAAAGTTAATATTCCCATTAAAAGCTTGGCTTTTAATTGAATATATAAAATTTAAACAAAAAGGAGAAATTTATGGCAGTTAAAATTAGACTTACAAGATTGGGA
>JAZSMW010000041.1:0-3335 GCA_045536095.1 Clostridia bacterium
TTTGCAACATTTTTAAGCTGTGATGCATCCCAAACATTTACAACGATCATCCTTGCTTCTGGCACTTGAATATTTGCCATTTGATTGATTGGAGTCATAACCCCATAATAATCTACTAAAACCTTATCTAAAATATGAGGATTTGCTCTTCCCGCTCTAATTATTTGATACTCATCTAATAAATGGTTATACGCTTTTTCAATTGCTTCTGAATATTCTAGCATTAATTCTTCAATTTGTTCTTCGTTTTGCATAAAATCTCCTATAATTTATATTAAAAACAAATTAATTATACATCATCTGTTATCATTGTGGCAAATAAAATTAAAACTTGCTCAAAAAATTATGTATCAAACGCAACAAATATATTAATAGTTGTTAATTTTTTACCAACCCGCCCTACATTAACTCCAATCAACTGTTTAACAGATAATTTTTATTACATTTGACTTAATAGAATATAAGGCATAAATGCCAACCATAATGCATTAAAAAATGAACCCTAAATAACCCAATATGGGTTACAAAGAGTTCACATCTAACAAATGTAACTAAATAACTTGTAGTGTTTTTTTGAACACTTTTTTAAACTCTGCACCAACCTTTTGAGCCTGCATTACATCAAAGCTAGCATCATTTTTAACAATTGTTTTCATAATAATTGAATCACCCAAAATATCGCAAGAAATGTCTGTGATATTTCCCATTCTAGATTTATCCATTGACGATGCAAGTTTAATAATAACACCTAATTTTCTAACAGCATCTAAATCTTCGTCAAGTAAAACATCTTTATATTTCATCCACTCTGCAAGTGAAAGATTTTCTAAATTTTGTGCCTTACAAGTAAATGCTGCAAGTAAAATATCTTTTTGAGAAGCGCCGTTTAATTTTGAATTAATTATTATTTCAAAACTCTTGTTAGCATAGTCTTCAAAACCAATTCTTGTGCCACAATTATACATTGATGCTGCAATTCTTAATGGCTTAACGTAATTTCTTGGCAATTTATGAATAACTTTTAATTGTTTAAACAAAATTATTGCAAGATTATACACATTTGCAGTGTTAGAAAGTTCTCTATCGTAAAAAGCTCTAATTGTTTCTAGGCTAACAGACAACATATCCGAAGGCATAAGCATTGTATCTGCTGAAATAGATTGAGAAATAATACCTTCATCAAAACCATTTGCACATACGCTTATATTTGGCATATTGCACATATCTATAAGAGCCTTAACAATAACCAAGCCACTGCTTAATGTATCTGCCCTTTCTTCTGATATACCCTTTAGTTTTTTTGTTTTGTCTAAATCTAGTGTTTTTACTATGTTATAAACATCATCAAAAGACTCTTTAGTAACTAAGTAGTTATTTTCAATATCTATTGGATATTTACTAACTTTTCTTGAAAGTTTACCCAAACTTTCGAAAACCGAACCAACACCAACAAATGAAAGCTCTGGTTCTAAAGATGAAAAGAATGGGTTGTTTTTTAAGGCAAACGTTATTTCCTTTAGCATGCTTTCGCATTTTTGCTCTGGATCTATTACGTCAATATACTTTTCTGCCAAATTTAAATAGCCATAATCTATTGTTTCTACATTTATTATTGTTCGGCGATTAAATTGCAAAATATGAGTTTGATTTGGTGCAATATAAACCCCAATGGCTTTAGATATGTCTATTAAACTAGTTATACCTTTATAAACAAGCTTAACCTCTTCTTCTGGAGTTAAAATATTAAATGCAAAACCTGTGTTGTTATAAATTTCGTCAAAGTAACTTTTTTGGTTTTTTGCAACTTTAATAAAGCTTTCTGCAACCGCAACTACCCTGCTTACATTATTTGCGTCACATATTTTTCTAAATAATTTTAATAACGTTAAAGATTCTGAAATAATTGATGACTTAATTAAATTATCTTTTTCTATAGATGCCCCCAATTTAACTGCCTCTACAATTTCATCAAAAAGATTGTAATATCCGTTTGGTGCAACATCTACTAGTGAAAGTTTAATTGTTTGCGCGCCTAACTTAATGATTGCTATTTTTTCCATAAATTTTGAACCCTTTTAAATAAGTTTATAATATTAATAATTAATTTTTATTGCCTCTACAGGGCAAGATGCCTCACAGGTGCCACATTTAATGCATTTGTTAGGATCTATAACAGCCTTACCATCAGCATCAAAACTAATTGCTTCTACTGGGCAAAGTTGCACACAAGTGCCACATCCAATACATTTTTCTTTATCTACCATTGTATATCTCCTCTAAAATATGAATGTATTTTAACATATATTTTTTATTTTGTAAACAATAATCTTTTTTTAATTTAAAAGAAAACTAATTTTTTTTAATAGGTGTTTATTTAACATAATACATATTTTGCGTTTGTTTGAAAATACTAAAATAGATTTAACCAATTATTGGTCAAATTTAGGAGGATTTATGAAAAAATATTTATCTATTTTATGCCTTGTTTTGCTTATTGTTCCATGCGTTCTTGCAATTTGTGCTTGCACTAATGAACCTAGAGTTCACGTAAAAACTGCTAATGAATTAGCTGAAGCCATCACAAACGCAAAAGAAAATACTGTTATTGTTTTAGATAACGACATAGAAGTCACTGCACAAGTTAATATAACACAAAAAATGACACTTGATCTTAACGGCAACAAACTATACAACACCAGCGACATTTGGGACGAAGAAACAAAATCGTGGTCAATTATTTCTGTTGGTGCAAATGGCAATTTAACAATAACCGGTAATGGTGAGGTTTCTGCCAAAGAAGACGACTGTTTTGCAGTTGACATAAGAGATGGCGGAAATTGCGTAATAAAAGACTCTAAGTTCTTTGGAAATATTACCTGCGTATATGTTTTTGAAGGCTCATTAGAAGTTATGGGTGGCGAATATAAAATTCAGCAACTTGCCAATTATCAAAATGACCAATATAGAGAAACATTAAATTGCTATAATCAGAACGCAGAAAACAACACTGCATCTATTGTTGTTACTGGCGGAAGCTTTTATAACTTTAACCCACAAAACAATAACGCTGATGGAACAGGCACAAATTATTTAGCAGATGGTTATTCATCTAACCAAAATCAAGATGGATATTATGAAGTGACAAAAAATATTTAGATATAAGATAATAAAAATACTCACCTACCTTTGTGAGTATTTTTATTTTATTGATAACTTTTTTAAAATGAATTCCATTTATATTTTTGATTTTTGTTTAACATAAGCTCTAAGAGAATTCAACCTTTGTTCATATTCAAATCTTGTTAAAACTGTTTCTTTTATATTTTCATTACCTA